>VFJY01000130.1 GCA_009885825.1 Rhodobiaceae bacterium | reverse complement strand
TCGCGGGTGGGCGAGAGCACGAGAACCTTGCAGGAGTTCTTCGCCACGCGTTCGGTTGCGTGCGAAAGGCGCTCGAGGATTGGCAATGCGAAGGCAGCGGTCTTGCCGGTGCCCGGCTGGGCGATGCCAAGGAGAGCGCGGCCCTTCAAGAGTTCGGGAATGGCGCGGGCCTGGATGGGGGTTGGTTTGTCGTAGCCTTCAGCGGCGATTGCCTTGAGAAGGGGGGCTGAGAGGTTGAGTTCTGAAAATGAATTCACTGTGTATAGTTCTTTCTGTTTCGGACAGATGTGGGCAAAGCGCAGGCCATGTCCGAGCGATCATTTCGCGGGAATCGCAAAACGATACTGGCTCTGTGCTTAAACAGATCCCACGTGACAGGAGTGTTCGGATACTTTCGGTGCCTGGCCGGAACAGCAGCTTTGGAGCTACCTCACGTTATTCTTATTTGGCCGGGTCGATGGACCGGCATATGCGCGTTGCAGCGCAGCATGTCAAGCCTTTATGCTTGAGATGGTGTCGTGGAGGGTCGCCATGTCGTCAATGATGTGGTTAATACCCAGGTTTCTCAACGCGTTAGTCTTGGCAGCCACATCATGGGCAACGCCCGTGAAGCCAATCACATGGCACCCGGCGGCCAGTGCCGCCGTTGCTCCCGTTACACTGTCTTCCACAACGACGCATTGATTTGGGGCGAAACCTGCCCGCCTGGCGGCGAGTTCATAGATATCGGGTGCGGGTTTTCCGTTCACGACATCCTCAAAAGTGGTCAATCTGTCACCGAAATGGGGAGCAAGCCCCGTAATCCTGAGCGCTTCAAGGGCACGGTCGCGCGGGCCGTTGGTGCCAATGCTGCGGGGCAGATCAAATGTTTGCAGCATGGGCAACACACCTGCCACGGGCTTGAGTTCGCGGCGATACAAATCCAGCATAAGAACGTCCTTGCGGGCGCTTAAATCCGCTGGCAGGGTCACGCCAAATTCCTGCTCAACCTGTTTCACCATGTCTTCAAAGGTTGTGCCGACAAAGCGGTGGTGCATGTCGGCCACCGAGAGGTGAATGCCGTTTTGCGCCAGCAGGGCCACGTCCACATCCATGGAAATGACTTCACTGTCGATGAGCACGCCATCGCAATCAAAGATCACATGGGAGATCATTTTGCGCCGAGATGCCGGAAGGCTTTGATAACTTGTTCGTAAACGGGCTTCTTGAAGGGCACGATCAGATCCAGCATTTCATCCATATGGGCCCAGCGCCACTCATCAAATTCCTGCTTGTGGCCGGGCGGGGCCAGATTTACTTCGCTGTCATTGCCAAGGAAACGCATGGCGTACCATTTCTGGGTTTGACCGCGATATTTTCCCTTCCAGGATTTGCCGATAAGGTGTTCGGGCAGATCGTAGTTGTACCAGTCCGGTGCTTCGGCGATGATTTTGGCGGATGTGATGGCGGTTTCTTCGGCAAGTTCGCGGGCGGCGGCAAGGGCTGGATCCTCATCATCAATGCCGCCTTGCGGCATCTGCCACCAGTGGCCTTTGCCTTCGTCATTCTGCTTGTCGAAACGGCGGCCGATCCAGACCAAGCCTTCGGCATTGAGCAACATCACGCCCACGCACGGCCTATAGGCCGTAATCAAACTCTTCTCTGTCATTAACCCAGGCGGCCTTTGTACAATGCGCTGACGGGCACCAGAATGATGCCCTTTTCACGCAGTCCCTTGGCCCATTCTTCCACGGCTTCCTGGGTGACTTCAAGGCCCGAGCCTGTCCCAACCGCAAAACCATTGGCTTTTGCTTCGGCCTCAAGAAGTTCAAGTGCCGTGGCTATGCCTTCAGGTGTCGGAACGCTGTCGATGACGATTTCGGAGCTGCGGTGGGGAACATTGGCCTTCTGCGCCACATCTTCAGAAATGGTGACAGCCGTTGAGGCATCCTCGAGATAGATGAGGCCGCGCTTTTTCAACTCCTGCATGACGGGCTTCAGTGCCTTGGGTGAATTCAGGAGCTTGCCGCCCATATAATTGGTGATGCCGGTGTAGCCAGCAAAGCGGCTCATGTGCCAATGCAGCGCCTCGATATTGGTGACATCATCGGCGTCAGACAACAGGGTTTTGGGGCCGGGATTGTTGGCAGGAAACCCCATGGGTTCCATGGGAAGCTGGAGCAGCACCTCATGGCCGCCGGAACGGGCCTTGTTCACTTGTTCCTGCAGATTATCACCATAGGGCGCAAAGGCGAAGGTCACATCACCGGGCAAATCCCTTGTGGCGCGCTGCGTGAGCTTAGGATTGAGGCCCATGCCGCCCAGCAAAATAGCAATCTTGGGGCGGCTGGAATGCAGCACGCCCATGGGCGTCAGGCGCGCATAGACTTCAGAAGGTTTTCTATTTCCGGGACCAATGCGCGGCAGATTGCCCAGGCTGCTGGTTTCGATGAGATCAGCCATGGGGGCAGAGCGCAAACGTTGGCGTGGAGCCACTTCAATGCCGACCTCAGTTTGATACACTTCGGACTGAACGGGGGCCTCGTCCTTGGCTTCAACGTCCTCTTCGGCAGCGGGGGTTTCAAGTTCGGCCGATGTCACTTCTTCGGTGGTGGCCGTCTTGATTTCTTCGGCTGCGGGAATGGCCGCAATGACGATGGGTTCACCGGCGAAGGGGTAGGGCGTTGCAACAGTCCAGATGCCCAGCCCCACGAATCCTGCCGTTGCCAAAAATGACGTGGCAAAAAGCAGGCTTGGCCGCCGCGCCCACAGGCGCTCGCCCGCGGTTCGTTTCTTCAGCGGCTGTCGCAGTTCATCGCGGCTCATGAAAAATTATGGCTTTCCATCGATTCGGTTTGGGGTGATTGTGGCGAGGCAACCGTTAACGCCTCATTAACCGTGGAGGGAATTGAGGATTAGAGGAAGTTGTAGGGGTCCACATCAATGTGGAGCTGGAGGGAGCCCCTGGGTTTCACGTCCTTCAGCCACTGACGGATGAAGGCCTGAATATTGACCTCGCGGGGGGCCTTGACCAGAAAGCGCCAGCGGTGACGGCCGCGCACGATATGAATGGGGGCCTGGGCCGGTCCCAGAACTGCGACCGCCTCTCCGGTTGGGGCGACACTGGCAATCTGGCGCACGAAGCGCTCAGTCTCCGCCGGGTCGCTGCCTGAAATAATCACGGCGGCCAGGCGGCCATAGGGCGGCAGCCCGACATTCTCGCGGATCAGTTTTTCCTGGGCAAGATAGCCTTCCCGGTCGCCATGCTTGAGGGCCTGCATCAGGGGGTGTTCGGGCATATGGGTTTGCACCAGCGCGCGGCCCGGTTTCTCGCCCCGGCCGGAGCGGCCAGCGACTTGCGCCATCAGCGCCCAGGTTCGCTCGCCGCCCCGGGGATCGGATGATTCAAGGGCAAGGTCGGCATCGACGACACCCACGAATGTGAGAAACGGGAAGTGGTGACCTTTCGCCACCAACTGCGTGCCGATGACAAGATTGTAGTCGCCCTTGGCTACGTCCCGGATGATATCACGCAAAAATATTCCGCGCGCCAGATCGCTGGAGAGAATGGCGATGCGGGCGTCGGGAAAGCGGCGGGCGGCTTCTTCGGCGAGGCGTTCAATGCCAGGCCCACAGGGAACCAGCTTGTCTTCAACCCCGCACTTCGGACAAGCTTTTGGGGTTGGCTCCATGTGGCCGCAGTGGTGGCACATGAGGTTGCGGCGAAACCGGTGCTCAACCAGAGAGGCAGCGCAATTGGGGCAATCCATGCGGTGGCCGCAGGCGCGGCACAGGGTGAGGGGCGCGTAACCCCTTCGATTGAGAAACAGCAGGGCCTGATCGCCCGCAGCCAGTGTCGCGGTGATGGTGTCAACGAGGGGGGCAGACAGCCATGCGCCGGTTTCAAGAGGTGCCGCGCGCATGTCGATCAGGCCGATTTCCGGCAGTTCGGGGCGGCCATGGCGGTCCAGCAATTTCACGTGGGCATAGCGGCCGCGATCGGCATTCACCAGGGATTCAAGCGAGGGTGTCGCCGATGACAGGATCACCGGAAACTTGCCGATTGCACCATAGAGCACCGCCATGTCGCGGGCGTGGTAGGGAACACCCTCATCCTGCTTGTAGGCGCTTTCATGCTCTTCATCGACAACGATGAGGCCCAGTTTTTTCCACGGCAGGAAGAGCGCTGATCTCGCCCCTACGACAATTTGGGCGTTGCCATCGGCAACGCTGCGCCAGACGCGCTCGCGCTCGCGGGGCCGCATGTCGGAATGCCATTGGGCGGGTTCGGCGGCAAAGCGGGTCTCAACACGGGAGATGAAACCAGCAGTCAGAGCGATTTCGGGCAGGAGCAACAGCACCTGGCAGCCCGTTGCCAGGGCTGTCGCCATGGCCTCAAAGTAAACTTCAGTTTTGCCTGATCCGGTGACCCCATCAAACAATGTGACCTTGGCGCTGCGGGAGGCAACCGCGGCGCGAAGCTCCTGGGCTGCGGCTCCCTGCTGCCGCGAGAGTTCCAATCCGCCGGCATTCAAATCGGGGGCTTGAAAGGGCTTGAGGCTGGGAAGGCCAACGATTTCCAATGCGCCTTCCTTGGCCAGAGCTTTTACGACCGACGTTCCGACGCCTGCGGCCCCGGCCAACTCTGCCGAGCGCATGGCAAAGCCTTCGGATGCCACATCCAGAACCCGTTGGCGCTGGGGTGTCATGCGGCGGCTGGGGTGGCCCGAGGCGCGGTAGGCCACCTGCTGCCTGGGTTCCTCAAAGGCGCCGGGTGAGCGCAGCACCATGCGCAGCACATTGCCCTTGGGCTCAACATAGTAATCGGCCAGCCACTCCACGAATTTGCGGTGGGTCTCGCTCATCGCCGGCATGTCATACCGGGTGATCACATCGCGCAGCTTGGCGCTCGCTGGCGCGTTTGAATGCAAAGCCCAAACGACGCCAATGTAGGTTCGCGAGCCCAGGGGCACACTCACATAGTCACCAGGGGCCAGCGTCAAATTCTCTGGAATGCGATAGGAGTAGGGGCCTTCAAGCGCCAAAGGCAGCAGCACATCGGCAAGGCGGGTGGAATCGGGGTTCATGGGTCTTGGAATAGTCTTGGACGGGAAGGCCTGCCAGTCTTATATCACGCCTCACATGAAACATGCCACGGTTCAGCAGCCCCCGGTCAATGCCCGCGAGATTGTCTATTGGGAGCCCATTCATCTGGCGCAGCGCCTGCGCGGGCAGGCGCATCTGACGCTGTTTGAAAGTACCATGCGGCAGGAAAAGCTGGGGCGCTATTCGTTTCTGGCATGCAACCCATCCTCGACGCTTGAGGTAAGAAACGGCGTGGCTTTGCTGGATGGTGTTCCGCAAGCGGAACCGGTGCTCAAAGTCCTTGATCTCCTTCTGGCGGAAAATCGCAGGCCTTTGATGGCAGGTTTGCCGCCATTTCAGGGGGGATTGGCGGGGTACATCAGTTATGACTTTGGCCGCAGCCTTGAACCGCGCTCACGGATTCCGGACTTCCCCCGCCTGTGCCCTGATCTCATGCTGCATGTCTATGATGTGGGCATTGCCTTTGACCACCTGCAGGAGCGGGCGTGGATTGTTTCAATCACCGATGACGCGCGCGCCGATGAGCTTGAGGAGCTGCTCAAGCACAGGGTTCAGAATTTGGGTTCGCCGGTGATTGAAAAATGGGCCTCAAATTTCACGCGCGACAATTATGAGGCAGCGGTTGCCCGGGTCATTGAGTATATTCTGGCAGGCGATATTTTTCAGGCCAATATTTCCCAATGTTTCAGCGCAGATATCCCGGGTGGTTTTGATGCGCTGGCTTTCTACAGACGCTTGCGGGCGTTGAACCCAGCGACATTCTCGGCTTTTCTGGATTATGGCGATGTGCAGGTCGCCTCGAGCTCGCCGGAGCGGCTGTTGAGTTTTGATGGCAAAACCGTGGAGGCGCGGCCCATCAAGGGCACCAGGCGGCGCGATGCTGACCCGGCCCGCGACGCGGCGCTCATTGCCGAGCTTGTATCCAGCCGCAAGGACCGGGCCGAGAATGTGATGATCGTGGACCTGTTGCGCAATGACTTGAGCCGGGTTTGCTCGGGCGTGCGGGTGCCCATTCTGTGCGGACTCGAAAGCTATGCCTCAGTGCATCACCTGACATCGGTTGTCACTGGTGAATTGAAGCCCGGAAAAACGGTGGGCGATCTGATTGCGGCCCTGTTTCCGGGCGGCTCCATCACGGGGGCGCCAAAAATCCGCGCCATGGAAATCATCGGGGAAGTCGAGCGGGGCCCGCGCGGTGTCTATTGCGGCTCCATCGGATATTTCGGCTTCAATGGCCAAGTGGATTTGAACATCGCCATCCGCACCGCCATGTTCAGCCAAGGCGTGGCGCGGTTCCAGGGCGGCGGCGGCATTACGGCGCGTTCGGAACCGGCGGCTGAATATGAGGAGACCCTCTCCAAGGTCAACCGCGTCATGGAGGCCTTTGCGCCATGATCCTCATCATCGATAATTATGATAGTTTTGTTTACAATATCGCCCGGTATTTTGAGGAGCTGGGCGAGAGGGTCGCGGTCAGGCGCAATGATGAAGTGGGCGAGATTGCCGGCGATGTAAAAGCGTTGGTGATTTCTCCCGGCCCCTGCACGCCACGTGAAGCGGGAGCCTCGCTTGACATTATCGCAATGCATTCGGGTCACCTGCCCATTCTTGGCGTATGCCTTGGGCATCAATGCATCGGCGAGGTTTTCGGCGGCAGGGTGGTGCGCGCCCGGCGACCCATGCATGGCGACGCTTCTGAAATCATCCATGACAGCAAAGGCATTTTCAAGGGATTGCCCAATCGATTGAACGCCGGGCGGTATCATTCGTTGATTGTGGAAACTGCGGTGGAAAATCCTGAACTGGAAATAACCGCGCGAAGCGATGATGGAGAAATCATGGGACTGCAGCACCGCAAGCATCATACCTATGGCGTACAGTTTCATCCAGAGTCAATTCTCACAGAACACGGCTACGGCATGTTCAGGAATTTTCTGGAGGAGGTGAATTGAGCTTCGCGTGGTTCAACGGGAAATTCGCCAACACCACAATTCAGCTCGACGCCCGCGACCGGGGGTTCCTGCTGGGCGATGGCTTGTTTGAGACCGTCGCGGTTCGCGATCACAGGCCAATTTGGCTGACAGAGCACTTGGCGCGCATGGAAGCATCGGCGCTGGAGCTTGGCATCATCTTCGACGCTGAAATCATAGGTGCTGGTGTTGCGGCGGTGCTGGGTAAGAGCCAGGCCAGTTTTGAAGCGCTGCGGGTGACTCTCAGCCGGGGCAGCACCGTGCGCGGCCTTGCGAGCGAATGCATCGCGCCAAGCCTGCTGGTCACGCTTGATGCGTTCAACGGGAGTGGTTTGCCACGGTCTGTCAGCCTCAAGGTTTCGGCGATCCGGCGCAACGAACATGCGCCGTCGTCGCGGTTGAAAACGCTATCCTATATGGATGGTATAGCCGCGGCGCGCGAAGTTGCGGGCGACGCCGATGACGCCTTGATGCTGAATACGGCCGGTCGTGTGGCATCGACAACCGTCGCCAATATTTTCATGCTGCGCGGGCACGAGCTGATTACGCCGGGGCTGGACCAGGGAATCCTGCCGGGCATCACGCGGCGCAAGCTGCTGGACAGCGCGCACAAGGTTTCGCTGACGCCGATTGAGCGCGGTGTCCTGCTGGAGGAAATTTTCGATGCTGATGCTGTGTTCACATGCAACAGCCTGCGATCCGCAAGGCCGGTTGTGAAATTGGACGGCAAGCCGCTGGGCACAAGGTTAATTGAAGATATTATGAAGGGTTTGGAATGTGAAATTTGATGTTGATGATGGTGACGGGATGAAAACCGGGCAGAAGACATTGTGATACTTGAACATGCAATCCTGGATGTTGACCCGGCGGAAGCGGCTGATTACGAAGCGGCGTTAACGAAGGCATTGCCGTTAATCGCGGCGACACCGGGGTTTGTTAAGCTTGAAGTGAGGCCTTGCGTGGAACGGCGGGGACGCCATCTTTTGCTGGTGGAATGGCAGGCATTGGAGGACCACACGACGGGTTTCCGGCAATCGGATCGTTACCAGCAATGGCGGACTTTGCTGCAGCGCTTTTACACTCCGTTTCCCCTGGTGGAACATTTTGGCGAGCCTGTTGCCGCCTGTTAGAAGTTTTCAACATTTGGGGCCTAGCCTTGCGCCATGAAAGCGGTTCCAGACCTTTTGCAATTTGGACTTGCCCGTGACGCGGCGGGCATTGCTGTCGCCTGGCTGCAATCCCTGAAATCCGAGCGCCGCATGGCCGGCAAAACGCTGGAAGCCTATGCGCGCGATGTTAACCAGTTTGGGCAATTCTTAAGAGATCATTTAGGCCAGCCTGCGGGCATCGCCGACCTGGCGTCGCTGACCACCGGTGACTTCCGGGCTTTTATGGCCAGGCGCCGCACGGGAGGGGTTGAAAGCCGCACCCTGGCGCGGCAACTTTCAGCCATTCGTTCCTTCTTCCGCTTTGCCGAGCGGAGCGACCATTTCAAGAATGCGGCCCTGGCGGCGTTGCAATCGCCCAAGATTTCGCATTCGGTGCCAAAACCGTTGAGCATCCCGGCTGCCAAACAAGTGGCCAACTGCGAGGCGCTGGTGAGTGATGAAACACCGAAGTGGGTGGAGGCGCGGGACCGCGCCGTGCTCACATTGCTTTATGCCTGCGGCCTGCGGATTTCGGAGGCGCTTGAGCTGACGCTCAATCAGTCCAGCTCCAATCCCCTGGTGATCAAGGGCAAGGGCGGCAAGGTTCGCATTGCGCCCATGCTGCCGCGGGTGCGCGAAGTTCTGGATTCCTATATCCAGCTTTGCCCGTTCCCGCTGAAACCTGATGAAGCCATGTTCCGGGGCGTGCGCGGCAAGCCGCTCAATGCGCGCAACATCCAGCTGGTGATCGAGCGGATGCGGGGCGCGCTGAACCTGCCTGATACGGCGACACCGCACGCGCTGCGCCATTCCTTCGCGACGCATCTCCTGGGCAATGGCGCCGATCTTCGCGTCATCCAGGAGCTTCTGGGCCACGCCAGCCTGTCGTCCACGCAAATCTACACGGAAGTGGACCGCACGCATCTGCTCGAACAATATCGCAAGGCCCACGCGCAGAGCTGAGGCTTGCGAGAGGGATCGGCATTTCATAGTTTCGCCCATGCCTGCCATTGATCTCGTCCAATCAGATTTGAATACGCCGAAGAAAGCCGATGTCGCTGTTATTGGCGGCGGCATCATTGGCGTTTCAACGGCCCTTGAACTGGCGAGCCGCGGCCTCTCGGTTGTGTTGCTGGAGAAGGGCATCATCGCGGGCGAGCAATCGAGCCGCAACTGGGGCTGGTGCCGGCAGATGGGGCGCGATCCCCGGGAAATTCCGCTCATTCTGGAATCACTCAAGCTGTGGCGCGGCATGAACGCGCGGGTGGGCGCTGAAACGGGCTACCGCCAAAGCGGGATTATCTATCTGGCGGAGACCGATGCGGAGATGGCCGCCAAGGAGAAATGGCATCGCGAAAATGCCAAGTCCTTTGGGCTTGATACGCGATTGGCAAGCGGGTTCGAGGCCGAACAACTGCAACCCGGATCAACACGGAAATGGAAGGGAGCGCTTTATACTTCGGCGGATGGCCGGGCGGAGCCCTTCATCGCCGTTCCCGCCATGGCGCGGTTTGCCCAAAAGCTTGGCGTCAAAATCCTGCAGAATTGCGCGGCGCGCGGGATTGAAACGGCGGCGGGCAAGGTTTTGTCGGTGGTGACCGAGCGTGGCGTCATTGCCTGCAACCAAGTGGTGCTGGCGGGAGGAGCGTGGTCACGGCGGTTCCTTGGCAATCAGGATATTGAATTTCCGCAGCTTTCAGTGGTGAATTCGGTGATGCGGACTGAAGCGCTTGATACGGGACTGGAAAGATCATGTTCTGGCGGAAAGTTTGCCTTTCGCAAACGCCTGGACGGGGGCTACACCATCACTCATCGTCACTTGTCGGTGGCTGATATTGTGCCTGACAGATTTCGCCTGTTCAGGGCGTTTTTGCCCGCCCTCAAGCTGGATTGGCGCGGGCTTCGCCTGCGCTTGGGCCAGCGCTTTTTCGATGAGGCGAGATTGAAACGCCGCTGGCAATTGGATGAGCGCTCGCCGTTTGAAGAGGTTCGCATGCTTGACCCGGAACCGGTGCTGGGCATTCTTGACGAGGCGGCGGAAAGCCTGAAAAGCTATTATCCCGCCTTCGCGCCGATGCGGATCGCGGAGCGGTGGGCAGGCGTGATTGATGCCACACCTGATGCGGTGCCGGTGATCTCAGCGGTTGATAAAAT
>VFJY01000012.1 GCA_009885825.1 Rhodobiaceae bacterium | reverse complement strand
TCAGAGCAGGCCCCGGAAATCTGCACAGTGGCTTGAGTGAAGTTTCTGCCTGATATTGGCCTTGGGAATCCTTGGCCTGACAGGAGAAATTATGACGAGACGAACCAGACGGAATCACACATCGGCGTTCAAGGCGAAGGTGGCGATGGCGGCGCTGAAGGGCGACAAGACGCTGGCCGAGCTGGCGCAGGCTTTCGATGTGCATGCCAACCAAATCACGCAGTGGAAAACGCAATTGCAGGATGGTGCCGCCGGGCTGTTTGGCTCCGGATCGGGTTCAACTGAGACGAAGACCCCGGCACCGGACATCAAGGTGCTGCATGCCAAGATCGGGGAGCTGACACTGGAGAATGATTTTTTAGAAGGGGCGCTCATCAAGGCCGGCATGCTGAGCGCAAAGCGATGATTGACCGCGAACACGGACTGCCCATCACAAAACAGGTGGAGGTTCTGAACATCAGCCGTGGCAGCATCTATTATCTGCCCCGATTGGTGCCGGAGCGCGATCTCAAGCTCATGCGGCGGCTGGACGAATTGCATATGGACTACCCGTTTGCGGGGGCCCGCATGCTGTGTGGGCTGTTGAATGGCGAAGGCTTGTGGATTGGCCGCAAGCACGTTGGTACCCTGATGAAGAAGATGGGGATATCAGCACTTTACCGCAAACCCAACACTTCGAAGCGCGAGCCTGGCCACAAGATCTATCCCTATCTTCTGCGCCAGACCACGGTGGAACGGGCCAATCAGGCCTGGGCCATGGATATTACATATATCCCGATGGCCAAGGGCTTTGTCTATCTCGCGGCGGTGCTGGACTGGCACACACGCCGGGTGCTCTCGTGGCGTCTGTCGATCACCATGGACACCTCGTTCTGCATCGAAGCAGTGCAAGAGGCTCTGGAAAAATATGGTGCGCCAGACATCTTCAACACGGATCAAGGCAGCCAGTTCACTTCTGAAGCCTTCACCCGTGTCCTGCTTGGCCGCGGCATCGCCATCTCGATGGACGGCAGGGGTGCCTGGCGCGACAATGTCTTTGTCGAACGGCTGTGGCGATCAGTCAAATACGAGGAAGTTTATCTCAAGGCCTATGCCAGCGTCGCTGAGGCAAGGGCCGGTATCGGTGCCTATCTCAACTTCTACAACACAAAACGACCTCACCAGGCCCTTGACGGCAACACCCCTGATGCGGCCTACTTCGACCAGCTACAGCTCCCGGCTGCGGCTTAACCCAATGCAGAAACTTCACTTA
>VFJY01000167.1 GCA_009885825.1 Rhodobiaceae bacterium | reverse complement strand
TGCCGCGGGAGGTCTGGATTGAGCAAATTTTCTGGACGCTCGATCAGCGTCGACCCTGATGCATCGGCAAGGCGTCAGGTGCGTGCCTCTGGTCCCGATTTGGCGCTGGCCGGCGCCCGCAGTTTTCCCGCAACTATCCCTGGATTGCCGCCATCAGCGCATCGACGCCGACAATATTCAACACCCGTGTGAAATTATAACCGAGCACGCAGAGCGCCATCTCGCTGGCGACTTTGGGCAGCGTCTTCATCAGAAAGTGCGTCGCCCCCATCCGCATTTTCAGTGTGCCAAACGGGTGCTCGACCGTGGAGCGGCGAACGCGCATGGCGTCCGGATTCTTGTCAAGCCGCGCCTGCACTTTCTCAAGCACGGCCTCGGCCAAAAGCAGACAAACTTGCCTGTTGGCAAATTCATTAGTCTGCTCCCCAGTTACTGGCTGCGCAGCCGCAAAGGACTCAAACCGAATGAAATGAATGACTCTTTTGACGTTCACGCGTCCACTGCAACAAGCCGCAACGGTGCTTCCGGATAGGAACGAAATCGATATTCCCGATTTGGAAGATGCAAGTATCCGCTGCAAGCAGCTCGAGCTTTGGCACGGATCAATAGCGTGCCCTCTTGAAGACCAGTTCTTCGAGAGCTAGACGCGCGTTCTGGCTGAGTGGCTGCCGCATTGCCCAATGCACGTCGTCGCGGCTCACTCCAAGATCCCGCAGCTGTTTATCGCCGTACCGCGCTAGTTTTGCGACCTCACGGCGGTCCCGCCAGTTACCATAGAGCGTCACCAGCGAAGCGCCGATGCTTTCCGCCGCCATGGCGCGGTTCAGGGCATAGTCTCTCATAATATGGTCCTTTCTTTCGCAGAGGCGTATGTTCCCGCTGTTTGAAGACTGGCGCGCCCCTTTGCCCAGATATTTTGAGTTCCGGCCAAAGCCCGCATGAGCAAGCTCGGCGCCGCAGCAGTTTGCCGTTCGATTTCCCATTCGTCGTGGGGCGTCAAGGTGCGATAACCCATGGCCGTCCGGTAAAGGTCGCCGTAGAGTCCGTCGATCATCCAGTTCATTGTCATGTCTCCCGTGTTGCGATGGGAGGATTAAAGGCCCGGTCTGTGACTTGAAGTGGTGGGGCTGCATGAAAGCTGTGTGAAAAGGCTGTGACTTGGTGTTAAATCGTCGCTCATGGGGGGGATCATGCTTCACCTGAAGCTGTTCGGACATTTTGAACCAAAGTATCTCAATCCGCTCCGTCTTGAAAATGTATCAGCGCTTGACCCAACTCGGGCATTGACCGGATTTGCTCGATCACTAGCAACCTTTGGTTTGTTTGCTCGAAGCCCAACGGGAGGGGTTAGGATCGAGCTTGACAGCTACGTAACGGAAAGTATAGTCTCGTTACGTAACGGAGAGCATAGATTTATTACGTAACGAAGATGGATTTCATCTCATGTCCCCCATAACGAATTCGGAGCGTCAGAAACGTTTTCGGCAGCTGACGTTGATGGAGCGGCAGCTGAAGGTTGATGCCTTCGACCTGCTTCTTGCGGCAATTGAAAGCCAACAATCAACTCCGATCGACCTGCCAGACGGCAGGCAATTGAAGGTGATCGCACGCAATGGCGAAGTCCGGGTTCAGATTGTCGCGGATGCGAAAAGGCAGTCCGCCATCGCACGCGCCCGCTTTCGCCTTCGCTATGGAGAGTGATGCCGCTTCACCCGCCACGGGGAGGCATGAGGCAATGTGGGGCGAACTGATGCCGAAGTGGCGCAGGGCGCAGAAGCAGCATCAATGCCAAGGTGACGGTTGTGCCAAATTTATCGCGACCGGCGAGCGCTATCTCGACAGGGCCCTTCGCCACCCGACAAATAGCCATCTCCGATACTGTCAGGAGTGCGCCGAGCCCGTTATCGCAAGGGCCAACGGTTATCACATGTTCAACGGTCGCAGTGATTTTCCTGATCGCTATCACCAACACATTTCCAGCGCGCAATGGAAGACTCTGAAACGCAAAGTCATTGAGCAGCTCGGCAACCGTTGCCAGCGTTGTCGACAGGTGAGTGCTTCCCTAGCGCTGCACCACATTCACTATCGTTCCTTGGGAAGCGAGCAGCCGGAAGATGTCGAGTTGCTTTGCCCCGAATGCCATACGGGAGCTGATGAAGCGCGCGCAGCAAAGAGCCGACCTAAGTACGACGAGCCCGAAGAAGGCCTGATTGTCGGTCCCAATGGCGATCATTGGGGTAAGCTCGATCCGGATACGATTTATATCCCGCTAAAAGATGGCCGGTACGTGCCAGTGCCATTAAAGCGGAATGGAAAGTCCTAGCTCCGAGGGACTTAAAGGCCTGACGAGTAGACCGGGGTACGCGCTTAGTTGTTGCCGTCGACCGGGGTGATCAATGACGTCGGTTGCTGGCCCGTTTGAGACCTCAGGGCCATTCCACGTCTTGTCCGCCAATCGGCACATTGCCGACCTTCAACCGGCAATGCCCGCTTTTCCAAAAGAATGGTCTGCACTCAGAGGCAAAGCCGACATGCGCAGGCGACGGCACTTGGTCTCAGTTTGATCCCAACCAGACATCGCCTACCTTCCAGATGCCGAGGTCGCCGTCCCAAGGTATCTCTTCGCCGACATTCTGCGGCTTATCGAGGGACAGCCTCCACCGCCCGATCCATAACCGGGGTGAACGGTTCGATTGTCATGCACCCGAGCAAAAACCAAGGGAATGGTGTGTCTTGATGGAAACGAAATCAACCTTCCTGGCGCGGAATGCCGCTGCTGGTTTTGGTGTATGGCAGCCGGCGAAGCCAAGTCCGGTCTTGCCAATGCCGTGCGGCGGCGGCAATCTCGACCTCGACACTCCGGCCACCCGATGGAGGCCGGATAAAATTGCGTCACTGGGCTAAGAACCTCGGGGAGGCGGCCATGGGCATGGTGATCGACTGCGCCGCCTACGAGGGCGGACGGCGCGTCGCCGATATTGACCTCGAACAGGCAGGCTCCGTCGAATCGGGCAAGGGCCGCTTCATCTGGATCGGGCTGCATGAGCCCGACGAGGAATTGCTGCGCCGGGTCCAGCAGCAGTTCGGCCTCCACGATCTCGCTGTCGAGGACGCCCATCAGGCGCACCAGCGGGCGAAACTGGAAATCTACGGCGAGTCGATTTTCATCGTCTTGCGTACAACGCAGCTCAACGGCGGACGGATCGTGTTCGGCGAAACCCATATCTTTGCCGGGCGCGGCTATGTGGTGACGGTGAGGCACGGTTCAACGACGGCCTACAAGGAGGTGCGCTCGCGCTGCGAAAGTGCACCCCGGATGCTGTCGATGGGCGAAAGCTTCGTCATCTATTCGCTGATGGATTTTATCGTCGACAATTACTTGCCCATCCTCCACCAGTTTGACGGCGAGATCGATGCGCTCGAGGAAACGATTTTCGGACGCACGTCGGGCAAGCTTGAAGTCCAGCGCATCTATGTGTTGCGCCATGAGCTGCTGCTGATGCGCCGCGCCGTCCAGCCGCTGCAGGAGGTATGTGCGCGGGTCATGCGGTTCGACGTGCCGCTGATCGAGCATGAAATGCATCCCTATTTCCGCGATGTCCAGGACCATGTGGTGCGCGCCGTGGAAAGCATCGACAATCTCCGCGAACTGCTGAATGGGGCGCTGGAAACCAACCTGCTTCTCGCATCGATCGAGCAGAGCGACGTGACCAAGAAGCTGGCGGGCTGGGGCGCCATCCTCGCGGTGCCGACGGCGGTCGCCGGCATCTACGGCATGAACTTCAAATTCATGCCCGAACTGGAGCTGCCCTTCGCCTATCCAGCAATCGTCCTGGGGATTCTGGCGGTCTGCGGCTATCTCTATTTCCGTTTCAAACGCGCCGGCTGGCTGTAGCGTCTTCTCCTGCGAAGCGGGAGAAGACAAAAGGTGTCGCATTCCTCTGGCGCGGCTGTCACAATCCGGCTAGATTTTTGCGGGTGGACCAATCCGACAGGAGCCCCTTGCATGGCAACCAACAATCCGGCTTCCATTCTGATCGAAGCGGTCCGCAAAGCGGTGACCGGCAAGCCCGGCAAGGAACTCGCAGCCCTGCTGCTTGAGAACACCCCGCCCGACGATCTCGAAGGAGCCTCGCCGGAGATGTTGGCGAAGCTCGTCGACGGCAGGCTCGCTTTCCTCAGCGAACGCAAGCCGGGCCGGGCGAAGATTGCCGTCGCCAATCCGGAAGGGCCACTGAATGGCATCACCACCGTCGACATCGTCAACGACGACATGCCTTTTCTGGTCGATTCGACCATAGGCCTGCTGGCCGAGCGCGGCCACGAAGTGAGACTGGCGCTCCACCCCGTGGTGGCGGTGACGCGCGATCCCTCGGGCAAGCTCCGCGATGTCACGGCAAAGCCCGCCGCCGACGGTACCGCGACCCGTGAGAGCTTCATCCATATCCATCTCGCCCGCCTTTCGGCAGAAGAAGCGGCAGCCCTCGAAGCGGATCTCCGCGCCGTCTTCGCCGATGTACGCCAAGTCGTGATCGACTGGCGCGCCATGCAGCAGCGCCTGCGCGAAGCCATCGACCACTACCAGAAGGACCCGCCGCCCATTCCTATCGAGGAATTCACCGAGACGATGGCGTTCCTGCAATGGCTGCTCGACAATCATTTTACCTTCCTCGGCATGCGCGAATACCGTTTTGCTGGCGGTGCCGCGAAAGGCTCGCTCGAAGCGGTGCAGAGCAGCGGGCTCGGCATTCTGCGCGATGCCGCAAAGGAGGAAGTGAGGGGAGCGTCCGCCGCGAAACTGCCAGCGCCGATCCGCGAATTTTTGAGATTGCCAGCGCCGATTATTATCACAAAGTCGGATCTTCGCTCGACCGTTCACCGCCGGGCGGCGATGGATTATGTGGGCGTCAAGCTGTTTGACAGCGCGGGCGAACTGACGGGCGAACTGCGCGCCATCGGGCTTTTCACCTCCTCGGCCTATACCCAGAACCCCAACGATATTCCGCTGCTGCGGCGCAAGCTCACGCGCGTCGTGCAGGCCAGCGGCTTCTCGCCGTCGGGCCATTCCGGCAAGGCGCTGATTGCGGTGCTTGAGAGCTTTCCGCGCGATGAGCTTTTCCAGATCGACGGCGAAACGCTGGAGACCATCGCCCACGGGGTCCTGCGGCTCGAAGAACGGCCGCGCACCCGCCTTTTTGTCAGGCATGACAAGTTCGACCGCTTCGTTTCGGCCTTCGCCTTCATCCCGCGCGACCGGTTCGATTCCGACGTGCGCCGCAGGGTGGGCGAAATCCTGGGCGAGGCCTATGGCGGGCGCGTCGCCTCCTTCCAGCCCACCTTCGGCGAAGGCACGCTGGTGCGGGTGCATTTCATCATCACGCGCGAAAGCGGTGCCGCCGTGTTTCCCGATATTGCCGAAACCGAGCAGAAGGTCGTGGCGGCCGTGCGCAATTGGGACGATAGGCTGGAGGAGGCCCTCCATGCGGCAGGCAGCGATGGCTTGCGCATTGCCCGCTGGCGGGGCGCCTTTCCGCCGGGCTACCGCGATGCGAGCGAGCCCGAGCATGCCATTGAAGACATCGCGGCAATCGAGGCGCTGGGCGAGGGCGACGAAGTAGGCGTCGAATTCCTGCGAGGTAGCAGCGATGCAGCGCAGGAATTGCACTGCCGCCTCTATCATCGGGGCGACGCCATTGCGCTGGGCCTCCGTCTGCCGGTTCTGGAAAACCTCGGGCTGCGGGCGATTTCGGAAACGACCCATGTTCTGTCTCCTGGAACCGCCACGGGCCGCGCCCGGGCCGTCATCCATGACGTGCTGCTTCTCGCACCTTCCGGCGCTGCAACTGAACCTTCGACCTTACGCGGACTCGAAGCGGCGTTCCGCGCCGTGTGGACGGGACTTGCCGAAAACGACCTGCTCAATTCCCTCGTGCTGACCTCGGCGATGACCTGGCCTGAGGTAGCGCTCCTGCGCGCCTTCGGACGCTACATCCGCCAATCGGCGGCGTCCTATTCCAACGACTATATGGCGCAGACGCTGGTGAAGCATTCGGGAATCGCGCAACTCATCGTGCGGCTCTTCTTCGCGCTGTTTGATCCCCGCACTGTCGATGAGGCGAAGGCCGAAACGATGCGTGGCGAGATCGAGACGGCCCTTGCGAAGGTTCCCAATCTCGACGAGGACCGCATCATCCGGCGTTACGAAAATCTCGTAGGCGCGATCCTGCGAACGAATTATTTCCACAAAGCGAAGACGGACGGCGAACCGCCGATCATCTCCTTCAAGATCGATTCGAAGAAAGTAGAGGGACTTCCCGATCCCAAGCCCTTCGCCGAGATCTTCATCTCAGCGCCCGATGTGGAGGGCGTGCATCTGCGCGGCGGCCCGATCGCCCGCGGCGGCATCCGCTGGTCGGACCGCCCCGAGGATTTCCGCACCGAAGTGCTGGGCCTTGCCAAGGCGCAGAGCGTGAAGAACGCGGTGATCGTGCCGGTGGGCGCCAAGGGCGGTTTCGTGCCGAAGCGGCTCAAGTCGGGCGACAGCCGCGAGCAGAGCCAGGCCGAGGGCATCCGCGCCTACAAGCGCTTCATCACGAGCCTGCTCGATCTTACCGACAATCTTGAAGGCGCTGCAGTGGTACCCCCGGAAGCAACCGTCCGGCGCGATAGCGACGACCCCTATCTCGTCGTTGCCGCCGACAAGGGCACGGCGACCTTCTCCGATACCGCCAACGGACTGTCTCAAGCCCATCATTTCTGGCTCGACGACGCCTTCGCCTCCGGCGGCTCGGCGGGTTACGACCACAAGAAGATGGCCATCACGGCGCGCGGCGCCTGGGAGGCGGTGAAGCGGCACTTCCGCGAAATGAATTTGGATATCCAGGCGCAGCCCTTCAGCGTCATCGGCGTAGGCGACATGTCGGGCGATGTGTTCGGCAACGGCATGCTGCTGTCGCGGGAGATCCGCCTTCTCGCCGCCTTCGATCATCGCGACATCTTTATTGATCCCAATCCCGATGCGGAGCGCTCCTTCGCCGAGCGCCAGCGGCTCTTCGCGCTGCCGCGCTCGAGCTGGCAGGACTACGACAAGTCGTTGATCAGCAAGGGCGGCGGCATTTTCCCGCGCCAGCTCAAGGCCATTCCCCTGTCGCCGGAGATGCAGGCGCTGAGCGGCCTCACGGCCAAGACCGCAACGCCGCAGGAACTGATGCATGCGCTTTTGCTGGCGCCCGCCGATCTCCTGTGGTTCGGCGGCATTGGCACCTATGTCAAAGCGACCGCTGAGCAGAATGCCGAGGCGGGCGACCGGGCCAATGATGGGCTCCGCGTTGATGCTTCCGAGCTGCGCGTCAAGGTCATCGGCGAAGGCGCCAATCTCGGCCTTACGCAGAAAGCCCGCATCGAATTTGCCCTCAAAGGTGGTCGCGTCAATACCGACGCCATCGACAATTTAGCAGGCGTCAATTCATCCGACATCGAGGTCAATATCAAGAT
>VFJY01000133.1 GCA_009885825.1 Rhodobiaceae bacterium | reverse complement strand
GGCTGAGACACACGGCATTGCCATCCAGCACATCCAGCCGGGCAAGCCACAGCAGAACGCCTACATCGAACGTTACAACAGAACCGTCCGGCACGAATGGCTGGATCAATACATGTTTGCAACCATCAAGGAGGTGCAGGACTGCGCCACAGACTGGCTCTGGACATATAACAACGACCGCCCCAACATGGGGCTCGGCGGCATCACACCCGCACAGAAACTGAAACTGCAAATGGCCGCGTGAATTCTACAATCAGGTCCCGTTAAAAATGGGAGGATTACCCATTGAAAGATTGGTATCGACTGGCTATGACTGTGAATCTTGCAAATGCGACGCGATTGCTAGGGGATGTTGAGCGAGCGAAAGAATTATTGGGTAAGATTGATTGGGCGGTTTGTGGTCTGGAGTTTCGAATTTCAGCTTCGTGTATTCACGGAGATCATATAAAGGCAGTTGAGCTAATGCATTTAATTGGAAAAGACGGTGCGGTTGCGAAGGAGGACTATCATAATTGGCCGGTTTTTGAAGGATTTAGGGCAACTCAAGAATTTCGATCTGCCTACAGATCAATTTTTAAAACAGATTTTGGCGCAGATGAAGTTTTGTCAGATTCAAAGAAAACAGTGACCCATTGAGATGGCAAAAAATAGATACAAAAAAATGCCCGCGCCCGGAGCGGGATGGCCACACCCCGCTACCTAAGGGCGGGTGTGGCCAAATCTGTCAGGCTATTGCCATCTCAGCTCAATAAAAAGAATGGCTAGACTATCTTTGTCGTCACCTTCACGTTCTTGCGAATTGCATGTGAGTAGGGCACACGACATGGCCTTACTTTGGCGAGCGGACTTTTTGTATGAGATTAAGCGGCATCAGCTTCCACCAACACCCAATTGCGGAAAGCCTTGACGTTGGGACGGTATGACCATGATTCTGGCGATACCACAGAATAGATTACGGCAGGTGGCAGGCTGATATCGAATGGACTGACGAGTTTGTTTGAAGCAAGGTCGGCCTCAACCAGAACATCAAAGGCGAGAGCCACGCCTTGCCCCTCTGCGGCTGCACGCAACAATAGATCACAGTGTTCAAACCGGGGGCCGCTGTTTGTTTTTTCGAAATTTGCTCCAGCCTGATCCAACCAATGTGACCAGGCGTTATCAGCTTCGTCATGAAGCAGGGTGTAATGGCGAAGATCATCGGGCTTTCGAAGAGGGGGGCCTCGCGCAAGAAGTGATGGGCAGATAACTGGAAAACGGGTTGCCACCAAGAGTGGATCAACGAGCAGGCCTTCCGATTGCTGACATCCCCAGCGTATTTCAATATCGACATCTTCTTTCGCAAAGTCAGCGGGTTTGGCTGAACCGGAAATTCGCAATTCAATTTCCGGATAGGCTTCGATAAATCCCGCGAGGCGCGGCATCAGCCAGCGAGCTGCGAATCCAGGCGTCGCCCGAATGGACAAAGGTCCTGCTGTATCACTTCTGCGAACATGCGTTGTAGCATCGTTCAACCTGTCAAGCACGTCAGTCAGTTCAGCCAGATAACTCTTGCCACTCTCTGTCAGCGTCACGCCCCTGACCTCGCGGAAAAAAAGGCGCGTACCAAGATAATCCTCAAGGGTCTTTATCTGATGGCTGATCGCTGAATTTGTGAGACACAGTTCTTCTGCTGCCAACTTAAAACTGCAGTGCCGAGCCGACGCCTCAAAGGCCCGAATTGCCGGGAAAGGTGGTAAGTGCCTGTGCATTGCAGTTGAATTCCATTCATCTGCCAGTGAAAGAGTATCGGTTGTTTTTCCACAAAAATCAAGCTTTCATCGAACAGCAAAGCGCAAGCAGTCAACTGCAGGAGGGATGCCATGTCAGCGCGATCCATTCGAAAGTTTGCAGCCACTTGGACAATCATTGGCGTGTTTTGTTGCAATGCTGCCTTTGCCGACGCACAAAAAGACATGAATCATGACGTCGCCCTGGAGCCAAAGCTGAACGGAGAATCCATGATAATTATGGCCCTCAGGCATATTTATGGAGACGGCGTCGAGCGCAATCATGTTCGCGCGCTGATGTGGTTCAAGCTCGCCACCGCATCAGGATATCCAGTGCCTCCAAAATATTTCGGATTGACCGAGGCTAGAATGTCGCCATCGCAGATTGCGCGCGCCCAAGCGTATGCAGAGATTTGCGCGGAATCAAATTACACTGAATGCCAGTAAATGACTGTTCCGGTGGCCCTTATTGCGGCGTTACAGAATCTTCGTCGTCACCTTCACGTTTTTCCGGATTGCATGGGAGTAGGGGCAGACCACGTGGGCTTTTTTGGCCAGCGCCGTGGCTCTGGGTTTTGGGACGCCGGGCAATTTCACCTCCAGCTTTACTTCGATGCCGAAGCCTTTCTTGTCGGCGCGGGGGCCGAAGCTGACGTGGGCAGTAACGGATGACTCTGGGGCCAAAGCCAAGGGTTTCTTGTCCTTGCTGTTTACATATTTCATGGCGCCCAAATAGCAGGATGCATAGCCCACGGCGAAAAGCTGGTCGGGGTTTGTGCCGGATCCATCGCCGCCCAGTTCCTTGGGATTCGTGATCTTGAGGTCAAGATTGCCGTCGGACGTTCTGGCGGTGCCGCCGCCGCGCCCGCCCACTGCGGTTCCGACTGCGGTGTAGATTTTCTTGATTGCCATGGGGTGTCTCATGTTTGGGTTTTCATGCTGACATGCCCACGTGTTGCTGGCAAGGCGGGGGTTTACCGGAGCAAGACAAGGAGGTTTAGCGAAGCTATTTGCCCGATTTCTTGCCGATCTCATGTTCCACATAGGAGCGCAATACGGCATTCATACGAGTCTGATACCCGCGTCCGATCGATTTAAAGAAAGCAAACACGTCGGCATCGACACGCAAGCTCACCGGCAGCTTGCCTTTGGGATAGTAGATCTTGGCTTTTGACCAATCAAGATCAAGTGGTGCCGCATCGGGATCGCTGGCGACGGCGCGGGCTATGTCTTCTTCCGTGAGGGCATCAAATTTGGACCAATCGGTTTTGCGTGGGGGCAGGCGTTTAAGGTCTTCAACGGAAATACGTACCATACCTTCGGCGTTCGGACGGAGTAGCTTTTCGCGCAGAGATGATTCTAATGTTTTCGTGCCTTTGCGTGAAGACGACGACAAGCGTTTTGATTCCGGCCAGGCCGATTGCAATACACCTGTCTTCTGTTTCGTGGGTTTCGTGCCGCGTGAGGATCCCGCTCCCGAAGATTTGCGCGGCTTCTTCGAAGCCGACACCGTGCTTGCGCCTGTTGTTTTTTGCTTTCTCATCATGCCACTCGAACCCCGCGAATTCAAATTCGAGCGCTTCCCAATCTTGGCTCATTCTTCACCTTCAAAATCAATTGGTCAAAACCGAACATAATTATCACCTAGTATTAATTGCAGAAGTTGATGTCTTTGATTTTGAACGAGTTTGAAGTTTTTGATTTTGAATGAGGTTGATGTCTTTGATTTCGAGTATTGTTTGATTTGGAAGTGCTCAAGCCTTCTGCAACTTGATTGGTGATGTATATACATTTGTCATGACACATTGTCAACATTTAACTGAATTGCCCATTTCTTGTTCTTTCCCCGGCATCGGCGTGGCGCTAAGAGAGAGCTATGCGGTTTCCACCTTCATTTCTTGACGACATTCGTGGACGGGTTTCAATCTCGTCGGTGGTTGGCCGCCGCGTGGCCTGGGACCGGCGCAAGACCAATGCGGGCAAGGGTGACTATTGGGCCTGCTGCCCGTTTCACAATGAAAAGTCACCGTCGTTTCATGTGGATGACCGGAAAGGGCGGTATCACTGTTTCGGTTGCAAGGCTTCCGGCGATATCTTCACCTTCCTCGTTGAAAAAGAAGGCGCATCATTTCCGGAAGCTGTGGAGAGGCTGGCGGGGGAGGCGGGGCTTGCCCTGCCTGCCGTTTCCGAGGCTGATGTGGAGCGCGAGCAGGTGCGCGCAAGCCTCTATGATGTGATGGAAATCGCAGCCAAGTTTTTTGAAGCGGAACTGCAGGCAGCCAGGGGCGCCAAGGCCCGGGGCTACCTCGCCGACCGCCACCTGACACCTGCCATTCAGAAAGAATTCCGGATTGGTTATTCGCCGGATGACCGCTCGGCGCTGCGCACCCATTTGGCGGCGCAGAATGTCACTCTTGAGCAGATGATTGAAGCGGGGCTGGTGATTTCGGGTGATGATGTTCCGGTGGCCTATGACCGGTTTCGCGACCGGCTGATGTTTCCCATTCGTGACCCGAGGGGCAAAGTGATCGCCTTTGGGGGCAGGGCATTGAAGGCCGATGTGCCGGCCAAGTACTTGAATTCACCTGAAACGCCGCTGTTTCACAAAGGCGCGGTGCTTTATAATCACGACAAGGCGCGGGGGCCCGCCCATGAGCGTGGCCAAATCATTGCGGTTGAGGGCTATATCGACGTGATAGCGATGCACCGCGCCGGATTTCCCAATGCGGTGGCACCGCTTGGAACGGCGCTGACTGAGGATCAGCTCGCCCTATTGTGGAAAGCGGCGGCGGAGCCGACCGTGTGTTTTGATGGTGATAGCGCCGGGATCAAGGCTGCCTACCGGGCGCTGGATATGGCTTTGCCGCTGCTGAAGTCTGGTCATTCGCTGCGATTTGCGCTTTTGCCGGAGGGGCAAGATCCCGATGACTTGCTCAAATCCGATGGGCCAGACGCCGTGAAAGCTGTAATTGAGGCGGCGGAACCTTTGTCTGATGTGATCTGGCGGCGGGCCCTGGAGGAAAACGACCGGGCAACGCCGGAGCGCAAGGCGCAATTTGAAAAAGATTTGCGCGTGCTGGTCAGCCAGATTGGCGATGAATCGGTGCGGAAACACTATCAGGCCGATCTGGCATCGCGCTTTGATCAACTCTTCCAGCGCAACCGGGGGGTGAGCAATTTCCGGCAGCGGACCGCTGGTTTTCCCCAAAAACCTTGGAAAAAGGGGCAAAAACAATGGGAAACGCCGCAACCGGCCTCGGCCAAACTCAAAGCCATGGCGGCGGTTGGCGGGGCATCGCGGGCCCTGGAGCGGCGGGAAAAGCTCATTGTGCTCAGCTTCATCAATCATCCGGACCTGCTGCATGAGTTTTTGGACGAGTTTGCCGCAGCGGAATTCTCGTCACCGGAGCTTGACTCCCTCCGTACACAAATCATAAATAGCGCCGCTGTTGAACAAAGCCTTGATATGGCGATACTCAGGGGCCACCTGTTGTCTCGAGGTTTTGGTCCGGTTGTGGACGGCCTTGAAAATCAGGCGACGCGTTTGAACGAATGGTTCCTGGGTCCTGCGGCTGCACAAGATGATGCCCGGACTGGCCTGCGTCAGATGTTCGCCCTACACCGGAAAACCGTAACGCTCGATCGGGAGCTCAAGGCGGCGGAAGCCGCTTTTACCACCGATCCGACGGAGGAGAATTTTAACGCCCTTTCGGGGTTGCGCGAGCAATTTCTTTCGGCCATCGGCTCTGAAGCCCTGATTGCGGGCTTTGGCGCCGCTTCAGGCCGGGCGACCGACGCAATTTCCTAAAGAGCTGGGGATAAGCATGGTTAAACGGTGGTTAAGACCGGATAGCCTAGTTTCCACCCGAATCACCTAGTTTGGTTGCGAATCATCCGCAGCCTGTTCGACTTTGAGGAATTTGATTTATGGCCCGCGCTGCCCAAACCCGTGAAACCAAACCGGAAGAACCTGAAAATGCCGCCCAGGCGGAGGACCAGGACAATACCGCTGATGCTCCAGCGGAGGGGTCTGATTCACCCATTCTTGATCTCAGCGATGCCGCCGTCAAGCGCCTGATCAAGACTGCGAAGGCCAGGGGGTATGTCACCCTCGATGAACTGAATTCGGTGATGCCATCCGAGGAAGTGACCTCGGACCAGATCGAGGATATTTATTCCATGCTCGCCGACATGGGCATCACGGTTGTGGAGAGCGAAGAGGAAACGGAGAATGTCGTTTCCAAGGTTGAGGGCGAAGAAAGCGCCGAAACCGCCGTCATAAAAGTTGAAGCCGCAAAGCTCCCGACCGACCGCACCGATGATCCGGTGCGCATGTATCTGCGCGAAATGGGGCAGGTCGAGCTTCTGTCGCGCGAGGGCGAAATTGCCATTGCCAAGCGCATCGAGGCTGGCCGCGAGGCGATGATCGCCGGCCTGTGCGAAAGCCCGCTGACCTTCCAGGCCATCATCATCTGGCGTGACGAGTTGAACGAGGGCAAAATCCTGCTGCGTGACATCATCGATCTGGAAGCAACCTACGCTGGCCCGGATGCCAAAAACAATCAGCCCGTTGCGGCGCCGCAACCCTATGTTCCGCCAAAAGAAGAAGTGCGCAAGCAAGCCGAGCTCAAGCGGCCGCCGAAACCGCAGCCTGCGGTTCGCAAAGCCGACGATGAATATGGCGATGTGCTGAGCCCTGAAGATTTCGACAAACCAGTCATCGAAGACGATGATGACGATGAGGGCGATGACCTCGGCGTATCTCTCTCGGCCATGGAACTTGAGCTGAAGCCCAAGGTTCTGGAAATTTTCGACTCGATCGCCAAGCAATACAAGTCGCTTCGCAAGTTGCAGGATCAGGAAGTGGCGGAGTCCACCGAGCTTTCGCCCAGCCAGGAGCGGCGCTACCGGAAGCTGCGCGATGACATCATTGCCGAGGTTAAATCGCTTTCGCTCAACAACGCGCGCATCGAAGCGCTGGTTGAGCAGCTTTATGACATCAACAAGCGCTTGAATTCGCTTGAGGGCAGGCTCATGCGCCTGGCTGAGACTTATAAAGTTCCGCGCACGGAGTTCTTGAAGGAATACCAGGGCGACGAGCTTGATATTGATTGGCTGAAGCGTGTTGCGAGGCTCACCAAATTCGGCTGGAAAAAATTCGCCAATGACGAGAAGGAATCGATCCGCGTCATCCGCGACGAGATTTATGAACTCGCCACCGCCACGGGTTTGCAGATCCCGGAATATCGCAAGATCGTCGGCATGGTGCAGAAGGGCGAGCGCGAGGCGCGCATCGCCAAGAAGGAAATGGTGGAGGCCAACCTGCGCCTCG
>VFJY01000152.1 GCA_009885825.1 Rhodobiaceae bacterium | reverse complement strand
TGGTGCCGATTACAGGACTCGAACCTGTGACCCCCTGATTACAAATCAGGTGCTCTACCAACTGAGCTAAATCGGCGGGTTCGCGTCCCTATAGTCCATTTGCGCCACGTCCCGCAATCATGTTCTTTGCCGCCAAAATGCCGCAATTCTTAACGCTTGCAATTTGTCTCAATTTGGACTAAATGATTCTCAACAACACCTCGCTGGACGGCGACAGGAGCAACCAGGCATTGAAGAAATGGCTGGTTGTTTCATTTTAACGGGTCAGCGCATAGAGCGCTATCGCCGCCGCGTTGGATACATTCAGACTCCGAATCGCCCCAGAAAAGTCCAATTTCGCCACCACGTCACAATTTTTGCGTGTAAGCTCGCGCAAACCCTTTCCTTCCGCCCCCAAGACAATCACCAGGGGCGGCGATTCATCAACCTCCCCGAGCACCGCCGCCGCATCGCTGTCCAGCCCCACGAGGCGAAAGCCCGCCTCGCGCAGCTCTTCCATGGCGCGCGCCAGATTGGTGACTTTCATAAACGGAACATGCTCGTAAGCCCCTGATGCGGCTTTGAAAAGAACGCCTGAGGCCTCCGCCGAATGGCGCGCCGTGGTCACCAGTGCCCGCACCTTGAAGGCCGCGCAGGTGCGCAGAATCGCCCCCACATTATGAGGATCCGTCACCTGGTCCAGCATCACCACAATCCCTGATTGCTCAATTTCAGCAAGCGTGGGTTGCGCCAGGGGCTTGGCCACCAGAATCATCCCCTGATGCACGGCGTCCCCCCCAACCATCCGGTCGAGAACCTTGGGGTTCACAATTTCCACTGTAATTCCACGGGGTTGTGTGATGGACTTGAGCCGCTCAGCGCCATTCAGCGTGGCCGTCAGCCTGACAATCCGGCGCTTCGGGTTGCGCAGCGCCTCCTCCACCGGATGGGCCCCATAGATCACATCATTTTCATCGCTCATGCCCGGAGCTATAGGTTGAAGCCCCCCGGAAGGCGAGCGGAATTTCACCAAAACAGGCGCCAAATAGCACCAAAATAGCATCAAAAAGTGACCAAAAATCACCACTTTAAGCACCACTTTCGAGCCTGTTTTGACGATTTTAATGCCGCCCGGAAACATATTGCAACAATGCGTGAGCGCTGGATTTGAGCGCTGAAGGCGGCTTCCAAAGCCCAAGTGAATCGCCTAGCGTGAAACCATGGGGCTGATCAATCCGAGAATTCTGAAACAGGCGCTGGCAGTGTCGCAAGCGGCTTCACCAGAGCAGCGGGAAGCCGCAAGGCTGTGGGCGGAGAGCATTCGCAACCACTCCATTTTCGGCCAAACGGAATCGCAGATTGAAGGCAAGTTTCAACAAAGCATTGTGCAGTCATTGCTGGGTTATGAATCCTTTGGCCAAGCGGGCAAGCAAACCTACAGGCCTAAACCTTTCAATTACCCACAAGTCTGGCGCCCGCCGAAACCTCCACTGCGCGAAGAATCTTGAATCGTTGGAATCACTTGTGATTCATTGCTGAGCACCTGATTCGCCACCAAGAGGTGCTCCATGCAAACGTCGATGGAAATATCTGCGGCGGCAGCGCTGCAACAACGATTTTCTGATTGTGTGCCTTTTGGCGGGGATGATAACTGGGCAGATCATGAGATTGCCGGATGCGTATTCAAAGATGCACGACTTGGCCGTAGATATGCAAAGCTGTTGAAACGGATGGGGAGCGCCATGGGCGAAAGTATTCCTTTGGTTTGCCAAGACTGGGCGAACACGAAGGCGGCCTACCGCTTCTTCGCCAGTGAACGGGTCAGCGAAGCAGACATCCTGGGCGGCCATTTTAAATCGACGCGGGATCGTTTTGCGGCAAGCAGCGGAACAATTTTAATCCTTCATGATACGACAGAGTTCACCTATCAGAGAGAACAACCAGCCCTGATCGGTTCGACAAAGAGCGTCAACAGCGGCAAGGACAAGGCTGGCCGGGTGAGGTCGCACACGATTTGCGGCATCCTGATGCATTCGAGCCTTGCGGTGACGACAGAAGGACTGCCACTCGGGTTGGCAGCCGTGAAGTTCTGGACGCGCAAGAAGTTCAAAGGCACCAATGCGCTCAAGAAGAAGATCAATCCGACACGCGTTCCCATCGAAAAGAAGGAAAGCGTGAGATGGCTTGAA
Source organism: Rhodobiaceae bacterium (assembly GCA_009885825.1). Taxonomy (GTDB): domain Bacteria; phylum Pseudomonadota; class Alphaproteobacteria; order Rhizobiales; family Aestuariivirgaceae; genus Aestuariivirga. The sequence goes on along the minus strand of VFJY01000152.1, from coordinate 17,904 downwards.
AATCTGACACAATCGACGGAGCTCCTCGGTGAACCGCCAAGATGTGTCCACATCGGTGACCGAGAGAGCGACATTTACGAGCTGTTTTGCAAAGCACATGAATCGGGCACGCATTTTTTGGTGCGAACCTGCGTTGACCGTCTGGCTGGAAATGGGGCGCATAAAGTCTCCGATGAGATGGATGAGGTCGCCGTCAAGGGGGTACACCGTGTCGAGGTTGGCGATGGCAAGGGCGGCACGAGCCAAGCTGTTCTCGAAATCAGATATCGCCGCATTCGCGTCCTGCCTCCGATCGGCAAACAGAGGCGCTATCCTGGGCTGGATTTGACGGTGATCCATGCAAAAGAACGCGGTGCACCGAAAGGCCGCAAGCCCATCGACTGGAAGCTTATCACTGACTTGGCCGTTGGCTCGAAGAAAGACGCAATCGAGAAACTCGACTGGTATGCCATGCGCTGGAAGATTGAGGTGTTTCACAAGATTTTGAAGTCAGGCTGCAAAGCCGAGGATGCAAAACTCAGAACCGCGCAACGCCTAGCAAACTTGATATCGGTCTACTGCATCCTGAGCTGGCGGGTATTCTGGATGACGATGATGAACCGTGCCACGCAGAGCGCATCCCCCAAACTGGCGTTGACCGAAATGGAAATTACGCTCCTCGACAATCTTATGAGAGACACGGGCAGAAACCCAGCGGGACCAAAAGCACTGCCCCACTATCTCACCAAAATCGCTAGGCTCGGTGGCTATCTCGCGCGCGCCAGTGATCCTCCGCCCGGCAACAAAGTTATCTGGAAAGGACTGTCGCGACTCACAGATATCGAATTAGGGGCAATCATAGGAGCCAGACTTGTGGGTAATTGAAAGGGCCTAAACAGGCCATGGGCAAAGGCATTGTGGATATTGCCCTTGGCGATTTCAGCGGCGAGTTTCCAACGATTATTGCGCCCTTTGAACTGAAGGGCGCCGACACCCGCGACCTTGATGCGCCAATGCCTGGACGCAACAAAACCCCGGTTCAGCAGGCGTGGGAATATGCCAATGCGGTATCCGGGCCGAAATGGGTGCTGGTGTCCAACATGCTGGAAATTCGGCTTTATGCCTTTGGCGAAGGCCAGCAGGATTTTGAGCGTATTGACCTTGCCAAAATCGACGAGCCTGATGAACTGGCCAAAGCACAATTGCTGCTTTCAGCTGAAAATTTGCTTGGCACAAGGCTTGCCGATTTGCTGCGCGAGAGCCGTGAAGCAGACAAGGAAATTTCAGCTAGTCTTTATAAGGATTATAAGTCGCTTCGTGGCACTTTGATTGAAGCCGTCAATGTCGCAACAGGAAGTGCTGATCCCGTGCAGGCAATCAGCACAGCGCAGAAAGTTCTCGACCGTGTTGTATTCATCGCCTTTGCCGAAGATCGAGATTTGCTGCCTGCAAAATCTTTGGAGCAAGCTTTTGTTTCAGAAAACAAATATAATCCAGTACCTGTGTGGGAAAACTTCAAGGGTCTTTTTCGGGCAATCGACAACGGCAACGATGCCCTTAAAATTTCCAAATACAATGGCGGGCTCTTTGCGTTCGACGAAAAAGTTGACACCTTAAATCTCAGTAATGAGATTTGTGAAAAATTCAAAAACATTGGCGCTTACCGATTTGATACAGACGTAAGTGTTACTGTGCTCGGCCACATATTTGAACAATCAGTTTCAGATGTAGAAAAACTTCTGGCAAAAGCTCGCGGCGAAGAAGGCGAAGGCGAAGGCGAAAAAGCAATTGGTGTTTCAGGCCGCCGCAAACGTGACGGCATTGTTTACACGCCGGATTACATCGCCAAGTTCATCGTTGAGAAAACCCTTGGCACCCATGTGGATGAATTGTTCCGCACCTGCATGAAGCCATTTTCAAAAAACGATAACATGGATTATGCGGCACTGAAATTCAAAAAGGGCGAAGAGGAAAAGGCCTGGGTCAAATATCGTTTGGCGCTGACGACATTGCGCGTGGTTGATCCGGCGTGCGGCTCAGGCGTGTTTCTCGTCACGGCCTTTGACTATCTCAAAGCTGAATATGACCACGTGAACAAGAAAATCTCCGCGCTGCGTGGCAAAAGCGATTACATCGGCGACATTGAAGACGTTGACCGCGAAATCCTCAGCCAGAATCTTTATGGCGTGGATGTGAATGCCGAAAGTGTGGAGATCACCAAGCTTTCCCTATGGTTGAAAACCGCGAAAAAGCGCAAGGAGCTGGATAGCCTTGACCATAACATTCGCGTGGGCGACAGCCTGATTGAAGATTCCAGCTTTGCCTATTTGAAACACGGGTTTTCATGGAACAACGCGTTTCCGGAAGTGTTCGCCGCTGGCGGCTTTGATGTGGTGCTGGGCAACCCGCCTTACGTGCGGCAGGAATTGCTGAAAGACATGAAGCCGTACTTACAAAAGCGCTTTGAAGTTTATCATGGCGTGGCTGACCTCTATTGTTATTTCTTTGAGCGGGGCTTGCGGCTTTTGAAAAATGGTGGGCGGCTTGGCTATATTTCCTCCTCCACTTTTTTCAAAACCAGTTCGGGTGCGGCGCTGCGGAGCTACTTACGCAAAGAAGCAGCGCTGGACAGCGTGACGGATTTTGGTGATTTGCAAATCTTTGAAGGGGTGACCACTTACCCTGCGATTCTCACCATGCGCAAAGCGTTGGCGGATGCCGCGCATAAATTTAAGTTCTGGAAAGTGAAGACCATTCCCGAAGGCAATTTCGGCAAATCCTTTGCGGATGCTGCACAGGATTATCCGCAAGATAAATTGGGTGCGGGAAGTTGGGAATTGGAATCCGACAACTTGCGAAATTTGCGCGACAAGATTGTGACAGGCAAGAAAACCTTGAAGGAGGTCTATGGCTCGCCGTATCGCGGAGTTTTGACAGGCCTCAATGAAGCTTTTGTGATTGATCACGCCACCCGCGACAGACTGATCGCCGAAGATCAAAAATCCAAAGAGCTGCTCAAGCCTTGGTTGGAAGGCAAGGATTTGAAACGCTGGCGGGCGGAGCCACGCGATATTTATGTGATCTTTGCGAGGCGTGGTGTGGATATTGAAAAGTATCCGGCGGTGTTGGCTTATCTCGAACAGTTCCGTGAACGACTTGAGCCCAAACCGAAAGATTGGAAGCCCAAAGAAAAAACCGATGAATGGAAAGGCCGTAAACCTGGAAACTACAAATGGTATGAGCTTCAGGACACAATTGACTATTATAAGGAGTTTGAGAAGCCGAAGATTTCATATCCACACTTCAATGTGGAAAGAAGCTTTTGTTTTGAATAGTCGGGCGCGCTCTCAAATGATAAGAGCTATTTGATAGCAGCCAATGCGCCGGAGCTTCTTGCCTATCTCAACTCGGCGGTTGCATGGTTCCTATTAACCGGAGTGTCGCCGCCCGTGCGTGGTGGATTCCACGAACTTCGCGTCCAATATGTTGAAACAATCTGTATTCCTGCATTTAAAGGAAATACAAAATCTCAACTAATTGGTAGGGCTGAAAACTGTCAAATTCAAGCTAGGCAATTGCTAGAAAGTGTAAATACTTTCACCCGCCGTATTGCCGATCTCTGCCCGCTGGAGCGCGATGCCAAGCTTTCCACCAAACTGACGGACTGGTGGAAGCTCAATGATTTTGCCGCCTTTCGCGCCGAAGTGAAAAAATGTTTCAAAGCCGATATTCCGCTGAAAGAGCGCAGCGACTGGGAAGACCTGTTCACCACGGGCAAAACTCAAATCGAAAAACTTTCCGCCGAGATCAAACGCAACGAGGACGAAATCAACGCCATTGTTTACAAGCTGTTTGATTTGACACCAGAGGAGATCGCGCTTCTGGAAGACAGCATCGGAGCAAGATGAACCTACCCCCCGCTTTCGCGTGGGCACCTCGAGCCATGAGAGCTTGCAAGCACTCCGGAAATGGGCTACATTGTAGCTACATATAGGAGATTCATAGCATGGTTGCCATCAGCAAGTCGGATGTCGTGCGCGCCCGAATTGAGCCAAAAGTGAAACGGGATGCCGAAATTATCCTCAAGCGGCTTGGCGTTTCCCACAGCACCTTCATCAACATGAGCTACCGGGCCGTGGTTGAAGAGGGCGGAATCCCCTTTTCGCTCCATGTGCCCAACAGGGAAACCGCCGGGGTGCTTCGCGATGCGCGGAAGCCTTCGAAGCGGCGGGTTTACGCGAGGGCCGACACCCTTGATGAGTTCACCACGGCCATGAAGACCGGCGCGAAGCGCCAGCGGTGAGAAGGATCGAGTACGGCTCGGCTTTCAAGAAAGACTACAAGCGCATGGTGAAGCGAGGCGCCGCGTTGCGAAAGCTGAATTCCGTCCTCGGCCTCCTGATGAGCGGCACGCCTCTGCCTGTCCGCAACCGCCCGCACATGCTTTCAGGGGAGTGGCGGGGGTTTTGGGAATGCCACATCGAACCCGACTGGCTGCTCATCTATGACCTGGATGACCCAGTCGTGCTGGCGCTTCACCGCACGGGGAGCCACTCCGATTTATTTGAATAGCGCGGCCATGGAGAGAACCGGGATTGTGGCTTAGTCTGGGTCCCAGCGTTCGCCGGGATGACAGGATGGGGGATGAATGCGAATGCCCCTAAAACAAGAAACCCCGCCTTGGCTTGTTATGGCCAGTGGCGGGGTCTGCCCCTTGCAGGGTCTTGAGGCTTAACGGAATTTCTTCCGCAAGCAATCGCCATCAGATATGGGAAGTGGTTCAAGAAAAGTCAAATCTCATATCTTGACTTTATACGCTAATAGCGTATAGTCATTTTATGGAGCTTATCCGCACAACTTCCTTCACCAAGGCCATCGCGAAGCTGAAAGTGACGGAAGCTGAGCTTGTAGCTTTGGAAACGGAAATTGCGACGAACCCGCAAGCGGGCGATGTTATTCAAGGGCTGAAGGGGGTTCGCAAAATTCGCTTTTCCCTGGGTGGAAAGGGCAAGCGCGGTGGCGGGCGTTGCATTTATCTGGTGCTTTCCATTGGAGACGCCATCTATCTGCTGCTCGCCTATGGCAAATCGAAACAAACCGACCTTTCGCAAAAACAGTGCAAGGACATATTGGCTTTTATTGAGGAACTGCAATGAGCAAGAAGGACACAAAATTCGGTTCAGACCTGATTGGCGCCTTGAAAGAGGTTCGCGCCCACCGGAGGGGGGAAATTGCCTTGCCCACACGCATTGTCGATACAATTTCGGCGCGGCGCGTGAAGGCAATCCGCACCGCGCTTGCCAAAAGCCCAAAAGATTTTGAACGCCGCTTTGGCATTCCGGCGCGCACTGTTGAAGGATGGGAGCAAGGGCGCAAACTTGATATTGCAGCAAGCATTCTCATGACAATGATTGAACGCGCGCCGGATATCGTCGAAGCCACTGTCGCCGAAGCCCGCGCCGCCTAGATGCAGCGCAGTATGATTGACCCTCAACAGGCGAAGCGTGGATTTTGGCTAGAATGCGGCTCACTCTCATCTCCGCTTGAGGCGGCATGGAAAAGCGGAAAATTATTCGCCGCTGCATTTTCGCTGCTCTTTGCCGCTTTCACCTCCCCCGCCCCGGCCGCCAGCTTCGACTGCGCCAAGGCCGGCACCGCGGTTGAGAAAACCGTCTGCGGCGACGCGGCCCTTGCAAGCCTTGATGAACATCTTGGCCGTTATTATGCGGTGGCGCTGGAGGCAGCGGGCACAGGCGGCGCCTGCCTGAAGAGCGACCAGCGGAGCTGGGTGAAAACCATTCGCAATCCTTGCGGCGCGGATGCGGTATGCCTCTCGGCCGCCTATCTCCAACGCCTGGCGGCGCTTGACGGATTTCAGCCCGGCGCTTCGGCGCTCAAAAATATCGCGCTGCCGGAGGCTCCGGTGATGGTGGCGGCGCTTCCGCCCGAGGCCGATACGGTGGCGGGCAAGGCCGGGACGCCGATGGAAATGCGCGGGCAATTGGTTTGGGAGCATGATGACATCAACAACATGGGTTTTGCCGTGAAGCCCGCCAAGGGGCAGGCGCGCGCCTTTGTCTATGACATGAGCATCAACGCGGGCGGGCCCCACGATATCATCCGCACACTGATTGAAAGCGCAAGCGCCGCGCAATTCCTGGTGCGCGGCATGGCCACAGCGGACGGCGGGTTTGATGATGGCCAGTGCCGGATGGTCTACCGCCTGCCCGCGCCCTGAGCGCGATGATGGTTGGAATCACCAAAAGTATCTCCCTCCCCCTTGCGGGGAGGGATTAAGGGTGGGGGTCGTTCCGAACCCACCACATGTTGTTTGAACCACTATTTTCACCACTGCCCGACCCCCACCCCAGCCCTCCCCACAAGGGGGAGGGAGTTTCTGAGTCGATCAAAAGTCATTCATCTCTGGGCCGTGGAACGCCACTGAAGGCGACGCCAGCAAATTTGAATTCCCCTTGCAGGTCATTGCCACTATAGATACCGGGACATAATCCTGCAGGGAGAGAAATCACATGGCGTCGGTCGGCATTGTTGATGTCAGGAAATCCTATGGCGCGCAGAAAGTCATCCATGGGGTTTCGATCACCATCGAAGATGGCGAGTTCGTCATCCTGGTGGGACCGTCGGGCTGCGGGAAATCAACCCTGCTGCGCATGATTGCGGGCCTTGAGCCGATCACCTCCGGCGATGTGATGATTGACGGCAGGATCGTGAACGCCCTGCCGCCCAAGGACCGCGACATCGCCATGGTGTTCCAGACCTACGCGCTTTACCCCCACAAGACCGTGGCGCAGAACATGGGCTTCGCGCTGATGCTGCGGCGCGCGCCGAAAGCCGAAATCGATGCCCGCGTGATGCGCGCCGCCGAAATCCTTGACCTCGTGCCCTATCTCGGCCGCTATCCGCGCCAGCTCTCGGGCGGCCAGCGCCAGCGCGTGGCCATGGGGCGCGCCATCGTGCGCGATCCGAAAGTGTTCCTGTTCGATGAGCCGCTGTCGAACCTTGACGCGAAGCTCCGCGTGCAGATGCGCGCCGAAATCAAGGAGCTGCACCAGCGCCTGAAAACCACCATCGTCTATGTGACCCATGACCAGGTGGAGGCCATGACCATGGCCGACCGCATTGTGGTGATGCATGACGGCATGGTGGAGCAGACGGGATCGCCGCTCGAGCTTTATGACCGGCCCGCCAATATCTTTGTCGCAAGCTTCATCGGCTCGCCATCAATGAATTTGATCAAGGGAAAGATTCAGGGAAAGTCCAAACCCTCGTTCCTCACTGAGGATGGCATCACGCTGCCATTGGCGAAAGCGCCAGCCGCATCCGATGGCAGGCCCGCGATCTACGGCATCAGGCCCGAGCATTTCACGCTGGGCGGAAATGTGAAAGCCAGCATCACGGTGACAGAGCCCACAGGTTCTGAAACGCAGGTGATCGCCAAACTGGGAAAACAAAAAATCGTCGGCGTCTTCCGCGAGCGCATCACCACAAGGCCCGGTGAAGATCTGGCCATGCTGCCAACAGCAGGTGCGGCACATCTGTTTGATTCAGAAACGGGCGCGCGGCTTTAAACTGACAGCTTCCTGACAGGCGCGATCACAATTTTGTCACGATTGGAGACTTATACGTGTACGGAGTATCGGCGGTGATTCGCCGGGGGGTCCGTAAATAAGCCGAGAGTCGCAACGATGACGAAAATAGCATTCGCACTTGCCGCCGCAGTCCTGACCGTTTCAGTTGTTTCAATCGCGCCCGTGAAAGCCGGCGCTCTCAGCCTTTTCAGTTTCGAGATCAGCGCCGCAATCGAGTAGCGGCTTGCGCTCCTGGCGCAATTCATACATTCTTCGGGTGAAATCGGAGAATGTCGATGACGGCGAAATTCAGAAGAGTTTTTGGAAGCATCAAACCCGTTATCGCCATGGTGCATTTCGGCGCGCTGCCGGGATCGCCGCTTTATGACGCCAGCGCGGGCGTCGATGGAATTCTGGCGGGCGTCCGCAAGGACCTGGCAGCACTTCAGGATGCGGGCGTTGACGCCGTGATGTTCGGCAATGAGAATGACCGGCCTTACGAATTCAATGTCGACACGGCCTCCACCGCCACCATGGCCTATTGCATCGGCGCGTTGCGCGCGGAAATAAAAATTCCCTTCGGCGTGAACGTGCTGTGGGATCCCATGAGCACCATGGCGCTCGCCGCCGCCACGGGCGCTGCCTTCGTGCGCGAAATACTCACGGGAACCTATGCTTCCGACATGGGGCCATGGAACCCCAATGCGGGAGCCGCCCTGCGTTACCGCGACAGGCTGGGGCGCAGCGACGTGGCGGTGCTTTACAACGTCTGTGCCGAATTCGCCTATTCGCTCGATCAGCGGAGCCTTGCCGACCGGGCCCGCAGCGCCGTGTTTTCCAGCATACCGGACGCCATACTGGTGTCGGGCGCCATCACCGGCGAGGCCGCCGCCATGTCCGACTTGCAGGATGTGAAGAAGGCCTTGCCCGGCACCCCCGTTCTCGCCAACACCGGCGTCAAGCACGCAACCGTGGCCGATGTCCTGAAAATCACCGATGGCGTCATTGTGGGGTCGTCGCTGAAAGTTGACGGCAACACCTGGAACGCGGTCGATCCGGAGCGGGCGAAAGAGTTCATGAAAATCGTGAGGGGGGTGCGGAAATGATGGACCGCCTGCGAAAACTCACGGCTGATCTCATGCTGATCCCCGGCCTCAGCGGCCATGAGGACCGGGTGCGCCGCGCCTTGGCGAAGGAACTGGCGGCGCTTGGCCTCTCCCCCAAGTCGGACCGCCTCGGAAATCTCTTCGCAACCCTGGCGGGCGACGCAAAGCTCCCCAGCGTCATGCTTTTCGCCCACATGGACCAGCTTGGCCTGGTCGTCCGCAAAATCGAGAGCGATGGCATGATCCGCGTCGAGCGCCTCGGCGGTGTTCCTGAACGCGCGCTGGCCGCGCAATCGGTTTTGTTCTGTGTTGGCGAAGGCAGGGATGTGGCGGGCGTAATCGCAAACAAGAGCCACCACGCAACCAGCCAGGATGAAAAATACCAAGTCGTGCCCTATGCCGAGCTTTACATCGATGCGGGATTTTCCAGCGCCGCGGCCTTGCTCGCGGCCGGCATCAACATCGGAACACCCGCCGTCTATGAACCCAAGGTGCTGCATCTGGCCAATGGCCGCATTGCCGGAACCTCCATCGACGATCGCGCTGGTTGCGCGGTCATCATCGAAGTGGCCCGCGCCCTGCTGCAGCAGAAGGCGCGCCCCACAGTGCATGTTGTTTTTTCCGTTCTTGAGGAATTCAACCTGCAGGGTGCCGTCACGGCGGCGCGGGCGCTTGCCCCCGATATCGCCATCCAGCTCGATCTCATTCTGGCAACTGATACGCCTGACATGGCAGCGCGCGGGAATGTCGCCCTCGGCGGCGGACCAGCCATGAGCATGTATAGCTTCCATGGTCGCGGCACACTCAACGGCACCATCCCCCACCCTGCCCTCGTCAGCCTGTTTTCAAAGGCCGCAGCCCAGGAAAAACTGAACCTGCAACGCAGCGCCCATGTGGGAGCCCTCACAGACTCGTCCTATGTGCAACTCCTGCACAATGGCATTGCCGCAATCGACCTGGGTTTTCCCTGCCGCTACACCCATTCATCGCTTGAAGTTTGCGATCCACGCGACCTCGCAGGCCTTGCCCAGTTGCTCATCGCCGGAATTTCCCGCATCGATCACAGCTTCACCCTCGACCGGGACGCGCACACCCGATGAAATATTATCTCGGCGTCGATATCGGCACGTTCGAATCCAAAGGTGTTCTCAGCGATGGCGCCGGCAACATCATCGCCAGCGCCGCCAAGCCCCATAAAATGCTGGTGCCGCAGGCGGGCTGGGCCGAACACCGCGCCGACGCGGATTGGTGGGATGATTTCACCTTCATCACCAAAAAACTGATTGCCGACAGCAACGTCGCACCGTCAGACATCAAGGCCGTGGCCACCAGCGGCATCGGTCCCTGCATGCTGCCAGTGAGCGCCAAAGGCGAGCCGCTGATGAATGCCGTGCTCTATGGCGTCGATACGCGCGCCGCCAGGGAAATCGATGAACTCAACGCCGGGATCGGCGCCGAGCGTATTCTGGATTATTGCGGCAACGCGCTCACGTCCCAGTCGGTCGGCCCCAAAATTCTCTGGCTCAAGAGCAACCGGCCGGAAATTTATGCGGCCACCCACAAAATTCTCACCTGCAGTTCCTATCTGGTTTTCCGGCTCACCGGCGAATATGTGATCGACCATTATACCGCAGCCAACAACACGCCGCTCTATTCGGCAGCGGATTTGAAGTGGAGCGAAGAACTCACCACGAAAATCATCCCCCTCGACAGGTTGCCCGAATGCAAATGGAGCACGGATATTGCGGGCGTGATTACGGCCAAAGCCGCCGCCGAGACGGGACTGGCCGCCGGAACCCCTGTCACAGTGGGCACCATTGATGCCGCCGCCGAAGCATTGAGCGTTGGCGTTTTGAACCCAGGCGACATGATGCTGATGTATGGCTCCACCATCTTCATCATCGCCCTCACCTCAGCCCGCGTGAGGGATGCAAGGCTGTGGTATGCGCCGTGGCTGTTTCCGGGCCAGCACGCCTCCATGGCGGGGCTTGCCACCAGCGGCACCCTCACCCACTGGTTCCGCGAAAACCTCGCCCGTGAATTGGATCCCGCCGACGCCATCATCAAACTTTCCGCTGAGGTCGCAGCCTCGCCCGCAGGCGCCAACGGCATCACCATGCTGCCCTATTTCTCCGGCGAACGAACCCCCATCCACGACACCAATGCCAAGGGCATGATCTTCGGCTTAGACCTGACGCACACACGCGGCGACCTGTTCCGTGCCTTCCTTGAAGGCATCGCTTACGGCACCAACCACGTCTTCGAAACCTATGACGATGTGGGCGAAAGCCCGAAGAATATCTTTGCTGTAGGTGGCGGCACCAAAAACCGGGTCTGGGCCCAGGCCACATCAGACGTGAGCGGCAAAACCCAAATCATCCGAGCCAAGACAATGGGTGCCTCCTACGGCAATGCGTTTCTGGCAGCAGTTGCGGTGGGAGATGCGGAAGTTTCCGACATCGCGAAGTGGAACCCGGTGGCAACGGAGTTCAAGGCTGATGCGGGAGCGGCGGAGATCTATCGGAAACAGTACAAAGTGTTCCGCGAATTGTATGAGCGGAATAAGGATTTGATGAAGGGATGACAATTCTGAGCGCACGGCCCAACTCAGTCCATCCAATTGCTTCTGTTAATCTGTGGTTCGATGAACCTACCGGACTGAACCTCAAAGCTGCATGAATAGCATTTCCCGTTTGTGAGGCCATTCCCGCGGTCTGTGATGTGAAGAAGTGATTTGCTGCCCCTATTGTAGCAAGTAGCGCAAATTCTATGTGGCGGAACACCATTCTCAAACCCAGGTTTCAATCTATAAACCAGAATACCGGGAGGTAATTCTTCAAGTTGATACCTGTCACGCTCAGTTTCCCATGATTGCAGCTTGGCAAGATCCGTTTCCAACTGCCGAACTTTTTCCTGAAGCGAATATTGTTCTGATTGTGCGGCCATCGCACTACCTTGGGCCACAAGAATTACGCTTTGCAACTCGATGACTTTGCCCTGAACCTCAGAGATCGATTTGATATCAAAAATACCTTTTGCAATATCGGTTGCTGCTTTCAGCCCAGACATTGCAGTAACTATCGCGGTCACATCGACCATGTTACTCACCGCAATTAAAGAAAATCCGCTATTGCAAGCATCTTGAGTCGTCCAACTCATTTAGTCAACCATTTGAGCTCTTCAAGCAATTGAATGGCTGTTCACCACTTGGCACTCCTCATCCAAATTTGTCATCCCGACGAAAGTCGGGACCCAGACCCGCGTGAAAGAGCGACGCTAGTTTCACTCAATACGCCGCCATCACTTGGTCCCGGCGTTCGCCGGGATGACAGAATGAGAGGCGGGTTCGACAGAGTAAGAAAAAGACGAACTCAACTCATCCCACGAACCGGTCTATCTCTTCTCTCGTCACCATTACAGCGCCTGGCTTTGAAACCGCGAGGGCTCCGGCGGCGGCGGCGCGTTTCAGGGTGGCGGGGAGTGATAGGCCTTCCACCAGTCCAGCAACGAAGGCACCCAGGTAGGCGTCGCCGGCGCCTACGGTGTCGACGACCTTGGTGAAGAAGCTGGGCTGAAACACTATGGTTCCCTGGCGGCTGGCGGCGCTGCCGGAGGCGCCAGCGGTGACGATGCATGTCTCGACGCCCAGTGTTTTCGCAAGTTCGCGCGCGGCATCACTGGGCGGGAGTTCACGTCCCAGCAATTTGCCTGCCTCAAAACTATTCACGATCACCACCGACACCGCCTTGAGCAATTCCTTCGGCAGGTCGGCCGCTTTATCCGGCGCAGGCGAGGCATTGAGGATCACCAATTTTCCGGCAGCTTTGGAAATACGCGCCGCGTATGTGGAAATAGCAAAGGGCAGTTCCAGTTGCAGCACCAGCGCGTCGGCTGTCTCGATGACGCCACGCGCCGCTTCAATGTCAGCGGGCGAAAGCTTGCCCGCCGCACCGCTCACGATGATTGACGAATAATCGCCTTCGGCGGCAAACACCGTGCTGGCCCCCGTGGGCTCATTTGCATCCACCGTGATAAGCGAAGGGTCAATGCCGCGCGACGTGAGGGCTTCAAACAACTGGCGGCCAAACATGTCATCTCCAAATCTCGTCAGCATGTAGGTGTGAAGCCCGCAGGCCACCAGTTGGGCGGCCTGATTGCCGCCCTTGCCGCCGGGCGAGACCGTGAATGTCTGCCCCACAACGGATTCACCCCGGCCCGGCAGGCGCTCCGCAGTGGCGATCAAGTCCATGTGGACACTGCCGAGCACCACCACCGATGGAGGATTAGTCATTGCTGGCCCCAAACAGCAAATCCTGAATGAGCTGTGTTGCCCTTATCGCATCCTGCCCCGCTTGCGCGGCGCGCAGATCGGCGACCGGAACCCTGTCCAGCAGCGCCAGCATGCGGCGCATGGTCTTGACATTGGCGGCGCATTCGCGCGCCGGATCAACCCGGTCTGGAAACGTGTCGAAATAGATCGTGCCGACAAAGTAGCTGTCGCGCATTTCGGCGAGAAGTTCCAGCGTGTGCCAGGGATGAACCACGCCCACCATCAGGCCATCATCGGCGAGGCCATAGCCATCATTGAGATGAACGCCGAACAGCTTATTGGCGCGAAGGGCCAGGGCGGCGGCAGCGGCCGGCTGTTCACCCGCCATCAGCGAATGACAAAAATCCAGAGTCACGCCAAAATTGTCCAGCCCCACTTCCTGGACCGCCAACAGCGAGTCAGACATGGAGCGGATGAGCGAGGTTCGGCGTGGGTCACTGGGTTTGTATTCAACACTGACGCGAACCCCTGGGTTGCGCGCCGCCACTTGCCGGAAACCCTCAATTTCCAAATCCCAAAGGGCGCGGTAATTGGCTTGAAACGGATAATCATAACCATCCGGCCCCATCCACAAGATGACATGCTCAATGTTGTTCTGGCCCGCCAGGTCAACAGCGTCACAGGCGTTGCGAATGGCGAGCTCGCGGTTCTTGGCGACCGGATGGGTGAAGGCTCCATGAACAAAATCCGGCCCGTCCCAGCGGAGGTTCAACGCCGTGACCGCCAGACCCGCGGCATCTGCCGCCGCCAGCACGGATCGGTTGCCATCACCCACAAAATGTTGCGGATAATTCAGTTCAACCGCTGAAACGCCTTCGACGGCCGCCACCACGCCAACCGCGTCAACCGCCGATATCTTCTGGGAGCCACCACCACGAAACGAATTGAGCCGCGTTGCAAAACGGTGTTCAGCCCCTGCCATGGTTTCTAGCCCTTTTTCTGTTGCGCGAATTGACATCTAACAAAGCCAAAGCTTAGTATCAACCGCGTTTGATACAACAAATCGCAAAAGATGAATTGGGAGGATCCAGAATGAGAATCGAACTTTACAACCATTTCACCAGCATGAGCCGCCGCTCAGTGCTGAAAGGCGCGGCGGCGGTTTCCGCCTTGAGCGCCACCGGGGCCTTGGGCCTTTCAACCCAAGCCCAGTCACAAGCGGACCTCCGTGCGCAAATCCTGCAAATCCCCGGCGTTGGCAAGGGCCAGCCGACGGATGCTGACTGGCAAAAGGTGGGCGAAATGTGCCTCGGCGCCACCAAAACCAATGTGAAAGAAGGCGAGTTCGCAGGTGTTGAACTGACGTTCCTGGGCCTCAACAACCAAAACCTGCATAACTTGCTATTCCGCGGCTTCCTGAAGCCATGGGAAACCTACACCGGCGCCAAGATCAACTGGATTGATCTGGCCCAGGCTGACTACGGCCCACGCCTGCAACAGGCCATTGCCACTGGTACGGTGGACTTCGATATCATTGAAATGGGCGCGCCCTTCGAAGGCGATGTGTGCGGCAAGGGACTGGCTTCCGAAATGCCGGACTGGGTGAAAGCCCAGATCGACATGGACGACTATGTGAACTATCTGAAAGCGCCCGTCGGCACCTGGAACGGCAAGACCTATCGCATTTCCATTGATGGCGACTGCCACAACTTCAACTATCGCACCGACTACTTCTCTGACGCTGACCTCGCCGCCGCCTGGAAAGCCGAAGGCCATGAGGGCGACTGGGGCGTTCCAAAAACCTGGCAAAAAGTGCAGGAAGCCACCAAGTTCCTCAAGGGCAAGAAAGTCGCTGGGCAGGATGCCTATGGTTACCTCGACCCCATCAAGGGCTGGGGCGGCTTCGGCTTCTACTTCCTGGGATCACGCGCCACGGCTTACGCCAAGCACCCGGACGACAAGGCCTGGCTGTTTGATGCTGACACCATGAAGCCACGCATCAACAATCCAGCCTGGGTGCGCGCCATTCAAGACGTGATTGATGCCCTGCCTTCAGAACCCGCCGACCAGCTCAACGCCGATCCAGGCACCACGGGCTTCAGCCAGTTCCTGGCCGGCACCGGCTCCATGCTGTCCTGGTGGGGTGACATTGGCTCCAACGCCAAGACCAATGACTCGTCTGTCATCGGTGACACCTGCGGCTTTGACATTCTCCCCGGCTCCGACGATGTTTACAACGCCAAGACCGGCGCCTGGGACAAGCTGGCCTCGGGGCCAAACTACGCGCCCAACATGGCCTATATCGGCTGGGGTGTTTATGTGATGGCCCGGGTTGACAGTGATCCAGCCAAGCAGAAAGCCGCCTGGAGTGCCGCCGCCCACATTGGCGGAAAAGATATTTCGCTGTGGTGCGCTGCCTATCCATCAGGCTTCCAACCCTACCGCAACAGCCACTTCAACCTGGCCGAGTGGGTGGCCGCTGGCTATGACGAAGCCTTCATCAAGTCGTATCTCGACTCTGAAGCCAACTCCTACAATCACCCGAACGCGGCAATCGAGCCGCGCATTCCCGGCATCTTCCAGTATTACAGCGCCGCCGAGGATGAGCTGTCAAAAATCTGGGCCGGTGGCTCGGATGCGCAAACGGGCGCCAATAACATCGCCGCAGCCTGGGACAAGATCACCGACGGCATCGGCCGCGACAAGCAAATCGAACTCTACAAGGCCTCGCTTGGCATGTAGGTCGAAACGGATGCCGGTGGCGCTTCGGCGCCGCCGGTTTTTTCAACTGCACCCAACTCTCCATGGCCGGGACAACACCAATTGACCGCCAACGCACCCACCACAACCAATGACCAGCTGCCCGTGGGGTATGATGTTCCCGAAATCCGCCGGAAATCCGGCCGAATGCTGGTCACGGCCGCAACCACGGCCCTTGCCGTCATCGTGTTGTTTCAAACTCTCTATTCAGCGGGAGCGTCGCCCTACGGCTTTGAAAACTGGCGGCCTGTGATGTATGCCTACATCCTGTGGGGCATTTGCGTTGGCGCCGGCCAGGTGATGATGCATGGTGAAGCGGGCCACCGGGCACTGTTTCTGCTGCCTGCCCTGCTCTTCACAATTGCTCTCGTCATCTTCCCGACTTTTTTCGGTCTCTATATCGCTTTCACCGATTGGAACCTCAGTGCCTTTGACCCGCCGAAATTCAATGGCTGGGCCAACCTGAAATCCCTGATGGCCGACGCCTATTACTGGAACGCCCTGCTCAACATGATCTACTACGTTCTGGCAGTGGGCGCGCAATACACCATCGCCTTCGGCCTGGCGCTTCTTCTCAACGCTGATATCAAGGCGCGCAAGTTTTTCCGCGTGGCATTCCTGCTGCCCTTCATGCTGAGTCCCGTGGCGGTGAGCTGGATGATCGGCAAGTCCCTGATGGAATACCGCTTTGGCCCCATCTCCACACTGGCAAGATTATTTGGCTGGGACAATCCGGCATTTTTCACAACGCCCTGGATCGCCCGCGCCAGCATCATGGTGATGGACGCCTGGGTGTCGATCCCCTTCATCATGATCCTGCTGCTGGCGGGGTTGCAGGCCTTGCCCAAGGAAATCATTGAAGCCGCCAAGGTTGATGGCGCGACGGCATGGCAATCCTTCTGGCAAATCACCTTTCCGCTCATGCTGCCGGTGAGTGTCACCGCCGTCATCCTTCGCATCATCTTTGAGCTGAAACTCGCCGACATTGTGATCAACGTCACCTCTGGCGGGCCAGGTGGAGCGACAGACACCGTGTCCAGTTTCATCTTCCGCGAATACCGCGACCGCGCCAATGTGGGTTACGGCACCATGCTGGCTGAATTCTATCTGGTGATCATCATCATCTTCGTCACCCTGCTGCTGAAGCTCGTCAGCGGCCGCATGCGGAAGATGACATGATGAAACACAACCTGGGCCGCATTCTGATCTATTCCATCCTCATTCTTTGGGCCTTCATATCGCTGTTTCCCATCTATTGGACATTCTCCACATCGTTCAAAACCGCGGTCAACGTCACCCAGGGCCACCTGCTGCCATGGCTCGATTTCAGGCCTGACTGGAAGGGCTGGCGTTCGCTGGGGCTTTCACCCGATACGATTTTCGAAACCTCGACCGTGCGCGAGGAATTCCTCAAGCGCTTCGCCAACAGCCTGATCGCCTCCATAGGCGGCTCGCTGCTGGCGGTCGCGATCGGCTCGCTGGCGGCCTATGGCCTCAGCCGCTTCGAATACAAATTCGCCATCTGGCGCAATAAGGACATTTCCTTTTTCTTCCTGTCGCAGCTCATCCTGCCGCCCGTTGTTCTCGCCATGCCATTTCTGGTGCTCTACAAGGAACTCGCGCTGCTCGATTCACGTGTCGGCCTGATCCTCATCTATGCGCTCACCGTGCTCCCCATCGTCATCTGGATCATGCGTGACCAGTTCGACACCATACCCATAGAGCTTGAACAGGCGGCAATGGTCGATGGCTGCTCCATCTGGGGCGCGTTCCTGCGCATCGTTCTGCCCATCGCATTGCCCGGCATGGTGGCGGCGTTCATACTTTCGGTCATCCTCTGCTGGAATGAATATTTCTTCGCCGCCCTTTTGACCAGCACGACGGCAAAGACTTTACCTGTGATGGTCGCCAGCCAGACGGGTTCCCAAGGCATCGCCTGGTGGTCCATGGCCGCCCTCTCAACCGCCGCCATCGCCCCCCTGATATTGATCGGCGTGTTCCTGGAAAAATATATCGTAAAGGGGCTGACGGCGGGCGCGGTGAAGTGAGCATGCGAAGAAGATTATTCTTCCATGCCTTTTGCGCCTGGCTTTTGACGGTTTCAGCCTTTGCGCAAACGCAACAGGAGGCCATTCAAGCCATTCGCAGCTACTATGCTGCGATCAATGCCAAGAACTACGCGGCTGCGTTTGCGCTCTGG
>VFJY01000162.1 GCA_009885825.1 Rhodobiaceae bacterium | reverse complement strand
GGACACACGTCCGCCATGAACTTTCTTCGCCAGCTCGCCGAAGGCAATGCGTTGATTGCCAATAAGGACCTGGCCCTTTTCAAACTTTATGCGCGACTTCGCAACTTTCCATTCCTTCGCCGCAAAATCAATCATGCGGGTCTTGATAGTCGAAGCCGCAGCTTTCGCCGCCATGCCATTCAAATCCGTGCCAGATGAAGCAGCAGTCGGAGAGGTGTTGGGAACCTTGCCCGTGGTCGTGGCCGTAATGCGCACGCGGTCCGCCGAGATGCCAAACACTTCCGCCACAACTTGCGCAATCTTGATATAAAGCCCCTGTCCCATCTCCGTTCCACCATGGTTCAAATGCACCGAACCATCCGTGTAGACGTGCACCAAGGCTCCCGCCTGATTGAGGTGGGTGAGAGTAAAAGAGATGCCAAACTTGACAGGCGTAAGAGAGATGCCTTTTTTCAGAACCGTATTCTGCTTGTTAAAGGCGGCAATCGCCTTGCGCCGCGCCCGGTAGCCGCTTGATTTTTCCAGCGCTTCAATAATCTCAAGGGCGATATTGTCTTCAACCTTCTGCCTGTAGGGTGTCACGTCGCGCCCGCGTGAATAGAGATTGTGTTTGCGCACATCGAGCGGATCAAGACCGGTCTCAATTGCAATCGCATCCATTACGCGCTCGGCAAAAACCATGCCCTGCGGCCCGCCGAACCCGCGGAACGCCGTATTGGAAACCGTATTGGTGCGAAGTCGGCGCGACTTGATGTGATAGGCGGGATAGAAATAGGCATTGTCACAATGGAACATGGTGCGGTCACATACACCTTGGCTGAGATCAGCCGAATAACCACAGCGCGCCAGAAAATCCACGTCAACAGCCGTTAAACGTGCCGTATCGTCATAACCAACCTTGTAGTCAATGCGCAAATCATGGCGCTTGCCCGTCATGATCATATCCTGATCCCGGTCCAGACGGCACTTGGCCGGACGCCCCGTGACATGGGCCGCGAGCGCAGCAAGGGCCGCCCATTGCGCCGCCTGGCTTTCCTTGCCGCCGAAAGCCCCACCCATGCGCCGACATTCGCAAGTCACCATCGCATCAGGCACCTTCAGCATCTTGGCGATGCAATGCTGGATTTCGGTGGGATGCTGCGTGGAAGAATAGACGGTCATGCCGCCCTTTTCTTCCGGCAGAGCAAGTGCGACTTGTCCCTCAATATAAAAATGCTCTTGCCCGCCGACATGAAAACTTTCCGCAATCACATGGGCGGAGGACTTGAGAGCTTTGGCAACATCGCCATGCGTGAAAGCATATTCTGGCAGCACATCCTTGGTGCCCATGGCAAGCGCGTCTTCCACGGTAATTGCAGGTGTCGCAGCCGATATTTCAATTTTCGCAAGCCGCGCGGCGCGTCGCGCAATCTCGCGGGTTTCAGAGACAACAGCAAAAACCACCTGGCCGTGAAATTCAATCACGCCTTCGGCAAAGATGGGATCATCACCAAGGGCCGGGCTGCAATCATTGACTCCTGGAACATCCTTCGCAGTCAGAACGGTCACAACGCCGGGAAATTTGCGAACGGCATCTAAATTCAGACTGATAATTTTTCCGCGCGCATCATTCGGCGCATAGCCCGGCTCCACATGAAGTGTGCCATCGGGCTCGCGCATGTCGTCGATATAGACGGCAGCTCCTTGCACATGCAGCACTGCGCTGTCATGGGCGAGCGCGAGACCAACCGTGTCTGTTTCAAGCATGCGCGTTGTCACACCCATGTCAGGCCGCCTCCTCACGAACGCCGATGACCCGTGTCGACCGCGAAGTGCCTGCGGCCACTTCCATCAGGGCCTTGCGCAGGAACGCGCACGCCGCAACAAGACGATATTCTGCCGATGCCCGCATATCATTAATGGGCTGATAATCCGCAGCCAGGGCTGCGATTGCCCGCTCCCAATCCTGCGGCGCATCAAGCGAAACGCCGCGCAATGCCGCTTCTGCCTTAGCTGCTCGCTTAGGCGTTGCAGCCATGCCGCCCAATGCAATTCGGGCCGATGCGATTGCGCGTCCATCCAGCGCAAACTTGAAGGCGCTCATCACCGCCGAAATATCTTGATCAAAACGCTTGGTGAGCTTGTAGGCGCGAAACACCTCATTCGCCTTGAGCTTTGGAACTTCCACACGCCAGACCAATTCGCCAGGGGCGCGGTCCTGCTTGCCATAGGCCACAAAGAAATCTTCGAGCGGCAATTGTCTTTCATTTTCTCCATGGCGAAGATGGAGCATTGCTCCGAGCGCAATCAGCATGGGCGGACTGTCACCGATGGGCGAGCCATTGGCAATATTGCCGCCGACAGTGCCGGAAGCGCGAACCTGCTTGGCACCAAGACGGCGGATCACTTCGCCAATATCGGGATCAATCGACGAGAGATGGGACTCAGCGTCGGAATAGGTAGCTGAAGCGCCGATGGAAATATGCCCGCCATGATCCACGATGGCATCAAGTCCTTTCGCGCGACCAACATAAATGATCTTGGGCAAAGTCCGAAGCTGCTTGGTAATCCACAATCCAACATCCGTGGCGCCCGCAACGATCGTGGCATCAGGATATTCCGCATAAAGCTTGGCAAGGGATTCTTGCGATGCGGGTGCCGCAAAAAAGGATTTCGCATCGCCCACGAAAACATCCGTGCCATCATTGAGTGCGGCCAATTGCGCTGCAGTTGCCTTTGCCGCTGCGGCCCAGGCGTCAGCCGGCTTGCCGGTGCAGGATTTCACCGCTGCATCCACAATGGGACGATAACCCGTGCAGCGGCAAAGATTGCCCGCAATATGATCAACAATGTCCTGCCGCGTTGGTTTCTTGCCCGCATGATAAAGGGTGAACAAGGACATCACAAAGCCTGGCGTGCAAAAACCGCATTGGGAAGCATGATTATCCACAAAGGCCTTCTGCACGGGATGCAATTTGCCATTTGTCGCCAGATCATCAACCGTGACCAGTTCCTTGCCATCAATCTGGCCGAGCAAAAGAATGCAGGCATTGACCGGTTCATAAACCACACGGCCATCTTCAAGCGAACCCAGCGCCACGGTGCAGGCGCCGCAATCGCCCTCGTTGCAGCCTTCCTTGGTGCCCTTGGATTTCTCGTCAAGTCGCAGATAATCAAGCAGTGTACGCATGGGTGGAATGGAGGAAAGCTCCACCACCTGTCCCTTGCGTAAAAAGCGAATTGTTTGACGCGCCATGTCCCTAGCTCCCCCGATAGGTTGAATAGCCATAAGGAGAAAGCAGCAACGGCACATGATAATGCTGAGATGGATTGGAAATGCCAAAGCGTATGGGGATCACGTCAAGAAAGGCAGGTTCGTCAAACTTCGCTCCGCTCGAACGAAGATAAGCCCCGGCGTGAAATCTGAGCTCATAGGTACCAGCCTTGAAACTGTCCCCTTCAAGTATCGCGCCGTCAACACGGCCATCACCATTTGTCGTGGCAGTTTTGACGAGTTCCGGCTTTGCCACGATTGACCACAATTCTATCTTCAGCCCAGCCGCAGGCTTGCCGGAACTTGTATCAAGAACGTGCGTCGTTAGACGGCCCATGCATTTCCCCGACAAAATTCATTGAAAGCCGCTCTTTGTGGCGGATTTCGACTTTGTATCATATTCAATTCGTTCTAAAAAGAACAATATAAGCACGTCTATGTTCACTTTTTTCGCACATCAAAAACCTTTGGAAGCTGTTGCTTGGCGAGATCAAGAAACGCCCCTGCTGCCGTTTTCCGGTCAAGCCCGGGGCGATGGACAAGGGTTAACCGGCTAGGTGGCAGTTTGCGGTCTGCAAGGGGGACAAAAACCAGGGTTTTTTCGGCAATATCCCTTTCAATGCCAAAAAGCGTTTGAAAGGCAATGCAGCCGCCATCACGCGCCAACGCGGCCATCAGGCGAAGAGAATTACACTCAAACTGGCGCTCATGCCGCGCCGTTCGCGCCCCCAAAGCCCGGTCCAAAATGAGACGAATGCTGAGTTCCCGCGCCGGCCACGCAACTGGATGCTCCAAGCACTGCGCCAGAGTGAGTGACTTGGATTTGGCCAGGGGATGGGATGGCGCCATGGTCGCTCCCAAGGGAATGCCCCGCTCGAATTCAACGATCAAACCTTCAAGCGCTGATGGATTGAAGGTTATCCCTATATCGGCCTCGCGTTCGCGCACCAGTTCCGTCACCATGTCAGAGCCGGCAACCGTGATGGCCGCCTGCACGCCGGGAAATTTCCGGGAGAAGGCGATCAGCAAGTCAGGAAGAAAGGAGATCGAAAGGCTTTCAACTACGGCGATACTTACCCGCCCCCGCGCAATGCCTTTCAAACTCGCCAGCAAATCAAGCGTGCCTTCATGGGTCTGGTTCACCGCTTGCAGGCCGCGCAGCAATTCAAGACCCGCCTCGGTTAAGGCAAGGCTGCGGGTATGGCGTTCAAACAGGCTGATCCCCAATTGCGCCTCGAGCAGCCCTATTTGCCGGCTGATGGCAGAGGCGGCAACATTCAAATGACGCGAAGCCGCCCGCACCGAACCAAGCGTCGCCACCGACACAAAATGTCGATAACCCGTGGCAAGATGCGACTCCGACGCTAGCAAGGTCTAATCCCTGGCAGAAAGCACGCCTCAGCTTGCGGCCACAGTTCTTGCCCTGTCAACCCAGCCATGTCGGAAGCCCCTAGGATTTGCGCGCGCGCAATAGTAGGTATCTCGGCCATGAGCAAAACCATCAAACTCGCCGCCGATATCGGCGGCACCTTCACCGATATCGTTTTGGAAGCTGGCGGCAAACGCTGGAGCGGTAAGGTTTTGACCACCACCCAGGCGCCGGAATTGGGAGTCATTGAAGGCATTGGCCTTGTCCTTGCACAATCAGAGATAAAGCCAGCGGACATCGGCGTATTTATTCACGGCACAACCCTCGCTACCAACGCCCTGATCGAGCGAAAGGGCGCAAAGACTGCCTTCATCACCACCAGGGGATTCAGGGATATTCTGGAACAGGGCTATGAAAAGCGCTTCGACCATTACGACCTGATGATCGACCGCGCCGTTCCCCTCGTTCCCCGCACCCTGCGCTACACCGTTGAAGAGCGGCTTTCCGCCGATGGTGATGTCCTTGCGCGGCTCGATGAATCGTCCTTGCAAGATTTGGCGGGAGAACTTCGCAGCGAAAATGTCAAAGCCGTGGCCATCGGTTTCCTCCATGCCTATGCCCATGACGCCCATGAACGCCGCGTTCGCGAGGTTCTAAGCGCCGCCCTTCCGAAAGATGTGACCATCTGCATATCCAGCGAAGTGGCCCCGGAAATCCGCGAATTTGAGCGGTTTTCCACGGTTGTCGCCAATGCCTATGTCCGGCCCCGCATGGCGGGATATTTGCTGCGTCTGAGAGATGAGATGAAACACCTGGGGCTGGATTGCCCCCTGTTTCTCATGATGTCCGGCGGCGGCTTGACCACATTGGAAACCGCCGTCCGCTTCCCGATAAGACTGGTTGAATCAGGCCCCGCAGGCGGCGCTATTCTGGCCTCCGAAATTGCCACTGAATGTGATTTGCCCGAAGTGCTCTCCTTCGACATGGGCGGCACCACTGCCAAAATCTGCCTCCTCCGGAATGGCGAACCTGGGCGCGCCCGGAAATTTGAAATCGCCAGGGCCTACCGCGACATGAAAGGCTCCGGCATTCCTGTCCGCATCCCCGTCATTGAAATGGTGGAAATTGGCGCAGGCGGCGGCTCCATCGCGCGCGTCGATAAATTGAACCGCATCACCGTGGGGCCGGACAGCGCGGGCTCAACTCCCGGCCCCGTGTGCTATGGCCTGGGCGGCACTGAACCCGCCGTGACGGATGCCAATCTGGCGCTGGGCAAAATCGATCCCGCCTATTTCGCCGGCGGCAAAATCACGCTCGATGAAACAGCAGCCATTGCGGCCTTGCATAAAGCCATTGGCGCTCCATTGAAACTCGAAGGTTTCTGGCCGGCGGCCGGCGTCACCGAGATCGTCGAGGAAAACATGGCCAATGCCGCGCGCGTTCACGCGATTGAACGAGGCCACGACATCGCCGCCTGCACCATGATCGCCTTCGGCGGCGGCGCGCCGCTTCACGCCTGCAGGCTGGCGGAAAAGATAGGCGTGAAAACCATCATCATCCCCAAGGGCGCAGGGGTTGGTTCCGCCATCGGATTTTTGAGGGCGCCCATCGCCTATGAGATTACCCGCAGCGCCGCAGTGTCATTCGATAAATTCAATGCGGCGGCGGTGAACAGGCTTCTGCGGCAAATGACTGAGGATGCTGGCGCTGTTGTAGCTCCAGCAATTCGCAAAGCCAAAATTACCACACAAATCATCGCCGATTGCCGCTACGTGGGCCAAGGCCATGAAATCCGCGTCGCCGTTCCGGTGAAAACACTCAACGATGGCGATGGCAGGAAACTCAAGGCGCTTTTCGAAAATCAATACGAGCAGGTCTATGGCCTGCGCATTCTAAACCAGGAAGCCGAAGCCATCACTTGGTCGGTCACTGTTTCATCCCAAACAAAAAAACCAAAACCGGCACAAAAATCATCCGCCAAATCGACGCCAAAACCCAGGGGTAAACGCCTGATTTACGATCCGGCCCTCGGCAAGCGGATCATGGCTCCCGTCTATTGGCGCTTCGATCTCAAACCCGGAGCGAATTTCAGAGGCCCAGCGATCATCGCCGAGGACGAAACCTCAACCATCGTCGGCGCCAATTTCAACGCAAAAATCAACAGCCTGGGTTACATCATTCTGGAGAGTGTGAAATGAGCAGGAAAGCCCTCGAAGCCATCCGCACCCAGGTGATGTGGAACCGCCTCATCGCTGTCGTCGAAGAACAGGCCCAATCCCTGTTGCGCACCGCCTTCGGCACCATCACCCGTGAAGCAGGCGATCTCTCCGCCGGTGTCTACAACGCCGATGGCCACATGATCGCCCAGGCCATGACCGGAACGCCGGGCCACGTGAACACCATGGCCACCGCCGTCGGCCACTTCTTCAAACACTTCCCGCAATCCACCATGAAGCCCGGCGATGTCTATGTGACGAATGACCCATGGCTCGGCACTGGCCATCTGTTTGACTATGTGATGATGACGCCGGTTTTCCTCGGGCGAAAACTCGTGGCCTTTTTTGCCTCCACCTGCCATGTGATCGACGTGGGCGGTGTCGGCATGTCAGCCAAGGCCAATTCCTCTTTTGAAGAAGGAACTCTCATTCCCCATCTCATGATGCGCAAGGCCGGCAGGCTCAACGAGGAATTGCTGTCGGTCATCCTCGCCAATTCCAGAAATCCGGTTGAAGTGCGGGGCGATCTGCTCTCGCTGGTCAGCGCCAATGATACAGGTGCAAGACGGCTCATCGAGATGATGACGGAATTCAGGCTCACCAGTCTGGAGCCACTGGCAAAGCATATTCTCACAACGTCTGAAAAAGGCGCGCGCGAAGCCATCAAGGCCATGCCGGAAGGCGAATGGTCCTACGAAATGCCGCTCGACGGCTATGAAATCCCCATCGCCATAAAATCAAAACTCACTATCAAGAATGGGAAAATCACCATAGATTTCTCGGGCACGTCTCCTGCTTCCATTTTTGGCATCAACAGCCCCCGCACCTACACCCACGCATACTCCGTGTTCGGACTAAAGGCCGTGATAGCGCCCCATGTGCCAAACAACATCGGCTCGCTTTCCTGCTTTGACCTTGTGACCGAGCCCGGCACCTGCGTTGATCCCATCAGGCCCTCGCCCGTCACAGCCCGCCATGTCATAGGCCAGATGCTTGCTGATGCCGTGTTCGGGTGCCTGGCTCAGGCGCTTCCCGGAAAGGTTCAAGCTGAAAGCGCCGGCTCAATCTGGATATTGGGATTGAACAGCGCCCATGGCCGCGTGCCTGCAAGCGAAACAGCGGGCGCCAAGGAGTTTGGCGTCATCAGCATTGCCCTTGGCGGCGTCGGCGGCAGGCCCGGCAAGGACGGCCTCGCCACGACAGCCTTCCCCTCGGGCATTGGCGCCATACCGGTCGAAATCACCGAAACCCAGTGCCCGCTCTATTTCAGACGCAAGGAATATTTGACCGATAGCGGCGGTGCTGGCGAATGGCGGGGCGGCCTATCCCAGGCAATCGAAATCGCCAACCGCGAAAACGCTCCCTTCGCCATTTCCGCCGCAACCTTCGACCGCATCAAATTCGCAGCCCAGGGCCGGGACGGCGGCGCACCCGGCGTGAAAGGCGTGGCCCGTTTGGGATCAGGCCAGGCGCTCCCCGACAAAGGCATCCATGTCGTCCCGAAAGGCGACAGCCTGGTTGTGGAACTCCCCGGCGGCGGCGGCTTCGGCGAGCCAGGGTTGCGGGCAAGACAGTTGGTGGAAGCCGATGTGAAAGCCGGAATCGTGAGCTTGCAAGCCGCAAAGACTAAATATGGGACTACAGACCTACAATAGGTCTTTAAACTCATCTAAAGCCCCCTACAGCCGATTCTCGATAGACCAAGCTAGAGGGATAGCTCGCAGGCGCTGATTCCCGCCTGCGAGTTCCATAGGTATCATAGGATTAAATTCAACTATAGGTTTTAAATTCCTGAAATGCGTGCTAGGCGTGTGGCAAACACGCCGCGCCAAACTTCACACTGCCACCGCATCATCGGCCACCTTCTCAATCACCGAAAGCTCTTCCCCTCCGAGGACCGACTCAAAGGCCCGCAGGCGTTTGTAGATTGATATAAGCTCGACAATTGTCGGCCAGGAATTGACCAAAAACTGAAACGATTCTCGCACCTGCCCAAACGCATTAAGAATTTGGTTCATCGCTCCCAGCGTTATTTTGCCCGCAACTATGGTGGGGGCCAGCACAATATAAGGAAATATATTGTCCGTTTGCAGATAGATTATCCGCCCTATGTTGAAGTACATATAGTTGAAGTAAAGTCGGAAATAATTCCGCCGAACGGCCGCAAAAAGTTCGGCAACGGTTGGCGGCTGAGCCCGCTCCCCGTCATCCTCAGCATATACCAACTCCTTGCGATAGGCAGCTTCAACCCTCTGATTGCGAAACTCAAGTCCGGGCAGCTTGATGCCAATGATCGCCAGAAAACTTGTCCCAAACAACGACCACACAATTGCAACCACAACCAGCGCATTGGGGATTTGACCAATGAGGGGAATTTCCGTGACGCTTTGAGAAAGCACCATCAATACGGGTAAAAACGCAATGAGCGTCATAACTGAATCAATGAGCTTCACGCCCAGGTCCTCGCTTGTCTTGGAAAACCGCATGGTGTCATCTTGAACACGCTGCGAGGCGCCCTCAATCGATCTGAGCCTTGGCCAGTTCGCCATATAGTAATTGTTCATGGCAGTGCGCCAGCGGAAAACATAGTGGCTGACAAAAAACCGGTTCAGCACGGCAACGATCACCGCCACGAACGCAATGCCGGCAAAGTTGATCAGTTGCCCGTAAAACTCCGGGAGGGTGACTTCACCCGGCTTGGAGAGGGCCTTTTGGATGATGTCGTAGAATGGCCCATACCAGGCATTGATCGCGACGTTGACTTGAACTTGAAAATAGGTGACAAACACAATCAGTGCTGAACCAAGAACTGACCACCACGCCCAAGGGTGCGGAGCATAGAAGTTCCAAAACCCGGCAAACAGCGCCACCGCCACCGCAAAGTAAATATAAAACCAGATGAATGGACCGGAGTAGAAAACCGCCACGCTGGCACGAAGTAAGGGATCATCCGAACCCGGCAACAGTCCAACAGCCGTGCCCATCGCCTCTCCCGCTGTATACCACAACAAGATTGCAGCGGCGGTCCACAGGGCCGTCGACCAGAAAAACAATTTGGGTGCCGGGAAAAAGGAAACAAACATGGGGGTGGCCTTTCCAAGAATGCGCTCAAAACCCCATTACAGCGATTCTGACGGGGCTGCGACCTCCTATCCACACCCAAAATTTCCCCCACCTCCCATCTTGCAACGCCTGCAATTCCCGTTACAGTGAGGAATAATAGTTTCCGTTCATGAAACATAGGGGGAGGGTCGCATGCCTTTAAGTTGGAGATTTTCGGTCCTGGGCGACCGTCACCGGGCGCTGGGTTCCAAGCTCGAGGATTGGTCCGGCATGGGAACGGCCTGGACCTATGACAAGGATATCTACCAGGAGCATATCGCGGTTCGCACCAAGGCGGGCCTCATGGACGTGTCCGGCCTCAAGAAGGTTCACCTCGTAGGCCCCCACGCCATCAATGTGCTGGAATACATAACCACCCGCGACATGACCAAGATTTACCCCGGCCGCTCGGTCTATGCCTGCATGCTGAACGAGCGCGGCCACTTCACCGATGACTGCATCGTCTACCGCACCGGCCCCAATTCCTGGATGCTGGTGCATGGCTCAGGCTCGGGCCATGAGGAAGTGGTCAAGCAATCGCTGGGGCGCAATTGCGCCGTGCTGTTTGACGATGATATTCACGATCTTTCGCTGCAAGGCCCTTTGGCTGTGGATTACCTGGCCAAGCATGTGCCGGGAATTCGCGGTCTCAAATATTTCCACCACATGCAAACCACACTGTTCGGTGCACCTGTGATGATCTCGCGTACTGGCTACACCGGCGAGCGTGGCTATGAGCTCTTCGTGCGCGGCCAGGATGCCGGCATGATCTGGGACCGCATCCTCGATGAAGGCAAGAGCATGGGGATCATTCCCGTCTGCTTCAGTGTTCTCGACATGCTGCGCGTTGAAAGCTATCTGCTGTTCTACCCTTATGACAATTCGCAGATGTATCCCTTCGCGGGCGAGCAACCCGGCGACAGCCTGTGGGAGCTTGGCCTCGACTTCACCGTAAGCCCCGGCAAGGTTGGATTCCGGGGAGCCGAAGAACACGTTCGCCTCAAGGGCAAGGAGCGCTTCAAGATATTCGGCCTGCTGATTGAGGCTGATGGCCCGGCGGATTTGGGCGATGAGGTCTATGCAGACGGCAAAAAAGTTGGCACGATCACCTGCCCCTGCTATTCCAAGCTCACCAAGCGTTCTATGGCGATCATGCGCGTTGAAGTGGCCTGTGCCAAGCAGGGTGTCAAACTGGAGGTGCGCGGCAAGAAGATGAAAGCCAGCGCCATCGCCCACACCATCAGCTTCGACGATCCGGAAAAGAAGAAGCGGAACGCGGTTGGATAAATGCTTGTAGTCGGAATAAAAAGCCGCCCGGTTTATAGCGGCCTGGCCATTGACACCCATGCGCCCCGTCACCTCTTTGCCCTCGAGGGCGAAGGGGCCATGGCGCTGGCAGATCAGGTCGCGGCGGTTGGGCGGGATTTTCTGGCAACGTCAGAAATTCTTTACGTTGCGCGAGGTGCGGAAAATCATGCTGCAGCGCTGGCCGAACTCAAACCCTTCGATTTATGGACGGCTCCGACAATTCCAATCCTGCTCTATCGCCTGAAGGCCACATTGATTTCGGCAAAAATGGGCGCCAGGTTTTATGTCTCAGGCACCGAGGGCTTCATCGGCCAGGCCATGCAGGTGGCAATTGAGAACGGCATTGATTTCAATTCCATCCGCACCGAGCATAGGGGTTCCATGGCAAGGCGCGTTCAATGCGTTCACTGCAAGGGCGTTACCGATAACGTCACAACCCAGCCCTGCACCTGCTCCCATTGCGGCCTGACACTTCTGGTGCGCGATCATTATTCGAGGCGCATTGCGGCGTTTCAAGGTGTTTGCATTGATGCCGAAGAACCGGGAACGGCGCCCGCGCCCGAGGTATTGTTCCCATGAGCATCAATACGGATATGACCGTGCGTGTTGCCGCCATCACGAAAGTTGCCGAGAAGGTTAAACGCTTCCGCCTTGAACGCGTCGATGGCCAGCCCATGCCGGTGTTTTCCGGCGGCGCCCATGTGGTTGTCGCCATGCGCGACGGCGAGCTTCTCAGGCGCAATCCCTATTCGCTCATGTCTTCGCCCCGCGATCGCAGTGCCTTTGAAATCAGCACGCTCCGGGTCGAGAATTCCCGCGGTGGTTCTGCCTTCATGCACGAGAAGCTAAAGGTCGGCGGCACACTGACCGTGAGCCAGCCCATCAACCTGTTTCCCTTTGACGTGCGGGGGCGCAAGCATATTTTCATGGCTGGCGGCATCGGCATCACCCCTTTCATGGCCATGATGGACCAGATGGCCAATGAAGACCGCTCCTTCGAGCTCCACTATGCAATTCGCAACCGAAGCCACGGTGCCTATTGGCAGGAACTCCAGCAACGCTACGGCCCCGCCCGCGTAAAAATTTACGTCGATGACGAAAAGCTGTTCATCCCCGTTGATGCCATTCTGGCAGCGCAGCCCCTCGGCACACATCTTTATGTCTGCGGACCTGCGGGCATGATTGATGGCGTGTTGGGAAAAGCCCGTGGTTCAGGCTGGCCCACGCAGAACCTCCATTCCGAAAGGTTTTTGGCGCCGCCTCCTGGCAAGCCATTCCGTGTGGCGCTGAAAAAATCCAACAAGGCAATCGATGTTGGCGCCCATCAAAGCATTCTGGAAGCGGTCGAAGCAGCGGGAGTGGATGCGCCCTTCCTCTGCCGGGGTGGTGCATGCGGCCAATGCGAAACCAATGTAATATCCTGCAATGGGGCACTCGAGCACAATGACCACTTCCTTGAACCCGAAGACAAGAAATCCGGCCGAAAAATCATGATCTGTGTATCAAGGTTGAACGGCTCCGAAATTACCCTGGACCTCTAGGAGGAACACATGAACATAAAATTCAGGCAGGAAACCTTCCGGGGCGATTTCACCTTTGCAAACAGCCCCGATACAATCCGGCGCTTTCCCTTCCCTTTCAACGAAGACAGCTACATGTATTCCGTCAACATGGAACCCCATGTGAAGGGCGCCCCCGGAACCGCCTTCGACAGCCTCATTGATGTGGATGAGCACTATATTTCCGAAATGCACGACCGCGCCCTCGTCCTGAAAGAAGACCCGCTGCGCTGCCAGGCGCTGCCCCACATGATGACGTCACAGTGGGACACGCTTGAGCTTTTGATGGAGCAGCAGGCAGCGGGCTACCCCGAGCATTTCTCACTGGCACGCGATGGCGACAACTGGCGCTGGATCAACAAGCCGATTGGCATCGACCAGAAATTTGTTTTCGGAGATGCCTCAACACTTCCACAGGAGCCCTTCGAATACATCACGCGCCAGGCCCAGGGCGATTTCTGCATCGTTGACCAGCGAAATAATAATCTGTGGATGGACGCCGGCATGGTGACCACCCAGGCCGACTGGTCGCTGGATTTCGATATCGGCATGAATTTCATGGAGTGGCATGGGCCAGTGCCACTCGCCCATCAGCTCGGCGTGTTTGAGCGTGCCCTGAAATTCCTGCTCAATTTGCAGCAGGGAAAACCCGTGCGCCGCCTGAACTGGACCATGACAATCAATCCGAGGCTCGATACCAGCCCGGAAAACTATCACAAATGGGGACCAGACCGCGCCACGGTCACACCGGAGAATGTTGGCAGCAAAGTGCACCTCCGCTGCGAATTGCAAAGCCTGTGGCGGCTGCCGCGTTCCAACGCCATCCTGTTTGTCATCCGCTGCTACCTGATCAAGATGGAGGAGCTGGTGACCGTGCCGAAATGGGGCCGCAGGTTCCACCGCGTGCTGCGCGACCTGCCGCCGGAACTGGTGGATTACAAGGGGCTCACCCGCTACCGGCCCACGACAGTTGAGTGGCTTTCAATATATGATGACGGCAAACCCACAAGTTCCGGCATTTTCCCGGATTGAAAATTGAAGAGGAAACCATATGACACGAGTAGCCGTAATCGGGGCTGGCCCTTCAGGCTTGGCGGCCCTCCGCAGTTTTCAATCCGCTGCAAAGAAGAAGGCGAAGATTCCGGAAATCGTCTGTTTTGAGAAGCAGGACGATTGGGGTGGGTTGTGGAACTATACGTGGCGAACCGGTCTGGATGAGCATGGAGAACCCGTGCATGGCTCCATGTATCGCTATCTGTGGTCAAACGGCCCCAAGGAATGCCTGGAATTCGCCGACTATTCATTTGAGGAACATTTCGGCAAGCCCATCGCTTCTTATCCGCCCCGCGCCGTGTTGTGGGATTACATCAAGGGCCGGGTGGAAAAAGCCAAGGTCAGGAAGTGGGTGCGTTTTTCAACGCCGGTCCGCATGGTCGAATGGGACAAAAAGAAGAAACTGTTCAACGTCACCGTCCACGACCGCA
The DNA here is from genome assembly GCA_009885825.1 of Rhodobiaceae bacterium. Classification (GTDB taxonomy): domain Bacteria; phylum Pseudomonadota; class Alphaproteobacteria; order Rhizobiales; family Aestuariivirgaceae; genus Aestuariivirga. The sequence continues at coordinate 15,940 of VFJY01000162.1, read as the reverse complement.
GGAAAGACCGCATGTACACGGAGCAATTCGACAATGTAATTGTGGCCTCCGGACACTTCTCCACCCCCAATGTGCCATTCTTTGAAGGCATCAACTCGTTCAATGGCCGCGTCATGCATGCCCATGACTTCAGGGATGCGCTGGAGTTCAAGGACAAGGATGTGCTGATCGTGGGCCGCAGCTATTCAGCCGAGGACATCGGCTCCCAGTGCTGGAAATACGGCGCACGTTCCGTCACCGCGACCTATCGCACCAAGCCCATGGGATTCAAATGGCCCGCCCGTTTCGAAGAGCGTCCGCTGCTGCAAAAACTTGTTGGCAAAACCGCGCATTTCAAGGATGGTTCCATCAAGGAAATCGACGCCATCATCCTCTGCACCGGTTATCAGCACCATTTTCCCTTCATGGCGGAAGACCTGCGCCTCAAAACCACCAACCGCCTGTGGCCGCTTGATCTCTACATGGGCACAATCTGGGAAGAAAATCCGAGGCTTTCCTATCTCGGCATGCAGGACCAGTTCTACACTTTCAACATGTTCGACGCCCAGGCCTGGTATGTGCGTGACGTCATCCTTGGCCGCATCAAGCTGCCGAAGCTCGATGCCATGAAGAAAAATTCCAGGGCCTGGCGCAAGCGTGAGGAAAAACTTGAAAATGCCGAGCAGATGATCTGGTTCCAGGGCGACTATGTGAAAGAACTTATTGCCGCCACCGATTACCCCTCCTTCGATGTTGAAGCTGTCAACAGGACATTCATGGAGTGGGAACACGACAAAATGGCCGACATCATGGGCTATCGCAACAAGGGCTATCGCTCACTGATGACCGGCACCATGTCGCCCAAGCACCATACAAAATGGGTGGAGGCCATGGATGACTCAATGGAAGCCTATATGAAAAACGACTAGGTTCCGGTAATCTTGGCTCCTCATGAGCGAGCCGGAAACCTCACGCGAAACCAGCCTTCTCAAAGGGCCGATGCTGGCCCTTGTTTCGGCCCTTTTGTTTGGTGTCAGCACACCGCTGGCCAAAGTCCTGCTTGGCAACATCCATCCTCTGATGCTGGCCAGCATCCTGTATTTGGGATCAGGTATCGGCCTGTTCATCTATAGCCGGTTCAGGCGCGAATTGAGTGAAACAGCGCTCACCGCCGGGGATTGGCTGTGGTTTGCGCCAGCAATTTTTTGCGGCGGCATTCTGGGGCCCATCCTCCTTCTGGTTGGACTGCAACTGACATCTGCCTCCGCCGCTTCGCTGCTGCTGGTGCTTGAAGGGGTTTTCTCGGCCTTGATCGCCTGGATCGCCTTTCGCGAGCATTTCCACATTCGCATCGGCATCGGAATGGCGGCCATTACACTGGGTGCTGCTGTGCTGGCCTGGCAGGGCGAGTTTTCACTTGAAACGGCATATGGGCCAGTGCTCATTGTGCTGGCCTGCGTCAGCTGGGCCGCAGACAATAATTTCACCCGCAAGGTGGCGCTCAGCAATCCCGTTCAGATCGCCATGATCAAGGGGCTGGTGGCGGGAAGTGTCAATCTTGCCCTGTGCTTGTTGGTGGGCGTGGTTTCGTTTGAGCCAATCTTGGTGACAGCGGGTGCCCTCATCGGTTTCCTGAGTTATGGCGTGGGCCTTGTCATATTTGTCTATGCCCTGCGCGCCATCGGTTCAGCCCGCACCGCCGCCTATTATTCGGTAGCCCCCTTCATCGGTGCGCTGGTGGCCGTTGTGCTGCTGGGCGAACCCGTAACCTGGCAGCTCGCCATTGCAGCGCTGCTCATGGCATTTGGCGTGTGGCTGCATTTAAGCGAACACCACGAACACCCGCACCAGCACGAAACGCTCGAGCATTCTCATTCCCATATCCACGACATGCATCACCAGCATGAACACAGCGCCAAAGACCCGGCGCACGAACCCCACGTTCATGCCCATGTTCACCGGCCACTGGGCCACACCCATCCCCATTTCCCCGATTCCCATCACACGCATGGGCACACCTGATACAAGCAGGAGAAAGATAATCCATGGCCCAGAATTTCCTCAGCAAACTCGTCGGTTCATTTTCGCAAGGAGCAGCGGATAATCCAACAGTGGCCATGATTGAAGCGGCCTTTAGCCATCACAATCTTGATATCCGCTACATCAATTGCGAAGTGCCGCCTGACAGATTGCGCGACGCGGTAAACGGTGCGCGCGCCATGGGCTGGATTGGCTTTAATTGCTCGATCCCCCACAAGGTTTCCGTCATCGAACACCTTGATGGCCTGGGCGAATCTGCCGCAGTCATGGGCGCCGTAAATTGCGCCGTGCTGCGCGACGGAAAATTCATTGGTGAAAACACCGATGGCAAGGGCTTCCTCCAATCGCTCCGCGAGGTCGTCGATCCCGGAGGCAAGACAGTTGTCATGTTTGGAGCAGGGGGCGCCGCCCGCGCCATTGGCGTTGAGCTTGCCCTTGCTGGCGCCGCACGCATCATCATTGTGAATCGTGGCAAGGAAAGAGGCCAGGCCCTTGTCGATCTCCTGAATACCAAAACTTCAGCAAAAGCCGAACTGGTCATCTGGCAGGGAATGTGCAAAATCCCGAAAGACGTCGAAATCGTCGTCAACGCAACCTCTGTCGGTCTCTACCCCGATGTCGACGCCAGGCTTGATCTCGATCCGGAATCCCTGCGCGCGGGGCTCGTCGTCGCTGATGTAATTCCCAATCCGCCCCGCACCTGGCTCATCCGCCAGGCAGAAGACCGGGGATGCGACGTGGTGGACGGCCTCGGCATGCTGGTCAACCAGGGCGTCATCGGCGTAAAATACTGGACCGGTGTGGATGTCGATCCACTGGTGATGCGCGACAAACTGGAGGAAATCTTCGCAGCCTAACTCCGTGGCCTGAGTTTCTCCGGATCGTAATGGGCAAATCTTACTACACGCGCAGGCAAGCGCTTCTGCATGCCATCGAGTTTGCCAATTTCAACCTGGGCGCCAATTTCTCCACTCAACACATCAACACGCGCGAGTGCGATATTCCGTCCGAGGATCGGTGAGCGGGTTGAGCTTGTAACCACGCCGACAACGCCCCGCCCCACATAAACCTGATCACCATGGCCGACAATTTCATTAGACTCAATCTCAAGTCCAACCAGCTTATGGCGCGGATGCTCCTTGCGCTGAACCAGCGCCTGCTTGCCGATAAAATCATCAACCTTGGTTTTCAACGGCACGGTAAACCCGATCCCCGCTTCAAAGGGATCCGTTTCCGAGTTGAATTCGTAATGGGCAAAAACAAGTCCCGCCTCTATGCGCGCCATATCCAGCCCTTCAAGCCCCATGGGCTTCAGGCCATATTTTCGCCCCGCTTCCCAAACCGCATCAAACACCGCAAGCGCATCCTTCGGGTGGCAGAAAATTTCGTAGCCAAGTTCACCCGTATAACCCGTGCGTGAAACCACAACCGGCGCGCCTTCAAAATGGCCGATGCGGGCAACAGCAAAGCGGAACCACTCCAGTTCGCCAATGCTGGGCTGGGCAGGCGCCGTCCATATGATCTCTTTCAGCAGATCGCGGGAATTTGGTCCCTGCACGGCAATGTTGTGAAGCTGATCGGTTGAAGATCGCACCCAGGCGCGGTAGCCCATTTTTTCCACCTGCTCGCGAAGCCATGCGCCACTGTAATCATCACCGCCAATCCAGCGAAAGTTGTTTGGGCCCAGACGATAGACCGTGCCATCATCAATCATGCCGCCATTTTCATAGCACATGGCGGTGTAGACCACCTGGCCAGTTGCAAGCTTGCGAATGTCGCGCGTCACACAATATTGCAGCAGGGCTTCTGCATCGGGCCCGGTAACTTCGAATTTGCGCAGCGGCGACAAATCCATCACCACAACTTTTTCCCGCACCGCCCAATATTCCTCGATTGGCCCCTCATTGTTGAAGCGCGACGGAAGCCAGAAACCCCGGTACTCGGTGTAGTTTCGGGTCAGCGCTGAAAAGCGCGGATGGAAGGCGGTTTCACGGGTCATCTCAACATCTGCATCAGGTGTCATGCGGTAAGCCACAGCTCTCGAAAATTTCTGTTTATCGGAATAGGTTCGAACATGGATGTCAGTGGGGTTCCAGCCGTTGCCGGGATCGATATCATCCGGGCAGGCCGAGCTCACGCACACAAGATCCGTGAGCGCCTTTACCAACACGTAGTCGCCGGGCCTCGACCACGCCTCATCAAAGATGATCTGGTTGTTGGCGTCCATGCGCGTGTTATAGAAAAAATTCAAAGCCTCCCAGCCACGCCGCTTGGCGATGCCAAAGGGATCAAGGACGCGATTGAAATTATCGGTGCAGTTGACGTGGCCGGGATAGCCCACGTCGTCGTAGTAACGCGAATTGCAAGCCGTGGCGAAAGCATCATGGCGCCCGCAGGTGTCCTGGACAACTTCAATCAGGGGTTCGAAATCAAAACCAAAGGCTTTCGATGGCAGGCCAGGCGTTGGATAGGCGCGGCCTGTCAGCGTGCGGGTCACTGTGGCGTCGAGCGCGTTCTCAATGCCCTTGTCGAGCTTTCTGGCCGAGAAGCACTGAAAATCCGTCATCTGCCGTCCGGCGACATCAATGATCTGGATGTATTCGCCAGCCTTCACAACATAAGCCCGCGCCGTAGAAGCGCCAATGCGAATATCCTGAAGCGCGTCAGCCAAAGGTTCCGGCAACGCCACCCCACTTCCCGGCGCCACAGGCTTTGCGCGCGTGATCCGCAGTTCAATATCAGTCGCCGTGTTCTGCTTTGACAGATCCATGGGCGTGCCGGGCACCGCCACAATCAGTGTTCCATCATGCGAAACTGTAAACCGTTGGCTTTCACCCGCCCGCGTTTCCGGGCCAAACACATCTGCAAACTCTCCCCGCGCGCCCAAGGCATCAGCGCCAATGCGCCCATCTTTGTCCCGAAGCCTCAGCTCGCAGCGCTGGCCGCCCTCGATATCAGTCAGCGTGATTCGGTCACCCTCTCCCACCTTGACATTCAGTGAACCCATACCCTTGACCCGGTAGCGTTCAACACCCGGCGGCAGGGCGCGATTGCCGGGCCATAGAATGCGGCTGGCAGGTGGCGTAACACCATGTCTTTGCTGAATAATATTCATCAGTTAAGCAAATAGTTATAGGGCAAATCGCCAAAGTTCACGGGTGATTATCGCATAGTTCCGCTTGACCGTCGACATAATACCATTAAACTTTGTTTCCTACGGGTGAATGAGGGGACCGCAACCGTTCGCAGAAACATGCCGGGATCAATGGATCACGGGCAGGCGGGCCAATCACAAACTCGACTACTGGGGACTAATGGAGGGAAAAATTATGTCCAATGAACAAGGCTCGGGCGAGCTCGTCCGCGCGTTAGACTGGAAGGGCGCCTTCTGGGTCGCGGCCGGTGTGCCGCCCCTCGTGCTCTTCTCCATCGGCGGCATCGCCGGAACCACGGGCAAGCTCGCCTTCATGGTGTGGATCATTTCCATGATCATGGGCTTCCTGCAATCCTTCACCTACGCGGAAATCGCCGGCATGTTCGGCAACAAATCAGGTGGTGCCTCCGTATACGGAGCAACAGCTTGGTTGCGATACTCAAAATTTATTGCTCCTCTGTCAGTGTGGTGCAATTGGTTTGCCTGGAGCCCCGTGCTGTCGCTGGGTTGCGCCATTGCCGCAGGCTATATTCTAAATGCCCTGTTCCCGATCCCTGCGGCAGATTCGCAGATGGTCATGGATTGGGTCGCTGCAAATATCGCATCACTCAAGCCTGAAGATCCGCGCGCTGTGGAATGGCTTGCCGCCAATGCAGGCAAGACCTTGCAAGATGCCGCAGCGGCCCTGTTGCCAACTGACGGTGTTACAGCGCTCACGCCTGCAATCCGCACCTGGGAACTGTTTGGAATTCCGGTTCCAGGCCTTGGCACACTGCACTTAAACACAACCTTTGTGATCGGCGCTATTCTCATGCTGATCATGTTCGCGATCCAGCATCGCGGCATTGCTTCAACCGCTGCCGCCCAGAAAATTCTGGCCATCGTCGTGTTGGTTCCTCTGCTCCTTGTCGGTCTAGTGCCAATCCTCACCGGCGCAATCGATAGCGCCAATATCACCGGCCTGGTGCCTCCCACTGCCGCCTATTCCGGCGTTGACGGCACCTGGAGCATCGGCGGATGGACGCTCTTCCTCGGGGGACTTTACATCGCAGCCTGGTCAACCTACGGCTTTGAAACCGCCGTTTGCTACACCCGGGAATTGAAGGACCCAAAGACCGACACGTTCAAGGCCATTATCTATTCCGGCCTGCTCTGCTGCCTGTTTTTCTTCCTCGTGCCCTTCGCCTTCCAGGGCGTTCTTGGCCACGCAGGCATGTTGGCGCCTGGCATCGTTGATGGCACTGGCATTGCGGAAGCCTTGGGCAACATGGTCGGCGGCAACAAGGTCATCGTCCAGATATTTGTGATCCTGATGATCCTGGCACTGTTCCTGGCCATCATGACAGCAATGGCGGGTTCCTCCCGCACCCTTTATCAGGGGTCAAAAGATGGCTGGTTGCCGAAGTACCTGAGCCACGCTAACGAACATGGCGCGCCAACCCGCGCCATGTGGACGGACTTCGCCTTCAATCTGTTCCTGCTGGCGCTCGCGTCTGACTTGGCCGGTTATTTCTACGTGCTTGCCATCTCCAACGTGGGTTACATCATCTTCAACTTCCTCAACCTCAATGCGGGCTGGATCCACCGGATGGACTCAGGCCACATTGCGCGTCCATGGAAGGCCCCCACGTGGCTCATTGGCGTCAACACGATCCTGGCTTTTGTAAACGCCCTGTTCCTAGGTGCCGGTGCAAAAGTCTGGGGTTATTCAACCGCGCTCTGGGTCGGCCTCATCTTTGCCGCCCTGATTTTCCCCGTCTTCGCCTACCGGCATTATGTGCAGGATGGCGGCCAATTCCCCAAGGGCGCGCTTGAAGCTCTTGGATTGAAAGATGGCGACATGGGCGAAAGGAAAGCCGGCATGCTGCCCTACCTCACTCTTGTGCTTGGCGCGGCGGTTGTTCTCTGGGCCAACTGGTTCTTTGTTCTCCCCGGCTAGATACCAATAGCCCGCCTCAGTTTGATAGCCTGGGGCGGGCAATTTTTTTAGGCGGCGAAAAGAATAAGAAACGCCACGATGACCGCCAGCAAGCCCACCGCTTCCGTGAGCGCAAACGCCAGAAGCCCCACACCTTGCATTTTCTCCGCAGCGCCAGGATTGCGCCCGATGGAGGAAAGCCAGTCGCCGAATACCCTGCCCAGTGCAAGCGCCACGCCAAACAGCGGAAGAGCGGCGAGCGCCGCGGCAAGATATCGAACGCCTTCGTCAGTCATATTGTTCTACCTTTCCATGAAATTGAATTGTGTTTCTGGTTAATGCGGGTGCAGCGCGTCTCTCACATAGATTGCGGACAGCACGATGAAGACGTAGGACTGGATGACGATGACCCCAACCTCGGCGAAGTACATCAAAACCATGCCAGCCAGCGGCAGCACGGCGGCCACGGCGCCTGCAGCACCAAAGTTCTCTGTCAGCATGACGCAGAAATCGCCGAAAAGCTTGAGCATGAGATGTCCCGACAGGATGTTGGCGAACAGGCGGATGCCGAGCGTGAATGGCCGGAAGAGATAGGACACAAGCTCGATCACCACCATCAGGGGCGCCAGCAGCAGAGGCGTGCCTGTTGGCAGAAAAAACCGGAAGAAGCCCATGCCCTGTGTTTTGAATGCCAGAATGGTGACGTAAACGAAAACACTGAGCGCCAGCGCGAAGGTGACGATCAAATGGCTGGTGAATGTGAATTTTATCGGGGTGAGGCCGATAAGGCTGCCAAACAAGATGAAAACAAAAATCGTCAGGAAGAAAGGCAGAGTCCGCCTTGCCTCGGGGCCGCCAAAGCGCACGATCGTGTCTTCGACAAAGGTATAGATAAATTCGGCGCTCACCTGCAGGCGTCCGGGAATCATGGCGCGTTCCCTGGTCGCCCATACGAAGTAGACCAGCACCACAATCACGGTGGTCAACATGGCTTGCGATGAAACAGTGAACGATACGTCGTATCCGAACAGTTTCAGGGGAACGAGCGTGTCGATCTTGAATTGCCGGATCGCATAGAGGTCGATCGGTTCTGTCGCCATGTTCCATCCGTCTCATGCGTTTCCTGAAGCCTTGAACACATCTCTCAAATTTCCGACCTTATGTATCAAACGCACCAAAATTTGGCAACTGCTCTGCGCTATAATTGGGCATGGCGGAACCCCACATCATTTCAGCGCTGGTCAGAAAGCGGGCAGAGCTTGGCGGTGAGCTTCTGGCAATTGAAACCCGCAAACGCCAGTGACCTGCCCGATATTTTGTACCAGACGCAGTGAGAGATTATTGCATAGGTAGCCTTCCGTCGAGAGGGGTTGGTTTTGGTGCGCTTGATACATAAGGCCGCAAATTTCCGGCCACACCCCCAAGGGATGTGGCCGGCGCAAAGTGCATCGTCGGTAAGCTAGCTGACGACGTGCTTGCGAGGTGAGGTGATCCACTCCACCGGAACATGGGCGGCCACGAATCCCGCCTGCTCGTCCAGCAGTTTTGCAAGGCCGGTAACAATGCTGGCCGTCGCATGATCACCGGCTTGCACGGCCTTGGCCATCGCCGAGGGCAGATGCTTGGATGCAGCTTCATAGCTTGCGATCAGCGCGTCGAGATGATCCAGCGCCTGCACCGCTCCAGTAGGATAGGCCGGCAGCTTGGAAGTCTTCTCAATGGCCGCCTGGGTCCACACAGGAACGCCGCCCAGCGCCATGACCCTGGTTGCCAGCTCATCAGCCACGGAATCCAGGCTGTCGCTGAAATCATCAAACATTTTATGCAGCGCATAGAAACTGCCGCCCTTGGCGCTCCAATAGGCCTGTTTGGTGCGGCTCCGGAGATCAATGGCATGGGCAAGCGACTGATTGAGAACCGCAATCATCTCGGTATTCGCGGTCGAATGCGTTTTGTTGGCTTTGAACTGCTTTACGTTTTCCAGGTTATCCATTGGGTGTCTCCTTGGTTTGCAGGGGATTGGGATTTGGTGTCAGGCTGTTCACCTTTGCAAAGAAGCCAGTAAGCGCTTGCATGTCCGATGTGGCAGAGGGTGCTTCCGCGTTTCCGTCGTTGACGCGCGCCTGCATCTGATCAGGCTTGTTGAGGAAGTAGGCCTCTGCGGTGTAGTCGGTGTACATATCGTTTGTTCTCCTAGCGGGGTTGAAATCAACCTGACTATTGGGAGATGGGAACGTGGCAGCCTGCGGTCCAATCGATTATCCCAGGCATTTTGATAGAAAACCCGCGTAGGCCGGCGCTCAGCAGTCGTGCAGAACAAAATCGGGAAAATCCCGCTTCACGGCCTCGCGCAAGTAGCTGGCGATGCGGCGAAAAATCTCAACCTGAGGTGAACTGTTGCGCCATGCCAAGCCTATCGTGCGGTGCAGCGGCTTGCCCTTTACCGTCAGCAGTTTGATGCCCGAATCGGGCCTCATGGAGTTCCGCGCATAGAGGCCTGGAAGGAACGTCAGGCCCAGGCCCGTCGCTGTCATTTGATGCAGTGTGTTAAGGCTTGTGCCCTCAAAATCATGCAGCATGCGCGCGCCAAATTCATCACAGATCGATTGCACCTGCTCATGCAGCGCGTGGCCTCTTTCCAAGGCCAGGACAAACTCGCCTTTCAATTCCTGGGGAACGACAACATCCAATGCCGCCAACCGGTGATCCGACGGAACCGCTAGGTAAAGCGGCTCACGAAAAACCCGCAATGTCTCAAAATCGCCGCCACGCAGCGGCAGCGGCAATATCAAGAGATCATGCTTGCCCTGCGCCAGGGCGTCAGGCAGCGCATTGGGGAAATTCTCCCGAATGTGCAAGCGAAGCTGCGGATAGTCCGTGTGCAGCATGGGGATGAAAGCAGGCAGCAAATGCGAGCTGATCGATGTTGGCAGACCCAGCCTCACCACGCCACTCATGCCCTGCCGATAGACCTGAGCCGTATCATGTATTTCCTGCACCGCAGCGACGATGCGCTTGGCCACAGCCACAACCTGATGGCCAGCAGGTGTCAGAATGACGGGCGCCCGATTGCGCTCGGCCAATTGAACGCCAAGCCGCCGCTCCAGGGCCATAAGCTGCGCGCTCAAAGTGGGCTGGCTCACGCCCACTCTCTCGGCTGCAAGCCTGTAGTGCCCCAACTCACTGAGCGCCACGAGATATTGCAGTTGGCGAAGGCTTGGCATCTCCCGGGCGCGCTAAACCGTCGCTTTCACTTCCGCGTCGATGTTGGTGCGCAATCCCTGATCGAGCTTCAGCCGCTTTGAAAGCCGGTCAAGATAGGCCACCTCGCCGGGATTGTCGGCATCAATGGCCAGCACCGAAACAGCATAGATTTCAGCCGCCCGCTCCATTGTCGTGGCCTTGGCGGCGAGGGCCTCAAGATCGAGCGGGTTGCGGATTTGGTCCATCAGGAACCCCTTCTCTTCGCCCGAAAAATCCCCCTCATCAATGCGTGCAAAGATGCGCTCCTGCTCCGTTGCATCAATATGGCCGTCAGATTTTGCGGCCGCGATCATGGCCGACAAAAGTGTCAGGCTGAGGTCATCCCGATCGGCTTTCTGCCGGGGCAGAAACTTGCTTCCTTCAGCCTGCGCCGTCGCATCCGCAACCGTTTCAGTCGGCGGTGGCGCTGCCCCGGCCTGTTGCGCCTGCCAGTTCTGCCAAGCCTTGTAGGCAAGGCCACCCAATACGGCAACACCGCCAACTTTCAAGGCCGACCCCGCAAGCTTGCGGCCGCTTTTGGATCCAATCAACAATCCGGCAATGCCACCCAGAGCCGCGCCTTTGAATGTGTCACCAGAAATGCCCGGCTTGCGCTCCTGTGAGCCCCCCGAACTGTCGCCGCCGCCCAGGACCTGTTGCAGAATTTTTTGCGGATCAAACATTATCACCTCCATTTAATTATCCCGGTAAGTGGGCAGCCAACAGCAAAGTTGCAAGGGGATAGTCGATCAATGCCCCACCGAAAAAGCCCTCTATGGCACCAACAGTTTGACTTCCCGCATACCGGGCGTAAAAACGACCTCAACTGTCGGCTTTCAATGGCAGTCAAATAAGGGAGAAATTCATGCACATATCGCTTTCGAAGCGCTTCTTGATGGCATCAAGCCTGGCGCTTGCCATTCAATTCACCGGTGTCGGCTTTGCCCAGGCCGATGAACTCGACGACATCGTAAAATCCGGCGTGCTCAAGGTCGGAATTTTTGAGGACTTCCCACCCTTCTCGTCCGCCGGCACGGACATGAAATCACAGGGCTACGACATTGATGTGATCAATGCATTGGCTGCCGCTCTTGGCGTCAAACCAGAGCTCGTCGGAATAACCGGCCAGAATCGCATTCCTTCGCTCAACGAACACAAGCTCAACCTGCTGGTCAGCGTTGGCGTCAGCGATGAGCGCAAAAAGGTGGTGGCTTTCACAGCCCCCTATGCGCCCTACTCCATCGATGTTGTCGGCCCAAAGGCCTTGGAAGTCAAAGGTCCGGCGGACTTGGCTGGCAAGTCGGTGGCCGTCAATCGCGGAACGCTTGAAGATACATCCGTCACCGAGGCAGCCCCTGCTGGCACCGACATCCAGCGCTTCAACGATTACAACGGCGTGATTTCGGCATTCCTGTCGGGTCAGGTCCAATTGATGGTTGTGGGCAATGACGTTGGCGCAGCCGTGCTGGCCAAGCAACCCGCCAGCGAGCCAGAATCAAAATTTCAACTGTTGAACTCCCCGTCGGCCATGGCCGTCAACCTGAACGAAGACCGCCTGTTGGCAAAGCTCGACGAAACCCTGGCAGCCATGAAGAAGGATGGCACGCTCGACGCCATCTCGAAGAAGTGGCTGTTCATACCGCTGCCACCAGAACTATAATAGTCCATGGCATTCCAGCTCGATTTCGGAGCCCTGCTCCAATATCTGGGCTTGTTTCTTGAAGGCACGGCAGTCACGCTCGGCTTGACTGCCGTCGCTTCATTTTTGGGAATTTCAATAGGAATTGCCGGTGCCGCTGCCCTTCGCACCAGATGCGCGGCTTGCCGAAACCTTGTGAAAACCTACGTCGAGCTGATCCGCAACACGCCCTTCATCGTCCAGATGTTTTTCATTTTCTTCGGGCTGCCAAGCATTGGTTTCAGGCTGACGGCACTTCAAGCCGCTGCGCTTGCCATGACCATCAATCTCGCAGCCTATGCCATCGAGATCATTCGCGCAGGCCTTGAAGCCGTGCCTGCCGGCCAAGCCGAAGCAGGCCGCAGCATGGGCCTCCGCCCGGCGCTGATATTCATTCTCATCCTGCTGCCGCAAGCCTTTGCCAATGTCTATCCCGCCCTCGTGGGCCAGATCACCATCACGATGCTGGAGTCCGCTGTGGTTTCGCAAATCGCGGTGGTCGATCTCACCCATGTGGCGGACTTCATACAGTCCCGCAACTTCCGCAGCTTCGAAACCTACCTTGTAATCACCATCATCTATTTGGTTCTGGCCGTCATGATGCGTCGCCTGCTCGCCCATGCCGGGCGAGGATTATTCGCTGGGCGCGCGCGCTGATGGAATTCACCACATGGGACATCGCGCGAAATTTGTTGTTGGCAGCACCGCTGACCCTGCTGCTATCAGCAATCGCATTTGCTGGCGGTGGATTGGTGGGCCTGCTGCTGCTTGTGGTCCGCATCGGTCCATGCAAATGGGCGAGCAACTGCGTCATGCTCTATGTCGAGCTGTTCCAGAGCACGCCGTTGCTGCTGCAACTGTTTTTGGTCTATTTCGGCCTGCCCATGCTGGGCATCGAAGTATCAGCCTGGGTCGCGGCAAGCGTTTGCCTCACGCTTTACGCCAGCGCCTATCTGACGGATATCTGGCGCGGCTCCGTTGACGCAATACCCCGTGGCCAATGGGACGGCAGCGCCAGCCTGGGGCTGCATTACATATCGCAATTGCGCCTGGTGATCCTGCCGCAAGCCACCCGCATGGCCATCCCGCCAACCGTGGGTTTCCTTGTGCAACTGGTCAAAAGCACGGCGCTTGCCTCAATTCTCGGATACCACGAACTGGTCAGAACCGCGCAAATCCTCACCAACGCCACCTTCCAGCCATTCCTCATATTCGGATTGGTGGCGCTGATCTATTTCGCGATCTGCTATCCGTTGACCAGCCTGTCCCGTGATCTCGAGCGGCGGCTGGCGCAAAAGTAAGGCCTATTCCTTCTCCAGCTTCCCTCAAATCCTCTTGAGTTCTGCTTCCACATCCACCGGCAGCGGCGGCTGCACGGCAAGCAGAAAGAGGTCCTCATCCGGCCTTCTCACTGTCTGAATACAGGGCAGGGGCCAATTCTCACTGTTTTGGCAGTTTCTCCCACGCCGCCCGCAGCAGCTTTTCCGCATCTGGTGAAATTGGCGCTGTAGCAGAAACTTTCTTGAGAGTGGCTGGCGGCGGATAGAGGCCTTTGTTTTTCAGCAGCGCAGGTTCGATATATGGGGCCGATGTCAAGACAGGGTTGGCATAACGCAGGAAGTTCGTGTTGGCGGCGGCGATGTCTGGCCTGAGCATGAAGTCGATGAGCTGGTAAGCAGCATCCTTATTTTGGGCATTGGTTGGGATAACGAAGTAATCCAGCCACATTGAGGTTCCCTCCAGAGGAACGCTATAGGTAATTTGCCCGGTGCCCTTCTTCTTTGCTTCTTCTGCCGCGCGAAATGTGGCACCCGGGAAGCCGATGCTAACGCAGTACTTGCCTGAGGCCATGCTTTCACCCCAGCCTTCGTCTGGCACGCGTTTCACGTATTGCGAAATTTTTCCAAGGGCCGCATCAAGCGCCTCAATATCGGCGATGCCAATATTCTTGATGTCACCGCCGAGATAGGCAATGAGGGTGGGCGTGACGTCAAGCGGCTCATCGTTCATGGATATGCCACATTGCGCCAGCGAGGCGGCAATCTCTGGGTCCATCACCAGGGATGTGCTGTCAAGCTTGAGGTCTGGTCGAAGGGCCTTGACCTTATCGACATTGACTGCAAGTCCCATCGTTCCCCACATATAGGGCTCACTGTGCAAATTGCCTGGATCCAGAACGTCGGAAGCAGTGCGCACCTTTGGATCGACGTCAGCGGAGTTTGGAATTTTGGTGCGGTCCAGCACGAGGACCGGGTCCTTGCCTTCGAGCACCAGTCGCATTTGCGATCCGGTTTGTATGACAACATCATATTTGTCGCTTCCGGCAAGCAACACGTCCTTCGACTCGGCTGAGCTTGTATAAGTGTCATAAACCACCCGGATGCCGGTCTCCGTTTCAAATTTGTCGAGAGTGTCCGGATTGATATAGGTCGTCCAGTTCAGCATATGGATGATCGTCTGGGGGGGCTTGTCGGCAAACTTGAGCGCACGAGTGATGTTGTGGGATGTGTCTTGCGTGAGTAGCCCGCGGACCTTCATTCCCGCGTCTTCCTGGAAAGATTCGATTGCTGCGAATGTTGCAGGGCCGAAAACACCGTCCTCAGGACCCGGCTCAAAGCCGAGTCTTTTCAAAACCTGCTGCGCGCCCTGTACCTTGTCCTTGTCCACAACGAGGTCTTGGCCGTCGACGCTGCCCGTACCCCAGCCTTCCTTTGTCCACGCTTCGGTGAACAGCGAGCGGATGGCCTCCGTGGCATTCACGGTTTGGATGGCGCGTCCCACGGCTGCAAAATGTGCATCCAGGGCCGCAGCGGTCGACTCATCCATCTTGCGCGACAGCTCTTCAGTTTTCAAATATTCCAGGCGGCGCAAGAGGCGTTGCACGGTTACAATTTCCTGCTCGGACGCTTGTGCAATGCTGGCGTATTGCACTGTCAGCTGCCCGGTATCAGGCGCGGAAACCATGCCTTGTCCGAAAGCGGCGTCAGTTGCACTGAACATGATGCCCAAAGAAAGAGCAAGCTTCACGGTTAGGGAAACATTATGATTCATTTCACGTTCTCCAAGTTTGGGTATAAAATATCAAGGCAGTGATCGAACAACGCGGAATCCGATGGAATTGGTTTTCCGGCTGGATTTTTCCCATGCGGCGACTTGTCCGTTCACTTCGCTTCGATCAGTGGACCATGCGCCGCCAAGAACAACTCGTTTGTCACAGGTATCGGAGCTTGCGTTTGGCGCGTAGGAGAACGGCCGCCAGCAGTCCGCCGACCACTCCCACACATTGCCTTTCATGTCATAGAGGCCAAGCGCGTTCGGCGTGAATGAACCAACTGGTGCTGTGCCATTGTAGGTGTCCGGACAGTTTGCGGCAGCTGGTCCGGTGGCGTTAAAGCAGTCTTGCGAAGCATCGCCAATTTGGCTTTTTGTCTCCGCAGCACCTGCTCCACCAAGCGCTGCATATTGCCATTCATCCTTGGTCGGCAGGCGGTAGTCTTTGCCGCTGAGCCTGGAAAGCCATGGCAAATACTGCGTGGTCACATCATCAAAGGACACGAAGATCAACGGTCTGCTGCCTCGGCCCCAACCTGAATCATCCGCAATAGCCTTGCATGCGCCGTCATCTACGCACCTGTCCCAATCATCAAACGTGATGTCATTGCGCCCGATGGCGAAGTCGTGATCGATGTTGGCAGCTGTGGAACCAGCTTCATCCACTTTCGTGAAGTTCCCGGCCGAAACGACAACAAGCTCAGGGCAATCGGCGCAATCGCGAATAACATCGCCTTGTTGCTGTGGAGCCACGACAGACGTGGACGGCGCATCCTGTTCCGCCGTATCGGCCGGCTTCTCTGTTACTGGCGCAGTTTCCGGCAAAGGGCTTGGCGCCAGTTCTGCGGGTTTGGCGGCAACGACGGTCACCTGTGGC
>VFJY01000175.1 GCA_009885825.1 Rhodobiaceae bacterium | reverse complement strand
CCGGCCCCGGTTCGCAGACGTCCACATAGCAGCCCTCCTTGAGAATCATCCCAAGGGCGATTGAATCACAACCGATTCATCCGATTCAAGAACTCATCGGACAGACACTTAGGCTGCCCCGGGGCAGTGCAACTGGCCTCGCAGTTCAATTGACAACGGCGACCGTCTGTCTCAAGTTCGTCTCCCAGAAAGATAAAGGCTAGACGTGTCGCAAACAGTCATTGAACTTCGCAACGTGTCAAAACGCTTCGGCGAAACACTCGCTGTAGCAGAGAACAATCTTGGGGTGAATGCAGGAGAGTTCCTGTCCATCCTCGGGCCCTCAGGCTGTGGCAAGACAACATCGCTGCGCATGATGGCGGGGTTTGAACAACCGACAGAAGGACAGGTTTTCATCCAGGGCGAAAATGTCACCGGCGTTCCGGCCTATCGCCGCCCTGTGAACATGGTGTTCCAGCACTATGCGCTGTTTCCACATTTGAGCGTGGCCGACAATGTGACCTATGGCCTGCGACAGCGCTCTCCAAAACCTTCCTCTGGCGAACTCGCAAAAGCGACTGATGAGGCGCTGGGGATGGTTAGGCTTTCGGGTCTTGGCAAGCGCCGCACCTATGAACTGTCAGGCGGGCAGCAACAACGGGTGGCGCTGGCGCGGGCTTTGATCAACCGGCCCGCCGTGCTGCTGCTTGATGAGCCGTTGGCAGCGCTCGACCGCAAACTGCGGGCCGAGATGCAATTCGAATTGCAGAGCCTGCAGCGCGATGTGGGCATTACCTTCCTGCTGGTCACGCATGACCAAGAAGAAGCCCTGTCGATGTCGGATCGGGTATGTGTTATGCGTGAGGGGCGTATTGTGCAAATTGGCAGCCCACGTGATCTCTATGACAGGCCGAACAGCCGCTACGTAGCGGACTTTGTGGGCAAGTCGAATTTCTTTGCAGGGCCCAAGGCTGGCACGGTGACAAGTGTTCGACCCGAGATGATTGAATTGGCGGCGATAGAAAAGAAACTGCCGCAAGGACTCGTGAATTCGATTTCAGCCAAAGTGCTGAACCGCATTTTCGTGGGCGACTTCACGCAATACCGGCTAGGCAGTGAAACGCTGGGAGAGTTCCTTGTCGTGAGCCCACGCCGCAACGAACGTGATGTCGGCACCTTTGAAATTGGTGACAGTGTTGCAGCGGGTTGGCGGGGCGACGCTGCGCAAGTGCTGGCCGATACCTAGAACAATCAAACAGGGAGACTAAAATGAATAAGACACCAGATCCGATCACAGCAGAAAAATTCATGGAGGAGTTGCGGCGGTACCAGAATGGCAGCGTGTCGCGCCGCCACTTCCTTGGCGTTACCGGGCTCGGGCTGGCAACGGCTGTCATACCAGGTGCCGTTCCGGGATTTCAGCCGCGCAAGGCCTATGCTGCCTTGTCAGGCACAGTGAACTTCACGACATGGCCCAGTTATTTCGCGCAGGAAAACCTCGACAAGTTCACGGCAGATACAGGTGTCAAAATCAATGTCGCGGTGTTCGGCTCCAACGAGGAAATGCTGGCCAAGTTGCAAGTGGGCTCCACTGGCTGGGATGTGTTCGTGCCCACCAACTATGCTATTTCCACTTACAAGGAATTGGGTTTGATTGAAGAACTCGATTTGAAACGTCTGCCAAATTACGACCCCACAACACAGGAGCAGCGCTTCACGGCTGAAGGCATCATTGGCGGCAAGACCTATGCTGTGCCCAAGGATTGGGGCACCACGGGCTTTGTGGTGAATACCAAAAAAGTGTCAGCGGTTCCGACTTCTTGGAAGGAATTCTTTGAAGCCACGCAGGGGCCAATGACGGGCCGTGTCATGGTGCATGACTATCAACTCACCACAATCGGTGCGGCGCTCAAGGCGCTTGGTTATGGCTTCAACTCGATCGACGAAAAGGAACTGGCCGAAGCCGAAAAGCTGCTGATCGCCTGCAAGCCGCATCTGTTTGGCATCAATTCCGACTACAAGCCCTCGCTGATTTCGGGTGATGCCTGGGCTTCGGTGTGCTGGACGGGTGATGCCACGCAGTTGCAACGCGACATGCCGGAAATGAAGTATGTGCTGGCCAAGGACGGCGGAGAAATCTGGAGTGATTTCTATGCGATTCCGAAGGG
>VFJY01000132.1 GCA_009885825.1 Rhodobiaceae bacterium | reverse complement strand
TGAAAAGCTATTATCCCGCCTTCGCGCCGATGCGGATCGCGGAGCGGTGGGCAGGCGTGATTGATGCCACACCTGATGCGGTGCCGGTGATCTCAGCGGTTGATAAAATAAGCGGACTCTTTCTCGCGTCGGGATTTTCCGGGCATGGCTTTGGCTTGGGGCCGGGGGCTGGAAAGCTGATGGCTGAATTGGTGGCGGGCGAAAAACCTTGTGTCGACCCCAGGCCGTTCCGCCATTCGCGCTATTTTGACGGCAGCAACCCAAGGCCCACCACCGGCCTGTGATCAGGCAGCCAAATTCCGGGACTGGGCGAGGGCCCGTTCAACAGTGGCAAGCAGGGCTTCCGGCGCCACGGGCTTGCGCATGAACTCAAACAGCTTGAGATTGACAGCGCGCACCCGGGTTGAATTCTCGACATCGGCCGAGATCATCACGTAAACCGATTTGCAGCCAAGGGCCTGCATGGTTTCGACAACATCCAATCCGTTCTTCAAACTGCCAAGCCTGAAATCGATGAGTCCCACCGAGAAGGTTTGGCCCATGGCGAATTCAAGGGCTGATTCCGGATCGGCGAAGCCCTTGACCCGGTAGCCCTCTTCCGCGAGCAACTCGGCCGTTGTGGTCAGCAAATCCAGATCATCATCGAGGATCAGAACATCCACATGCTTGTTGCCGTTAACCATCATATTGCCTTCAAAAGGGAAATCATCGGCCGAATATGGGCGAGAACGCTTACGAATTGCTAAACTTCAGCCATGAATCGCCCTTGCGGCGACGGCCATGGCGGCTTCCTTGACGGCTTCTGACAACGTGGGGTGGGCGTGGCAGGTGCGGGCCAGGTCTTCAGCGGAACCACCAAACTCCATCAACACCGCGATTTCATGGATAAGTTCGCCAGCCATGACGCCGATGATGTGGGCGCCCAGAACCCGGTCGGTGTGGCTGTCGGCCAGAATCTTCACGAAGCCATCCGTCGTCTGATTGGCCTTGGCGCGGCCATTGGCGAGAAACAGGAACTTTCCGCTCTTATAGTCAATTCCGGCGGCCTTGAGCTCTTCCTCGGTTTTGCCAACGCTGGCCACTTCGGGAGAGGTGTAGACGACGCCGGGAATGACGTCGTAATTCACGTGGCCTGCCTGGCCTGCGAGCATTTCGGCCAGGGCCACGCCCTCGTCTTCCGCCTTGTGGGCCAGCATGGGGCCACGGATCACATCACCGATGGCGTAAACATTCTTGAGGCTGGTTTCGAAATGATCGCTGACCTCGATGCGGCCCTTGGCGCCACGCTTGACGCCCGCTTCATCGCAGCCCAGGCCTTCGGTGAAGGGCACGCGGCCCACAGCCACGAGCACGGCATCGGCGCTCAATGTTTCCGCAGCTCCACCAGCGGCAGGCTCGATCTGCAGCGTTACGCCAGATGCGGATTTTTTGGCTTGCGTGACCTTGCTTGACAGCTTGAAGGTGAATCCCTGTTTTTGCAGCAGGCGCTGAAAATTCCTGGCGACATCCAGATCCATGCCGGGGAGGATGCGGTCGAGGTATTCGATGACGGTTATCTTCGATCCCAGCCTCGCATAGACAGAACCGAGCTCAAGGCCAATGACACCGGCGCCAATGATGGCGAGATGAGGCGGAACTTTCGCAAGCTCGAGGGCGCCCGTTGAAGAGATGATCTGCTTTTCGTCGATTTCGACACCCGCGAGGGTCGCCACGCCGGAGCCCGTGGCGATGACAATATTTTTTGTCTCGATGACTTGCCCCGCAACGTCAATTTTGCCGGCCGCCAAGATTTTGCCGTGGCCGCGCACGACTGCCACCTTGTTTTTCTTCAACAGAAAATCAATGCCCTTGGTGTTGCCGTCAATGGCTTCCTGCTTGAAGCCCATCATTTTCGCGAGATCGAAGGTCGGCGTGACATTGATGCCCATCTTGGCGAAGGAATGGCTGGCTTCCGCAAGCATTTCAGACGCATGCAGCAGCGCCTTGGACGGAATGCAGCCGACGTTCAGACAGGTGCCGCCATGGGTGGCGCGCTTTTCCACAACGCAGACTTTCAAGCCAAGCTGGGCGGCGCGAATGGCGCAGACGTAGCCGCCGGGTCCGGTGCCGATTATGGTAAGATCAAATTGTTCAGCCATGACGGAAACCTCAAAATTTCAAATACTGCGTCCACCTGAAACACCCAGGCACGTCCCTGTTACATAGGATGCCTTGCCGGACGCCAGCCAAATAATTGCTTCGGCCACTTCGAGCGAAGTGCCTTCACGCAGCATGGGAAGCTGCCCACGCATTTGTGCAACACGGTCCGGTTCGCCGCCGGAGGCATGGATATCCGTGTCGATGATTCCGGGGCGGACCGCGTTGACGCGGATTCCCTCACTCGCCACTTCACGGGCCAGGCCCAGGGTAAAAACATCAATGGCGCCTTTGCTTGCAGCATAATCCACAAACATGCCGGGGGCACCGAGGGTTGCTGCCGCTGACGATAGATTGACGATTGCACCGCCTGAGCCGCCGTGGCGCGTCGACATGCGTTTCACCGCTTCACGGGCGCAGAGGAAAGTTCCCGTGATGTTGATGGCGAACATGCGCGCCAGTCTTTCGGCTGACATTTCGTCAACCCTGGCCTTCACATCGACAACGCCCGCATTGTTGACCAGCACTTTCAATTGGCCAAACTGGTCGGCGGCCTTGAAAAGCGCCACGATGTCGTTTTCACTGGCCACATCGCCGTGTATTGCCGCTGCCTTGCCGCCCGCCTTTTCAATCTGCATGACAACGGTCTCGGCCGCCTGGGCATTCGACACATAGTTCACCACAACAACGTAACCTGCCTTTGCCAGCAACAGGCTGGTCGCCGCGCCGATGCCCCGGCTTCCGCCCGTTACGATGGCGACTTCAGGCTTCTGGGCCATCGACAGGTGTCCTTACAAATCCAACAGCGCACGCTGGGGGTCTTCCAAGCTTTCCTTGACACGCACGAGGAAGGTGACGGCTTCCTTGCCATCGACAATGCGGTGGTCATAGGACAGCGCCAGATACATCATGGGGCGGATGACAACCTGACCATTCATGGCCATGGGGCGTTCCTGGATTTTGTGCATGCCGAGGATGCCGGATTGCGGCGCATTGAGAATGGGCGTTGACATCAGCGAGCCATAGACACCCCCATTGGAAATGGTGAAGGTGCCGCCCTGCATGTCAGCGATTTGCAATTGGCCGTCGCGGGCTTTCCTGCCGTAGTCAGCGATGGTTTTTTCAATCCCCGAGAATGACAACGTGTCCGCATCGCGCACCACGGGAACAACCAGGCCCCTGTCGGTGCCAACGGCGACGCCGATGTGATAGTAGTTCTTGTAAACCAGATCTTCGCCATCTATCTCGGCATTCACGGCGGGCACGTCTTTCAGGGCCTGGATCACGGCCTTGGCAAAGAAGCTCATGAAGCCGAGCTTCACGCCATGCTTCTTCTCAAACACATCCTTGAACTGGTTGCGCAGCGTCATGATCGCCGTCATATCCACTTCATTGAAGGTGGTGAGCATGGCGGCGTTGTTCTGGGCCTCCTTCAGGCGCCTGGCGATGGTGAGGCGAAGCCTCGACATTTTCACGCGCTCCTCCTTGCCAGCAACCCGGGCCACAACAGGCGCCGCCGGTTTTTCCAGATGCTCAATCACATCGGCCTTGGTCAGGCGGCCATCCCTGCCTGTCGCGGGAATGCTCGCCGGTTCCAGTTTGTTTTCAGTGATGATTTTTCTTACCGCTGGCGAAAGCGGAGCTTCCGCAGGTTTTGCGGAAACCGGCGCTGCGGCGGCTGGCTTGGAAGCGGCACCGGCCGCACCTTCTTCGATTGATCCCAGAAGCGCCCCAACCTTGACCGTCAATCCGGTGGCGGCGTCAATGGACAATAGCTTGCCCGATGCGGGCGCCGGAACTTCCACGGTGACCTTGTCAGTTTCGAGCTCGACCATCGGCTCATCCACCTTGATGGCATCGCCGATATTCTTGAACCATTTTGCAATCGTCGCCTCGGTGACGGATTCACCGAGGGTGGGCACGCGAATTTCCTTGTTCATTCTTCCTGTCCTTTAAATTCTAGGCGCCCAATGCCACATCGAGGAACGCTTTCAATTCCGCGAGGTGACGGCTCATCAACCCGGTGGCCGTTGAAGCTGATGGATGGCGGCCCGCGTAGCGGGGCCGCGTATGTTCTGCCTTGGTGAATTCCAGGGCGCGTTCAATGTTGGATTGCGCATAGGTCCAGGCGCCCATGTTCATGGGCTCCTCCTGGCACCAGACAACCTCCGCCTTCCTGAAACGCGCAAGTTCCTGGATCAGGACCTTGTGGGGCCAGGGATAGAGCTGTTCCACGCGCAGGAGATAAATGTCGTTGATCTTGCGGTTTTCACGCTCTTCATAGAGATCGAAATAAACCTTGCCGGAACACATCACCACGCGGCGGATCTTATCGTCGGCCACCAGTTTTATCGCCTGGTCCTTCAGGATTTCAGCGTCATCCCAAAGAATGCGGTGGAAGGACGTGCCTTCGGCAAACTCCGCCAGGCTCGATGTGGCGCGCTTGTTTCGCAGCAGGGATTTTGGCGTCATCAGGATCAGGGGCTTGCGAATGTCGCGCTTCAATTGCCGCCTGATGATGTGGAAATAATTCGCAGGCGTGGTGCAGTTCGCGACCTGCATGTTGTCTTCGGCGCACATCTGCAGGAAGCGCTCGAGCCTTGCCGATGAATGCTCCGGCCCCTGGCCTTCATAGCCATGGGGCAGCAACACCACGAGGCCCGACATGCGCAACCATTTGCGTTCGCCGGATGAGACAAACTGGTCAAACACGACCTGCGCGCCGTTGGCGAAATCACCAAACTGGGCTTCCCACAAAGTCAGCGTATTGGGTTCGGCGAGCGAATAGCCATACTCAAATCCAAGGATAGCTTCTTCCGACAGCATGGAATTGATGATTTCAATTTTCACCTGCTGATCTTTCACCAGATGATTGAGCGGGGTGTAGAACTTGCCGGTCTGCTGGTCGGACAGCACCGCATGGCGCTGGGAGAACGTGCCGCGCTGCACATCCTGGCCGGACAACCGGACACGGAATCCCTCATCCAAAAGTGTCGCGAAGGCCAGATGCTCGCCCATGGACCAGTCGAGACCCGCGCCGTCTTCAATCATCTTGAGGCGGGCATCGAGCACGCGCTGCATGGTTTTGTGAACGGCGAAAGTCCTTGGAACTTTGGAAACCTTGCGCCCAAGGTCCTTGAGTTTTTCCAGATCAACACCGGTCTGGCCCTTGCGCGGATCGTCCAGATCCTTGGCGGATTTCAGCCCGACCCAGCGGCCATCAAGCCAATCGGCCTTGTTGGCCTTGTAGCCCTCGGATGCCGCATAATCCTCATCAAGGCTCTTGCGGTAGCCGGCTTTCATTGTTTCGAATTCGTCCGCCGTGATCACGCCCTCGTCCATCAGGCGCTTGGAGTAGATATTCACAATGGTTTGGTGGGAGGAGATCGCCTTGTACATCAAGGGCTGGGTGAAGAAGGGTTCATCCACCTCGTTGTGGCCAAAGCGGCGATAGCAGAACATGTCTATGACAACCGGCTTCCTGAATTTCTGGCGGAACTCGGTGGCAATCTTGGCAGCATAAACCACGGCCTCCGGATCGTCGCCATTGGCGTGGAAAATCGGCGCTTCGATCATCTTGGCCACATCCGATGGATAGGGCGAGGATCTGGCGAAATGCGGGCTGGTGGTGAAGCCAATCTGGTTGTTGACGATGAAATGAATGGAGCCGCCTGACTTGTGGCCGCGAAGGCCGGACAGGCCAAAGCATTCGGCCACAACGCCCTGCCCGGCAAAGGCCGCATCCCCGTGAATGAGCAGTGGAAGCACGCTGGTGCGCTCCCTGTCGCCGCGCTGGTCCTGCTTGGCACGGGCCTTGCCCAGAACCACGGGATCGACAATTTCAAGATGCGATGGATTGGCGGTCAGTGAAAGGTGGACCGTGTTGTTGTCAAACACGCGGTCGGAGGAAGACCCCAGATGATACTTCACATCGCCCGATCCTTCCACTTCATCGGGGGTGGAAGAGCCCCCCTTGAATTCATGGAAAATGGCGGAGAAGGGTTTTGCCATCACATTGGCCAGCACATTCAGGCGGCCCCGGTGGGCCATGCCGAGCACGATTTCCTTGATGCCCAATTGTCCGCCGCGCTTGATGATCTGCTCCAGGGCTGGCACCATGCTCTCGCCGCCATCGAGGCCAAAGCGCTTGGTGCCGGTGTATTTCACATTGAGAAAATTCTCGAAGCCCTCCGCCGCGATCAGTTTTTTCAGAATGGCTATCTTGCCCTTGGCGGTGAAGGAAATCGTCTTGTTCTGGCCCTCGATGCGCCGTTGCAGCCAGGCCTTCTCGGCCGGATCGGTGATATGCATGAACTCCACACCCAGCGTGTGGCAATAGGTGCGCTTGAGGATATCCAAGATCTGCCGGATGGTCGCCTGCTCAAGCCCCAAAACCTTGTCGAGGAAAATCGGATGGTCGAGATCAGCTTCAGTGAAACCATAGGACGCGGGCTCAAGTTCAGGCTGGGGCGGGCGTTCGGCAAGCTTCAGGGGGTCGAGATCGGCGGCCAGGTGGCCGCGCATACGGAAGGCGCGGATCATCATCAGGGCGCGGACGGAGTCCATCGTGGCCTTGCGAACCTCGTCAGCCGAGAGGCTGGAAGACTTTGCCGCGATCTTGGCGCCTACGGTTTTTTCAACGGCGGGCCAATTACCGTCAAAGGCTGAAACGAGATCACCGGTCGGGGCCAGCGGCCAGTCCTTGCGCTGCCAAGAGGGGCCGGAAACTTGCGCTTCCGCATTTTCATTGAGGCTGGCAAAAAATTGCCGCCAGTGAATATCCACGCTTGCCGGATTTTCAAGATACTTGGCGTAGAGCCCTTCAATAAACTGCGCGTTGCCGCCATAGAGGAAGGAGGTTTGCTCAAACGCCGTTATCAAATCTGTCTTGTTCATCGCCGCCATTTCCGAGGAGCCGGTAACTCTGTCCGGCCACCAGACATATATGCATTAGACCTGTGTTTTTCTTATGTACGCCGTAATTTCTTTATCAATGTTTTACCGAGAAGCGCGGGCGAGTCAGAAACCGCGATTCCGGCCCGCTTCATGGCCTCAATTTTAGATTCGGCGCCACCCTTGCCGCCCGAGATTATGGCGCCCGCATGGCCCATGCGGCGGCCTGGCGGCGCGGTGCGGCCGGCAATAAAGCCCGCCATGGGCTTTTTAACTTTTGACTTGCGAATGAATTCGGCTGCGTCCTCTTCCGCCGAACCGCCAATTTCCCCAATTATTATAATGGATTGGGTCTTGGGATCGGCCAAAAACATTTCAAGCATGGCGATGAACTCGGTGCCCTTCACGGGGTCACCACCAATGCCCACAGCCGTCGTCTGGCCCAAACCTTCCTGGGTTGTCTGGAACACGGCCTCATAGGTTAACGTGCCGGAACGCGACACAATGCCGACGGAGCCTTTCTTGAAAATATTTCCGGGCATTATGCCAATTTTGCATTCCCCTGGTGTCAAAACGCCGGGGCAGTTTGGCCCGATCAGCCGCGTTTTGGAACCTGTGAGGGCGCGCTTCACTCTGACCATATCGAGCACGGGAATGCCTTCGGTGATGCAGACCACCAGCGGAACTTCAGCATCGATGGCTTCGAGAATGGCATCGGCCGCGAAGGGTGGCGGCACGTAGATCACGGAGGCATCAGCGCCAGTTTTTTCACGGGCTTCCCACACGGTGTCATAAACGGGAAGGCCAATGTATTTCGTGCCGCCTTTGCCGGGGGTGACGCCCGCCACCATTTGCGTGCCATAGGCGATGGCCTGCTGCGTATGGAAGGTGCCGTTGTTGCCGGTGATGCCCTGGCAGATGACCTTGGTTTTCTTGGTGATAAGAATGGACATCAGGCAGCTTCCTTCACGGCTTTGACAATCTTCTTCGCCGCGTCGTCGAGGTCGTCGGCGGTGATTACGTTGAGGCCGGAGTCGGTGATTAATTTCTTTCCGAGCTCCACATTGGTGCCTTCGAGGCGGACGACGAGGGGGACCTGCAGTCCCACTTCCTTCACCGCCGCGATCACGCCTTCGGCGATCACATCGCATTTCATGATGCCACCGAAGATGTTGACGAGGATGCCTTTGACTTTGGGGTCTGCCGTGATGATTTTGAAGGCCGCTGTCACTTTTTCCTTGGTCGCCCCGCCGCCTACATCCAGGAAGTTTGCGGGTTCGGAGCCATAGAGCTTGATGATGTCCATGGTGGCCATGGCAAGGCCCGCGCCGTTCACCATGCAGCCAATGGAGCCATCAAGGGCCACATAGGAGAGGTCATGTTTCGAGGCCTCGATTTCCTTGGGGTCTTCCTCGCTCAGATCGCGGTAGGCCTTGATATCGGGGTGGCGGTCAAGGGCGTTGTCGTCAAAGTTCATCTTGGCATCGAGACAAACGAGCTGGTTATCATTGGTCACCACCAGCGGATTGATCTCCAGCAGGCTCATGTCCTTTTCGGTGAAGGCCCTGTAGAGCTGACCCATCATCTTCACGCATTGCCTGACGAGGTCGCCTTCCAGCTTGAGGGCACTCGCAATCTTGCGGCCAATGAAAGGCGAATAGCCGGATGCAGGGTCCACATGGATGTTGGCGATTTTTTCGGGTGTATGCTCGGCCACTTCTTCAATGTTTACACCGCCTTCGGTTGACGCGATGAAGGCAATACTTGAGGTTTCACGATCCACCAGAATGGAGAGATAAAACTCCTTGGCAATGGCGGTGCCTTCTTCGATGTAAAGGCGCTGGACGAGTTTGCCCTGAGGCCCGGTCTGATGGGTTACCAAATTCATGCCCAGTATGCGTTGGGCTTCGGCTTTCACTTCAGCCACGGATTTTATAACCTTCACGCCGCCGCCCTTGCCGCGCCCGCCGGCATGGATTTGGGCTTTCACTACCCACACCGGGCCGGGCATGGATTCGGCTGATTTCACTGCTTCATCAACGCTGAAGGCTGCATCGCCTTTTCCGGTCGGCACGCCGAAGGAGCGCAAAACTTCCTTGGCCTGGTATTCGTGAATGTTCATGTGGCGCGCCTTTGAGCCAGGTCGGGAGCGATTTTTTTGGCAGCATCCATCAGGGCCTCGACCGCCGCCAGGGATTTTTTGAAGCCGGCTTTTTCTTCGCCGTCGAGCCTGATCTCGACAATGCGCTCAACGCCGCCGGCGCCGATCACCACAGGCACGCCCACATAGGTGTTGTTCACGCCATATTGTCCGGTGAGATGGGCAGCACAGGGCAGCACGCGTTTTTTATCCTTCAAATAGCTTTCCGCCATGGCGATGCCAGCCGAAGCTGGCGCGTAGTAGGCCGAACCAGTCTTCAGAAGGCCGACGATTTCAGCGCCGCCGTCACGGGTGCGCTGGACGATTTCATCGATGCGCTGCTGGCTGGTCCATTTCATCGCCACCAGATCGGGCACGGGAATTCCGGCCACGGTGGAATAGCGCGCCAAGGGCACCATGGTATCGCCATGGCCACCCAGCACGAAGGCCGTTACGTCCTCAACCGACACCTTGAATTCCTCAGCGAGGAAATGGCGGAAGCGGGCGCTATCGAGAACGCCAGCCATGCCGACCACCTTGCTGGTGGGCAGGCCCGAATATTTCTGCAGCGCCCAGACCATCACGTCCAGGGGATTGGTGATGCAGATCACGAAGGCATTTGGCGCGTATTTGGCGATGCCAGCGCCCACTTGCGCCATGACTTTCAAATTGATTTCGAGCAGGTCGTCGCGGCTCATGCCAGGCTTTCTGGGAACGCCAGCGGTGACGATGCAAACATCGGCGCCTGCGATGCCTTCATACCGGTTGGCGCCGGAAATATTGGCATTGAAGCCTTCAACCGGGCCCGATTGGGAAAGATCGAGGGATTTGCCCTGGGGAATGCCTTCGGCAATATCAAAGATAATGACGTCGCCGAGTTCTTTCAGGGCTGCGAGGTGGGCCAGGGTGCCGCCAATCATGCCGCCGCCAATCATTGCAATCTTGTTTCGAGCCATTTTTTGCTTTTCCCTTTGCCGCGGATTTCCCGGGTTTCTATTGCGCCGCACAAACGAGGTGTTTCTAGGCCCGATCTATTGCAGCATCAAGAACTTCCGTGGTGATCTCTCGGGTTTCAACGAATTCCTGCCCCCAATAGCTGGCGGATTGCATTTCCTGCAGCCTTGAAACGGTGCGTGCGAATTCCGCCTTGTATCTGCCCTGGCGGTAAATTTTTTCAGGAGGCTGGGCCGATGAGGCGACAAGGCGCAGCTTGGCATCGTAAAGCGTGTCAATGAGGCCCACGAAGCGTTTGGCGGCGTTGTTTTGGCTGGCCGCCAATGCCGGGATACGCTCGACAAACAGTGTCTGAAAATGACTGGCAATCGCCAGATAATCAGCGGGGCCGAGCGGCGCCTCGCAAAGCTCCTCAAATGAAAATCGGGCGCAGCCGTGGGCTGCTTGCGGCACCAGCAGCTTGCGCCCCAGAACCTGCAACTCACATGGTTGTCCCTGGGGCATTTCAGTCAAGAGTTCCCAGATTTTTTGAACATGCCTGTCAGCCCCGGCGCCAAGGGGTGAAACAAAACTTTCACCGGCCCTGATGCGCCCCAAACGGTAGTCGGTCGGGCCGTTGAGTGAAACCACCTTGAACCGGGTTTGCAGCAGTTTTATCGCCGGCAAAAACAGGCTGCGGTTCAGGCCATCCTTGTAGAGTTCGCCCGGCGGCAAGTTTGAAGTGGTTACAATGATCATGCCATTGGCGATCAAGGCCTCGAACAACCGGCCAATGATGGTGGCATCGGCAATGTCTGATACCTGCATTTCGTCCAGGCAGAGGACGCGGGTCTGCTGGCTGATGTCCCTGGCGATTGTCGCGATCACGTCGCCGGACTTCATGTTCTGGCGACGCTGGTGCACATCTTGCATGAAGGCATGAAAATGGATACGCTGCTTGGCCTCTATCCTCAGGGCGTCAATGAACATATCCATCAACATGGTTTTGCCACGTCCGACATCGCCATGAATATAGAGGCCATGAATCTTTGTTTTTGGGTTTAGCAGGCGGGCAAAAAATCCCTGCCGTTTCCGATTTTCGATTGCTTTGGCCAAATGATCGAGTTCGGCCAGAACGGCGGCCTGCGCGGGATCTTTCTTAAGCTCGTCGCGCGCGATTTTTTCAGCGTAGGTTAAATGCAGCATATTTGGTGGCATCAAACCAGTTGGCCTATAAAAATTTGCAGGACGATAACATAGGATGAAATAATGGCGCCGAAGCCAGTTGCAGAGAAAATGACCTGCAAGGCGGAGAGCGGTTTCAGCCCGTGGTCGATGATCCTGGGCCTGATATTCGCGAGCACGGAAATGCCGCCAAAAACGAGCAATATGATTTGCTGGAAATAAAAACTTCCGGCAATCATCAAGACCCCAATCAGCATGAGGCCGAAACGCGCGTAACCGCCCATGAGCCTGGTCAACACAGAGCGCAGGGCCACGCCGCCATCCAGGGGCTCCACTGGCAGCAAATTCAAGAGATTGAGGGCCACGACAATTATTCCAAACGCGACAAGCCACAGGGGCACTGGCAGCCCGAGCGATATGGGAACAGCGATTGCAATGGCGGCAAGGGCGCTGAACCCTGGCCCCATAAGGGCTGAAAAAACTGCTTGCGCCTGCGTCTGATAGGCCAGCCTCGGCACGGCAAGCGCTCCCAGAAAGGGAAGAAAGACGATTTTTCCCCAGGGCTGCCCAATCATGCGAAATGCGATGAGATGACCAAATTCATGGATTGTGAGGGCAATGACAAGCGCCAGCGCCACCAGCCAACCCAGCATAAGCCCGAAGGCCAGCAGGCTGAGGGCACCCGTGACGACCGCAACCGCAATTGTGATGAGCAGGTGGGTTCTTTCATCGGGCCTGCCGGTTTCGACGAGGCCCTTCAGGCGATAGATGCCGCCCCACAAATCAGTACGCGCGAGCAAGTGTGCCATGAGCGGGCGGGAACCCCAATAATAGGTGAGACGAAGCCTGGCGCCTTTCGGCAGTTCCTCGACTTCGTAGACGAGCTTCATGAGCTCATTTTTGTGGGATTTGCCTTCCAGACCCTCACGGTGCAACTCAAGGTAATTGGGGGCGCGACGCTCGTGAATGCGGAAATCCGCCTGCGACTTCTGCTGCAGGCCGTTCGACAAGTTGGTGATGTATGACATTCGGAAAATCTGGCGCAGGGGATCAATGAGATTGGAGGTGACCGTTGTGCGCGTCCAGGTGTTGACCTTGCCGTCATGGAGGTCAACGACCTCAAAAACCTTGTCGGCGGGCGCATTTACCACAACAGATGCCCGGGGCGTCACCTTGCTCCGGAGGCCCAAAATAGCCAGGAGCATAAGAAGAAAGGGAACTTCCAGCCCGACATTCATTATAAAATCTGGCATATTTCCTCAATTGAAAAAGAATCACGGGGCTCATAAAAGCTTGGCCTATGTACCAAGCAATCGTTGTCGCCGCCCTCTATAAATTTGTCACGCTGAAAGATTTCGCCGAACTCAGGGCCCCCTTGCTCAAGGCCATGAAAACTTGTGGTGTCAGGGGAACCCTGCTGCTGGCCGAAGAAGGCATCAACGGCACGATCAGCGGTGGCCGTGAAGCCATCGATGGGTTCCTCAGGATTTTGAAATCAGATCCCCGGTTTATTGACGTCGATCACAAGGAATCCACATGCGATGAGAACCCCTTCTATCGCAGCAAGGTCAAGCTCAAGAAAGAAATTGTCACCATCGGGGTTGAGGGCGTCGATCCCAACAGGCTGGCTGGCACCTATGTGGAGCCAAAGGACTGGAATGCCCTGATTTCAGATCCCGGTGTCGTTCTCATCGATACGCGCAACGATTATGAGGTGGCGCTTGGCACGTTTGAGGGCGCCATCGATCCCAAGACCGGCAGCTTCGGCGAATTCCCGGATTTTGTGAGAGGCAATCTCGATCCTTCGCGGCATCGAAAAATTGCGATGTTCTGCACGGGCGGCATTCGCTGCGAGAAGGCTTCGGCGCACCTGCGGGACCTGGGGTTTCGCGAAGTCTATCACCTGAAGGGCGGCATTCTGAAATATCTTGAGGAAGTGCCCAAAGAGAACAGCAAGTGGCAGGGTGAGTGTTTTGTTTTCGATCACCGGGTCGCGGTGGGTCAAGGACTTGTGCCCACCGAACTCGAAATGTGCCACGGTTGCCGGATGCCATTGGCTGCCGGCGATAAAATGTCATCGCATTATGAAGAAGGTGTGAGTTGCCCCAAGTGTTTTGCGAGTTTGAGCGATAAATCCAGGGCCTCAGCGCGGGAGCGGCAAAAACAGATTACACTGGCGGCCAAGCGAAATTTGCCCAAGCCCATTGGAAGCTAGGTCATTACGACCGTTTTTTCTTTTTCCAGGCGGCTTTCTTTTCTTTGAATACGGTCTTTTCACCTTCGGCTCGCGGTCTAGCGGTGCCCTCAAATTTGGGTTTGCCGCCAGCAGAAAATGGTTTTTTGCCTTTGTAGCCTTCACCTTTGGGCTTACCTGCGCCCTGGAACTTTGGCCGTTCACCTTCCGCGTGAGGCTTCCGATCTTCGTAGCGGACCCTTTCGCCTTCTGGTGCTGGCTTGAAATTTGGTTTGCGCTCAGGGTTGCGTGATGGCCGCGCAGCTTCTGGCGCACGTCCCACCATTTCGATTTTAACATCTTCGTCATCTGCAACAATGCTGGCGAGTGCAAAACGCTCCACCACGGCATTGGCAATTTCAAAGCGGGTTTCGTTGTCGGTAATGCGAATGGCGCCGATATCAACCTTGGTTACCTTGCCGCGTCGGCAAATCATCGGCAGCAGCCATTTGGGGTCCGCATTGTTCTTGCGGCCAATATCGAGACGGAACCAGGTGTAGTCACGTGGGTCAGAAGTCGAGGCGCGGGGCTCCTTGCGCGATGGCTTTGCCTCGCGAAAATCACGGCCGGGGCCTGGATCGAACACATCTTCAGCGGCCGGCAGTTTCGAGCGGTAAATGCGAACAAGCGCTGCGGCAATTTCTTCGGGGCTGCGCGATGCCAATACCGAGCGCGCCATTTCCAAATCCTCTTCACTGCTCACTTGCGTGAGGATAGGGTCTTGCAACATGCGTTGCTGATCAAGCTTGCGGATATCTTCGGCCTGCGGCGGGCCGCTCCATACGGGATTGACACCGGCAGCTGCCAGCATCTGTTCGGCTTTTCTGCGGCGGGACAGCGGAATGAGAACAACGCTCACGCCTTTCTTGCCCGCGCGCCCGGTGCGTCCGCTGCGGTGTTGCAGCGTTTCCGCGTCATTTGGCAAGTCGGCATGAATGACAAGGCCGAGATTTGGCAAATCAATGCCGCGGGCTGCCACGTCGGTTGCGACGCAGACGCGGGCCCTGCCATCACGGAGTGCTTGCATGGCGTGGTTGCGTTCGCCTTGGCTCAGTTCTCCGGAAAGATTGACGGCTGAAAAACCACGTTCGGAAAGTGTTGCGTGCAAATGGCGGACGTGATCGCGGGTATTGCAGAAAACAATGGTGCTGGGGCTGTCAACAAATCTCAGCACGTTAACAACCGCGTGTTCAACTTCATTGGGGGCCACCCGGATGGCGCGGTATTCTATGTCGGCGTGAGCGCGTGTAAGCCCGGTTGCTTCAATGCGCAGGGAATTCCGCTGATAGCGCTTGGCCAGCATGGCAATGGGTTTGGGCATGGTGGCTGAAAACAGAAGCGTGCGTCTTGTGGCAGGCGTTGCTTCGAGGATAAATTCGAGGTCTTCGCGAAAACCCAGATCGAGCATTTCGTCGGCTTCATCGAGAACGACGGCCTTGAGGTCGGCGATATTAAGGACACCACGCTCGAGATGGTCGCGAAGCCTGCCGGGTGTTCCCACAACAATATGCGCGCCATCGGCAAGCCTGCGGCGTTCTCGCTTTGGGTCCATGCCGCCAACGCAAGAGAGAATGCGAGCCCCCGTGTAGTGATAGAGCCATTCCAACTCACGCTCGACCTGCATGGCGAGTTCACGCGTTGGGGCCACAATGAGGGCTACGGGAGATGCTTCCTGGGAAAATCGCTCGGCTTCGCCCAGGAGTGTTGTGGCAATAGCCAGGCCATAGGCCACGGTTTTGCCGGAACCGGTCTGGGCAGAAACCACAAGGTCGCGGCCTTCGGCCTTAGCTTCCAGAACTGCCAGCTGAACGGGTGTCGGGTCTTCATATTTACGCTCGGCCAAGGCACGGGCGAATGGGGGAGGTGTCAGAGGAAATGCCACGTGATCGGGTGCTTTGCTAAAGGAGTTAGGGGGCCGGCAAGCTGGAAATTTCTTCCAGGCCGCGCCATTTGGGAGGCTCTTATAGGAGTTTCCTTGCAAACACCATGCCCGTGTAAAACCCGCCCCATGCTGACAGAAGCTGACAGGGCAAGGGCCTAGAGATGCGCTCCCAGCCAAAAGGAGGGCCTGTTGTGAAAACCTGTTTTGAAATCGTTGTCTACACGGTCAAGGGCCATGAGGCCGCCAGTTCGGCACGGGAAGCGGCGCGCGCGGTGATCGCCAGTTACCCTGGGTTTCGCACCTGGCAGGCTTTGACGTCAACCGAAGACGCCAGCTCATTCGCCGATCTGGTGACCTGGGACGATATTTCATATGCCAAGGCTGCGGGCGAGGCTTTTCAAAAGGACGCCCGGCTTCAGCCCTTTGTGGCGGAAATCGGCCAGATCATGTCCATGGGGCATTATTCGTAGACGACACTTTAGCGCGCTTCCCGTTGAAGTGGAATCACTTGCACTGAAGGACCACGTCTCGCTCGAAACTGTAGAGGAAGTAGGCACTGCCACCGCCATGGGGCATGAGGCTCATGGGTTCATAACGCCGCTCGAGGATGACGGGGATCTTTGCTGTTTCACAATTCATCGCCCTGACTTCAGCCATTGTCGCGCGCTTGGCATCATCAGGCCGCAGGGTGCTGGTTGCATGATGGCTATGGGACCACCAGTGCAGACTGTTGTCCCAGGATGACGGGGTGGTGGACGTGATGCTGACTATGGGCTTGCCGTCGCTGTCCATGTAGGTCGCCGTGGCGCCGCTTGTGATCTTGCGGCCGATTTGATCTGACAAGGCCAGGGTCAAAGTCGCAACCGATGTCAGCGGAAGGTTGCAATAGGTCATTGTTGTGGCAACAAAGAAGAGGAGGACCAGCGAAATCCTCTTCACGCGCGGTTCTCTTGCCTGGGATCAATCAGCGCCACATGGGGGCTGGCATCGCGGGGAAGGAAGCCTTGAAGCCTTGGGTCGTCGTGAACTTCAATCATCAGGGCGTAGGGCACAAAGCCGGACCTCTGGTAAAAACCCAAAGCATTGGGGTGGTCAAAGTGGCAGGTATGAACCCAAAGACGGTTGATGGGTTTCGACCAGGCTTTCTCGATGGCGATATCCATCAATGCGCGACCTAATCCGGCGCCAATCGCCGCTTTTGCAAGACCAAAGAATGCCAGTTCGCAATTGGGCATGTCTTTGAAGTCAAGCTCCAGAATGCCGACCGGGGTGTTGCCCTGATTGAGAGTGTAGGATTCAGTTTTTGGATGCCCGAGAATTGCCGCGAGTTTTTCGTCGGACATGATGAGCCTGGAAAACCACATCAGATCCTGACCCACTTGGCGGAAGATGGCGCGGTAACTGCCGAGGTCAGTTGGATCAACACGCTGCAAACCGTAGCCAGTTGGCAGGGGTTTTGCAGCGCGTGGCGGTTTGGCCATCATCTCCAGACAGGTCACCACATTGACGAGCCTGCCCGGCGGCAATTCATAATAGCCCAGTGGCAAATCCAGCCTATTCACTTTCTGAGCAATCCATCATCTAAATGGATCCACGGCAGCATTTCATCTGAATGGGTGTGAAATGTTGGGGTGAAGTCGATTGGATTTTCAAGACTGGCTGCATAGAGATGTATTTCGCCCGTATAGCTATCCGAGTCATAAGCTATCGGACTGCCGCAGGTACCACAGAACAGACGCCTGACACCGGGAGATGACACAAAGGTTTTCGGCGCTTCGCCGGTGAAAGCAAATGCGGATTTTGGAACACCAAAGAAAGTTGTGAAGGGTGAGGACGTGCACCGCCTGCAACTTTCACAATGGCAGTGGCCACGCCAGTTCTCGGCGCCCTCGTATTTATAGGTTACTGCACCACATAGGCAGTGGCCGGTTGTTTCTGTCATCGCATTGTCGGAATGGAGAATTGCGCGCCTTCCTTGGTGCCGGAGGGCCAGCGCGAGGTCACCGTCTTGGTTTTGGTGTAGAAGCGGATGGAGTCGGGGCCATGTTGGTTCAAATCACCAAAGCTCGAGGATTTCCAGCCGCCGAACGTGTGGTAGGCCAGCGGCACGGGGATTGGCACATTGATGCCTATCATGCCGACTTGCACTTTGCTGGCAAAGTCGCGGGCGGCATCGCCGTCGCGGGTATAGATCGCAACACCATTGCCATATTCATGGTCGTTGCACAGGCCCAAGGCTTCCTCATAGGTTTTGGCGCGCACGACACCGAGTACGGGTCCAAAAATTTCTTCCTTGTAGATCCGCATGTCCTTGGTGACATTGTCAAACAATGTGCCGCCAAGGAAATAACCGTTTTCATAGCCTTGCATTTTGAAGCCACGGCCATCGACCTTGAGGCTGGCGCCTTCTTTGACGCCAATGTCGATGTAGCCCTTGACGCGGTCGAGCGCCATTTTGGTGACCAGCGGGCCGTAGTCGGCGTCACGATCAGAGGAGAGGCCGATCTTCAATTTCTCAACGCGGGGGATGAGTTTTTCGATGAGCGTGTTTGCAGTTGCCTCGCCGACTGGAACAGCCACGGAAATCGCCATGCAGCGTTCGCCAGCCGAGCCATAACCCGCCCCGATCAGGGCATCCACGGCCTGATCCATATCGGCGTCAGGCATGATGACCATGTGGTTCTTGGCGCCGCCGAAGCACTGGGCGCGCTTGCCGGTGGCGGTGGCCCCTGCATAAACATATTGGGCGATGGCGGTTGAGCCCACGAACCCTACGGCCTTGATGTCAGCATCGTTCAAAATCGCATCAACGGATTCCTTGTCGCCATTCACGACATTCAAAATGCCGGGAGGCAGGCCTGCTTCGAGGAAGAGTTCGGCCAATCTCATGGGACAAGAGGGATCACGCTCGGATGGCTTGAGGATAAAGGCGTTGCCCACTGCAATTGCTGGCGCGCATTTCCACAGGGGGATCATGGCGGGGAAATTGAATGGCGTAATGCCAGCCACAACACCCAGAGCCTGGCGCATGGAATACATGTCAATGCCGGGGCCTGCGCCATCGGTGAATTCGCCTTTGAGGAGATGGGGAACACCACAGGCAAACTCGGCCACTTCTACGCCCCGCTGCAGGTCACCCAAAGCATCGGGAACCGTCTTGCCGTGCTCCATTGAAATGAGCGTTGCAAGTTCTTCCTTGTTTTTGGCGGCAAGCTCCAGAAATTTCATCATGATGCGGCCACGAAATTGCGGGTTCTTGGCGGCCCAGGCGGGCTGCGCGGCCTTGGCATTTTCAACTGCTGCGCGCAGTTCAGCGGTGGAGGCGAGCGCCACCCTGGCCTGCACTTCGCCGGTGTTGGGGTTGAAGACATCAGCAAACCGGCCCGACTGGCCCTTGACATGCTTGCCACCGATGAAGTGCCCGATTTCCTTGACCATTGTTTACTCTCTATATGACTGTAGCTGGGGTTTGCTTAGACCATATAGGCCAGCCAAATCAATTGAGGATTGGAATAAGCATCCTATTTCGGCAAATGAACGGATGGAATCCAGACAAAGCCATCGTCGTCAATGATCATGCATTCGCGCAGGCCATGGGGTTTGTCGAGACTGCCGGCGAGGATGGTCCAGCCGCCATCGCGGGCGCGTTTTTCCGCCTGATCGGGGTCGACACCGTAGACGCGGAGTTCAACGGCGGTGCCCCGGGCTTCAGCGGTTTTCACCATGCCGGCCAAGGGATTGCCGTGATAGGTGTGGTCGGCGTGGAACATGAAGTCGCCGCCCACCAATTTCATGGCGGCAAAACTGTCGTTGTCAAAAAAGGATGTGGCGCCCAGAACTTCGGTTGTGAACCTTACGGCACGGGGCACATCCGCGACAATCAGGTTAAATCCAAGGCCCCGGAGGGAACGGCCATAATCGGCGGCGGAGACAGGCGGTTCGCTGGCTTTCATGCCAGCATTTGAACACTTTCAATGGCCTCGTGTCCATTCCACTTTACGGTGCAGGCGGGAATCCGGTGGGGTTCGGAAACGCCGAAGCGGCGCATGGCCAGCAGGAAAAGCACGGCTGCGTCGGATACAACGTCGGTCAAATCCTCAGCTTCAAGATTGTTTTCGAGCATGAGGCCCAGGCGCTGGCCAGCCAATGTCGTCATGGCGTTGAGCTCGGTGGCTGGCAAAGAAACCGCCGATTCCCAACTTTCGACCAGGTCTTCGTATTTTATTTCAGCCAGCACATCATCGCCGATCATCAGCGGAAGATTGCCACGGCCCTGGATTTCCTGAACCTGCGGGTCGGTTGTGTCTTCGCCCGGGCACGTCAGGGTAAAAGTTGAAACTTCGTTGTTACGCATATCACACCCACCACTATGGCCTCAGTGTGCACCGGGAATATTGCTGATAGGTTAACTCAGCGATGGGCGAGGTCGAGCCAAGTGGCGGCATATTCTTGCAAGCCCGCAAGTTTGCTCGCGTGAATTTGCACGAGCGAAAGCGGCACATGGGGCAGATCTCCACTTTGCATCAGGGCGAGGCAGGCGGCGCCCGCCGTGGTGCCGTCACGCAGGTCGGAAGCAAAAAGATCCTGATTGGGACGAAGCTGGGCCAACACCATCAGGAAAACCAGGTTTTCAGAAAACGGTCCGTCGACGATGATGTCGTGTGTTGAACCTATTGAGTTGAGTGACTCGGACACCATGAGCGCGCAGTAGAGCGAGGCGAGGGACGCCCTTTGTTCCGGCGAGGCTGGGGCGGGACCTGTGATCTCGCCGCGGCTGCCGCTTCGGTGCGGAACTGGCCCATCAACGCTGTCGGAAAAATAGGGCAGGGCAAAGGTTTCCTGGGCGATCAAATCCTGAACGGCGTTGAGAGTTGCCTCGTCGCCAGGGACTCCCTCGCCCAGAATCTCAAACTCCTTGCCGCCAAAAAACCGGCAACAAACGACATGGTTTCCAAGAACATCCGTGTTGGAAACCATGCCCCGGCTTTCATCGAGGGATTGCAGCCTGGCTTCCGTGTCAAAACCGATGATCCAGGTTCCGGTTGAAAGCAGGGTGAACCTCTTCTGGTCCGCAGCGAGGTAACGCAGATAGTTTCCGTTGGAGTCGTGGACGCCAGCCAGGACTTTGCCAGCCCCGCGAAACGCCCTGCCGCGAAATTTTTCATGCAGGCTTCCGATGGGTTCCCAGGCTTTGGCAAAGGGGGGCAAAAATTTCTCCCAGCCCATCGCCCGAACGAAGGATGAGGGCTTGCCGGTGTTCACATTCAGCAAATGGGTCTGGCACGACATGCTGGAAATTTCGGAGATGGCCACTCCGCTCAGGCAGAATCCGACATATTGAATCCAGGTCATCAGGGTTTGCGTCTTTGCAAACTCCTGCGGGAAGGCTTGCTGCTGCCAGAAGAGCTGCAAGGCGTGGGTGAGCGCCATGGGAAGCAGCGGGCTATAAACTTCGTGAAATGGGGGCTGTATTTTCCGGTAAGCCGCGATGATGTCAGGCGGCGGTTCGGATGTATAATCCATGACGGGCAGGGCCAAAGAGCCGTCTGCGGCCACACAGGCCATGGCCGCTCCGTGGGCGCAGGGCACCACGACATCAATAGGTAGAATGGCATCAAGTTCGGGCAGCGCCGCCTGGCAAAGCCCCATAAAGACTGTTGGATCGATGTGGCGATAGGGCGGGCCCTCATGGTTTTGGCTCGCCACCTTGCGCTCGGTCACCAACCCGCCATCAGGGCCAAACAACACGATTTTTGTGTTGGTTTTGCCGGCGTCAATGACGGCTATTCCACGGGGCAATTGTAATTCCATCGCTGCCTTTCTATGATGGGCCTGCGGTCGAGATCAATCCAATAACGGAACCCCAATGAAAAAACTGAAACTTATGGAACTGCGCAAGGCTGTTATCGAGACTTGCCTGAAAATGAACGCCGAAGGCATCAATCGCGGCACCTCTGGCAATGTGAGCGTTCGCACTGATGGGGGATTTTTGCTGACGGCATCGGGTGTGCCTTACGCCAAAATGAAACCGGCGCATGTGGTCGAGATGGATCTGGAAGGACACTATTCGGGCGACTATCTGCCATCCACTGAATGGCGCATGCACATGGATATTTACCGGGCCAGGCCCGAGGCCAAGGCCATCGTGCATGTGCATTCGACCTGGGCCACGGCGCTCTCGTGCTTGCGCAAAGATGTTCCGGCGTTTCATTACATGATCGGCGTGACCGGCGGCACGAGCTTGCGGGTTTCCAACTATGCGGAGTTTGGCACCCAGGAACTGTCAGATACGATGCTGAAGGCCATGGAGGATCGCAATGGCTGTCTTCTCGCCAACCACGGTCAGATTTGTTTTGGCCCGAATCTTGACAAGGCCCTGTGGCTGGCGGGGGAAATTGAAGGGCTATGCCAGCAATACTGGGCGGCAAGCCTCGCAGGCAAACCGGTGGTCCTGAGCGATGCGGAAATGACCAGCGTGCTCAAGCGCTTCAAAACCTACGGCAAGCAGAAGGCCGATCTGGCGAAGGGGGAAACACTCACGGTGTTCGCGCCGAAGCTGAGGCGGAAGTAGCCCCCGCGCCTCGAGCCGGCCCTCCCGGAATCCCGGAAAGACAGAAAACTTGCGAAGTTAACGGCCGTGGAATGCTTCAGAACATGAAGTTGTCATCGGGAGTCGTCGGCGTTGGCTCTTGCTGGGGCCCCTATGGCGCGGTCGAGAGCACCCGTTTCATTCGCGCCATGGCCTCGCGCCGGGCGGCGTTGCCATGCGCGGGCTTGAGGGCGAGCGCTTGAGCGCGCAGGCGGCGGCGATCGTCCTTTGTCAGAACCGCGGCGATGGCCGGATAATGCAGAGTGACCGCCTCCGCAAGAATCGCGCTCTGCGCAGGCGAGTAATGTTCGCTATCGTCAGTCGACGCGATCACGCCTTCGACAAGCGTGGCCCAGGCGGAAGAAGCGTCCCCAGCACCGGGCGGCTTTCGCATCAGGCTTGCCAATGTGCCCGCAACCTGAAGGGAGTAGGCCTGAACCAGAGTCAGTTCCTGCTCGAGCGGCTCGCCTACGATGACCGCCACGTTGTAAGCGGCGCGATAGGCGCCGAGCACGGCAAGAATGATCCGCAACTGGCGGAGCTTTTCATCCTGCGATACGGAAGCCTCCGCAATGCGGGTGATGTTGCGCGGATCAATGAGGTGATTGAACAGCGCCTTTTGCGCGTCTTCGCGCAGATGCGGTAGAGGCACCCGGCCGTTATAGTGGCGGAAATACAGATCCACATATTCGCGGCTTGTCCAATGGGTGTCCTCCGCCTTGGCGCTGGCCACCGCAAGAAACAGGCCAAGACCAAGACGGACCGCCCATGTCCCTGATGCTCCCATGGTTTTGCACCCTATCACGGGCGCGCAGAATATGGGAGCAGGGTGAAAGCGTCCACCTGGTCTTTGCCGGCAGCGCAGCAGACGGACGGCGCATTGCGGTGAGGCGCACTTCCTTTTATTTTCTTGCCCTGTTCAACTGCCAGGCCGCAAACAGGAATGCCAGCAAGAGCAAAAATCCGGCAAGCCAGAGGGCCGCACCCGGGAGATTGATGCCATAGGCAGGGTCGATTGACCGGGCGAAGATGAAGGCGAAGAGGAAGGGGCCGATGATGCCGGCGCAAGCTGTAATGCTGGCGGTCGCGCCCTGCAATTGGCCCTGCTCGGAGGCGGAAACCCGTTGCGACATGATGGATT
Organism: Rhodobiaceae bacterium; assembly: GCA_009885825.1. Classification (GTDB taxonomy): domain Bacteria; phylum Pseudomonadota; class Alphaproteobacteria; order Rhizobiales; family Aestuariivirgaceae; genus Aestuariivirga. The sequence goes on along the minus strand of VFJY01000132.1, from coordinate 37,496 downwards.
GGCTGGCGGCGCCAAAGAGGCCCCAGAAGGCGGCGACGGGAACGGCGATCCAGGCCAGGGGGCCTGTCCAGGCGGCGCCATACCAGATCATTCCGATGCCGCCCAAAAGCAATCCGGCCAATAGTGCCGGGCGTTCACCGATACGCTTGACGATGGGTTTCACCAGCCCCGCTTGCACCACCACCGAGGCAACGCCCACGCCCGCCAGCAAAAAGCCTACTTCGCCCGGGCCCCATCCGTAGCGATAGCCAGCGTAGAGAACATAGACCGATGGCAGGGATGTGTGGGCCAGTTGCGACAGGAACTGCATAACGCCCAGGCCCCAAAGCTCCCGGTGGCTCAAAAGCAGTTTGACCGAGCCCAGGGGGTTGGCCTTGGCCCACGAAAAGGGCGCGCGGTTTTCCGGTTTCAGGGATTCAGGCAAGATGAAATAACCATAGGCGAAGTTGGCGAGGCTCATGAAGGCTGCGGCCCAGAAGGGATAGCGCAGATCATAGCTGCCAAGAATGCCGCCAAGGGCTGGCCCCAGGACAAAGCCTAAACCGAAGGCCGCACCCAGCATGCCGAAATTCTGGGCGCGTTTTTCGGGCGGGCTGACGTCGGCGATATAGGCGCCAGCGGTTGCGATGCTGGCGGATGTGAGGCCGGAGACGACCCGTCCGATGAAGAGCAAGGAGAGGGCAGGGGCCAGCGCCATGAAGATGTAGTCAAGGCCGAGCCCGAGATTTGACAACAGCACAATGGGCCTGCGCCCGAAGCGATCCGAGAGCGAGCCGAGGGCTGGCGAAAACAGGAACTGGATAAAGGCCCAGGTCGTGCCGAAAATGCCGACAATTTCAGCGGCGCGCGCCGTGTTGCCATCGGCAAAGCTTTCGATCAGCTTGGGCAGCACCGGAATGATGATGCCGATGGCCAGCATATCAAGGGCTACGGTTACAAAAATAAAAATGAAGGCTGCGGGCCGGGCTTCTACTGCTTCAACAGCCATTCGTGTTCCTTGGCGTTATGGAATTTCCAGGTCCGCTTTGGACCAGCCATCACGTTAAGGTAGTACAAATCATAACCATGGCATGTGGCGCAAGGGTGATAGCCTTTTGGCACCAGCGTCACATCGCCATCCTCCATGGCCATGGAAACGTCGAGCTCGCGGTCATCGGTGTAGATCCGCTGGAAGGCGAAGCCCTGGGGCGGGTTCAAGCGATGGTAATAGGTTTCCTCGAGGAATGATTCGTGGGGCAGGTTGTTCTGGTCATGCTTGTGGGGCGGATAGGATGACGTGTTGCCGGCTGGTGTTATGACCTCCACCACCAGAAGATTCTCGGCTGGCTCCCATTCGGGCAGGATATTGGTGACATGGCGCACGTTGGAGCCCTTGCCGCGGATTTCCTGCACGAGCTTGTCGGGGGCTATCACACGGGATTCATGCTTGCCAACACCGGGGGCCGAGCAGACGCCCAAAACCAAATCCTCAGTTGCCTCGACGGACCAGACATGGCCGGGGCAGACATAGACCGACCAAGGCTTGCCATCGAAAGGCGTTGCGCGCCCACCTAAAATTCCAAGCTCGTTTGAACCGACGCGCACCTTGCCGCGGCCGCTGATGAAAACCAGACAGATTTCGCGGTCGCCATCAATGCCCGTGGCGATTTCACCCGCTTCACGCTTCCACACGTCGAAGCCCACATGCGCCCAGCGCGCGGTCTTGGGCGTGACGTGAATGACACGTCCGCCGCCTTTGCGGGGTTTTACCAACAGGTTAGTCATTGAGATCAAGCGCCTTCTTTCTGGAATGGGGACAGGTTACCATATTCCAGCCCGGCGTAAACCGCTGGCCGGGCATTTTCCGGAAATTGCTTGCTCAGGTAATGGCCTGCCGCTTCACAAGCGCCTTCACATATTTTTTGCGCGCCGCCTGCACCTGTTTGCGGGATGAAACCTCGGGGATGGCCACATCCCACCAATTGCCGCCTGCGTCGGTTGACATCATGGGATCCGTGTCAATGACAATCACCGTGGTGCGGCTGTTGGATTTGGATTTCTTTAATGCGGTTTCGAGGTCAGCCAGCGACGAGACTTTTTCAGAAATTGCGCCGAGGCTTCTAGCGTGGGCGGCAAAATCAATATCGGGCGAAACCTCATGGAGCGTGTTGTGGTCGAACAGATTATTGAAGCGCTCACTACCGCTGGCGAATTGCAAACGGTTGATGCAGCCGTAGCCCCGGTTGTCAAGCAGGATGACAGTGAGCTTGATGCCGAGCATCACGGATGTTGCGAGTTCGGAGTTCATCATGAGATAGGTGCCGTCGCCCACCATGACCACGGCCTCGAGGTCGGGCTGGGCCATTTTCATGCCAATGCCGCCGGCGATTTCATAGCCCATGCAGGAGAAGCCATATTCCATGTGGTAAGATGATGGGTAGCTCGCCTGCCAAAGCTTGTGCAATTCGCCCGGGACACTGCCAGCGGCGGCCAGTATGGAAATCTCCCGGCCAAGCGCCCGCTGCACGGCGCCAATGACTTGCGCGTCAGAGGGTCTCTCCGCATTGCTGGCGTTGGTGTATTTTAACGCTGTCTTGAGCCATGCGGCGAATCCGTTTTGCGCCGATCTGGTCCAGGCGGCAGGGGCTGTCCATTTGCCCAAGTTGATCGAAAGTTCTTCAAGGCCGACGCGCGCATCGGCGACCAATGGAAGGGCGCGGTGCTTGGTTGCGTCAAAGACTTGCGTGTTGAGGCCGATAATGGTTCGACCGGCATTCTTGAACAGGGTCCAGGAGCCGGTGGTGAAATCCTGCAACCTTGTGCCCACCGCCAAAATCACATCAGCGTCTTCACAAACGGTGTTGGAGGCGGCGGTTCCGGTGACACCGACGGCTCCCATGTTCAGGGGATGGGTAAAGGGCAGGGATGATTTTCCACCCTGGGTTTCAACCACCGGAATGCCGTGGGCTTGGGCAAAGCTTGCAAGCTGGGCTGAGGCTTCTGAAAACAGCACGCCACCGCCTGCGATGATGACAGGTTTTTTGGCATTCTTCAGCACACCGACGGCTTTGGCAAGCTCCTCCTCATCGGGCCGCATGCGCCGCGTTGTCCAGACTTTTTCATCAAAGAAGCTTACGGGATAATCATAGGCCTCGGCTTGCGTGTCCTGACACATGGAGAGCGTGACCGGCCCGCAATCGGCGGGGTCGGTCAAAACCGCCATGGCGCGGTTAAGGGCGGGAATAAGCTGTTCTGGCCTTGCGATGCGATCAAAATAACGGGACACCGGCTTGAAGCAGTCATTCGCGGAAACCGTGCCGTCACCGAAATCCTCGACCTGTTGCAGCACAGGGTCTGGCTGGCGATTGGCGAAGACATCGCCGGGAAGCAGCAGCAAAGGAATACGGTTGACATGGGCGACAGCCGCGGCGGTCACCATGTTCAAGGCTCCGGGGCCGATGGAGGTGGTCGCCGCCATCATGCGGCGACGCCTGGAGGCCTTGGCAAAAGCGGTTGCGGCATGCGCCATGGCCTGCTCATTGTGGGCCCTGAAAGTTGGCAGCTCTTTTCTGGCGCCATAGAGCGCCTCGCCAATTCCCACCACGTTGCCGTGGCCAAAGATGGCCCAGACACCGGCAAATATCGGCACCTTCTTGCCATCAATGAGGGTCATCTGCCGGGTCATGAATTTGACCAGCGCTTGCGCCGCGGTGAGGCGAATAGTTTTGCCCATGGATAGGCTCCTTTTCAAAATCCGGCTTGGCTCAGGGGTGGGAGGCGTTCCAGACAGTGACCAATTTGGCAAATCGCCCGGCCATCTGCAATGTGGCGTTTGCATCGTCGATCTTGTGGGAAAGCCAATCGCCTGCGATGGCGCTGAAGATCGTGCGCCCAACGGCAAAGCCTTTGACGGCGGCGTGTCCGGCGGTCAGTTCAAAAGCCTTGGCGAGTTCGGCCTCGGGGGCATCGAGGCCCAAAACCACAATGCCACGGCAATAGGGGTCATGGGTGGCGATGGTTCTTTCGATGTTGCTCCAGGCGGCGCTGGTGGTCTGGGGTTCAAGCTTCCACCAATCGGGCTTGATGCCAAGGGCATAAAGCTCCGCCATGGCGCGCGAAACCGTGTCCTCATTGAGAGGGCCATGTTTACCTGAAATGATTTCGACCAGCAGTTCGCGGCCCACCATGCGGGCGGCCTCATAAAGGGTCAGCAGCTTCTGTGATTGTTCAGTTTTGAGTTCGGTTGGATCATCGGGGTGATAGAAGGCCAGGCACTTGATGGTGTGGGTCACCGGCCATTCAACCAGCCTGGCTCCGACATCCTGCGTGAATTCAAAACGGAGCGGACGTGATCCCGGCTGCTCCAGGGGCCGCCCGATCCAGAGGCCAAGCTTTGCGGCATCGAACATGGCCTCGCGGCCATAGGTGTCGTCAAGCAATGTACCAAAACCGGGCTGGCCATTGGCGACCTTGGCGATTGCCGCCACGGCCAGGCGCTTGAAATCCGAAATGCGGGCGTGCGGTGCGCCGGCGTTATCTGCAATGGTTTCAAGTTGCATGCGGTGATCAATGGCAAGCGCCAGGAGTTTTTCCGGTTGTGCGCGCCTGGTTGTGGCCCAATGCACATGGTTGATGGCTTCGTCTTTGCGGAGCGCCTTGTAAGTGCTGCCATGCGTGAGGAAATACTGGAGCTCTTCCCAGGTTGGAATTTCGGGCGAGCAGAGAAGCCGCGACACGGCGAACGCGCCGCAAGCATTGGCGTAGGTGGCGCTGGTTTCCAGCGGCTCGCCCTTCAGCCAGCCGCGCAGAAAGCCGGACATGAAAGCATCACCGGCCCCCAGCACGTTGTAAACTTCAATGAGAAAGCCTTGGCCGACAATTCCATCTTCCAATCGATTGGGGATAGCAGCGGGATAGACCACGCATCCCATGGGGCCACGCTTCAAAACGATTGTGGCAGCTGAAAGCGACCGGATGGTTTTCAGCGCTGTCAAAGTGTCCTCGCTGCCAGCGGCAATGTGAACTTCTTCTTCGGTGCCGACAATCAGATCACATTCGGGGAGAATGGATTTCATGTGTCCGGAAACACGGTCGGACTTGATGTAGCGTTCTTCGCCGGCGGCGTGTCCGGCAAGGCCCCAGAGATTTGGCCGGTAATCAATGTCCAGAATGATCCTGGCGCCATTGGTTTTGGCAATGCGTATGGCCTTGCGCTGGGCCGCATCATTGTGGGGCCTGGCAAAGTGCGTGCCTGTCACCAGCAGCGCGCGCGCTGACTTGATGAAGGCCTCGTCGATGTCGTCTTCGCACAGGGCGCTGTCGGCGCAATTGTCGCGGTAGAATATCAGGGGAAAGGTCTTGTCGTTTTCCACCGACAATAGCACCAAAGAGGTCAGGCGCTGTGGATCGGTCACGATGCCATCGGTATTGACGCCTTCGCGGGTCATCTGCTCGCGCACATAACGGCCCAACTGCTCATCGCCGACACGGGTGATCACCGCTGATTTCAGGCCAAGGCGGGCGGTGCCAATCGCAATGTTGGACGGGCAGCCGCCAACTGACTTCGCAAAGGACGTGATGTCTTCAAGCCTGGAGCCAATTTGCTGGCCATAGAGGTCAACGGAACAGCGGCCTACGGTAATGACGTCAAGTTCGGCCGTTTTGCCGCTTTTGGACGTCATTATTTTCTCCTAAACTCGGGGTGGACTTGACATATTGAAACAACAATTCCAAAATGAAGTCAAGTTAGAATATTTATTCCACGATTTATCGAGGAAGACCATGAGAGCATGAAAGATTGCAATTTTTTTTGTATGCTAATGTCATGCTTTTTGGTCACTTTTTGATGTATTTTTGAATGAAAAAAGCATCACTTTTGGTGCTATTTGGGAGAGGTAAATGATCAGGTTTGGAATTTTTGGGGCTGGCAGAATTGGCAAGGTGCATGCGGCCACAATTGCGAAATCGAGCAAGGCGAAAGTCGTCTTTATTGCGGATGCGATGCCGAAGGCTGCGGCGGAGTTGGCCAAATCGGTGGGAGCTGAGGTTGCCAGTATTGAAGACATTATCAAATCGAAAAATGTTGACGCGGTTTTGATTGCAACGCCGACTGACACCCATGCGGATTACATCGAGCTGGCGGCGAAGGCTGGCAAGGCGATCCTGTGCGAGAAGCCGGTTTCACTTTCGGTGGCGCGGATTGAGAAGTGCCTGAAGGTTGTGGAAAAGACCAAGGCCAAATTGATGATCGGCTTCAACCGCCGCTTCGATCCCAATTTCGCCAATCTGGAGCAGCGCATCCGCAAGGGTGACATCGGAACCGTTGAGCTGGTGACGATCATAAGCCGCGATCCCGGCCCGCCACCTGTCGATTACATCAAGCGCTCGGGCGGGCTTTACCGCGACATGATGATCCATGATTTTGACATGGCGCGCTTTCTGGTGGGTGAGGAATTTGTCGTGGTGCAGGCGCTCGGTGCCTCGCTGGTTGACAAGGACATCGGCAAGGCGGGTGACGTTGATACGGCGTCAGTGCAAATGCAAACGGCTTCGGGAAAGATCTGCGTGATCACCAATTCGAGGCGGGCCACTTACGGCTACGACCAGCGCATGGAAGTGCACGGCGCCAAGGGCATGCTGCGGGCCGGGAACGTTCACAACACGACAGTAGAGCTTGCAAATGGAAATGGTTTCCAGGGCGACCCGGTGCTCAACTTCTTCACCGAGCGTTATGGCCAGGCTTACGCCAATGAGGTGGACAGCTTCATTGATGGCGTGACCAAGGGCGTGTCCGCCAGACCCAATGGCCATGACGGACTGCAGGCGCAGAAGCTGGCTGACGCGGCTACGAAGTCGTGGTCAACCGGCAAGCCTGTCAAGGTGGCCTGATGCTGGCCTCGTCGCTCTCGCACCTCTCTCTCGACGGCAAGATCGCTGTCGTCACGGGTTCAACCCAGGGACTGGGCGAAGCGATAGCGCATCTCTTTGCGGATCGCGGTTGCAAAGGCATTGTCATTACCGGCCGCAATGAAAAAAATGGCGCACGTGTCAAAGCCGATCTGGAAAAGAAGGGCGTCAAAACGCTTTTTGTGAAAGCCGATCTCGCCAGCGTGGATGATACGCGGAAAATTATTGCGGCCGCCGACACCGAATTTGGCCGGGTGGATACGCTTGTCAACGCGGCGGGCATCACCGACCGGGGCACCATTTGGGACACAAAACCTGAGCTTTTTGACGCCATGATGGCGGTCAATGTCAGGGCTCCCTATTTTCTCATCCAGGATTCGCTCCATTTAATGAAGCGCGAAAAGATCAAGGGCACGATCGTCAACATCATTTCCATGTCGGGCCATGGCGGGCAGGATTTCATTTCGGCCTATTGCATTTCCAAGGGCGCGCTCGCGACGCTGACCCGGAACACGGCCTATTCGGTGATGAAGCACCAGATCCGCGTCAATGGCCTGATGATCGGCTGGATGGACACACCGGGCGAAGACCGCATCATGAAAACCTATCATGACGCGGAGGAAGGCTGGCTGGCAAATGCGGAAGCGAGCCGCCCGTTTGGACGGCTGTTGAAACCTGAGGAAGTGGCCAGGGCCTGCGGCTATCTCGCCAGCGATGAATCCGGCATGATGACGGGCGCCATCATTGATTTTGACCAGCAGGTTCTGGGCACCGGAAATTCAATCGCGGAACCGCCAGCGGTTTAATATCTGCGGCTTTTCATTTCGGCCACAGCCACCGTCAATGTCATGGCAAGCGACAGGGTGGCCGACATGGAGCGGAAGCCTTCGAAATTCGCCTCCGTCACCTCGAACCAAACCTTGGCGCGCGAAGCGATGGGCGAAAAGCCTGAGTCGGTGATCGACACGATGGGCACGCCCTTGGCGGCGGCCGCCTGGACAAGCGCCACGGTTTCGGAGGCGTAGGGGGTGAAGCTGATGGCCAGCACGCAATCATTGCTGGTGGCGAAGCTCAGCTCTTCCTGGGCCTGGCCGCCGATGGCGTCAATCAGCACATTCTTGATGTTGAGCTTGCCGAAGGCATAGGACATGTAGGTTGAAATGGGAAACGAGCGGCGGAGCCCCACCAGGTAGACTGTCTCGGCGCCGGCCAAAATCTGTACGGCGCTGTCGAGCTTGCCGGGCTCCAGGCGCTCCTGCAGGATGTCGATGGATTTCCTTGCGGCGTTGCTGAAGCCATGGAATATGACATTGGGCTTCGAGGCCGAATGGGCGTGGTGGCGCAATTGCTCGAGGCGCTCATCGTAGTTCAAGATGCGTTCGCGGAGCCTGGAGCGGAACACTTCCTGCAGCTCGGAGAACCCCTGATAGCCCATGGCCTTGGCAAAGCGTACCAGCGTTGATGGCTGCACCCCGGAGTGGACCGCGATGCTGGCGACGGTGCCAAAGGCCACCTCATCGGGGTGTTCAATGGCATAGATGGCAACCTGGCTGAGGCGCTTGGGTAGGGCAGGCGCGCGCTCCAAAATGCGCTCCTTGAGGCCCGGAAAGTCGCGCGGAATGTCATCAAAATCGGTCAAATAGGCTCGCTTTTAGCACCAAGAAATCACCAAAAAGCATGACATTAGAGTGTCGAAAAAACCCGTTTTTTGCGCGCGGTGAAAATTTTTTCCTGATTTAATCACGGAAAGGCGAAAAGACCAAGAAAAATGGAATAGGTGTTCTATTTTGGGGAAGTTGTGGAAGGCATTGTTCAGTTTCCGCCAGTGATCCTGCGGTTGTATTTCAGTTTGAATTCTGAAATGACTTGTTCGAGCTGAGCGCATATATTCCCGATCGGGAATATTTTGTCTTTGTCGCCGCCGCATCATACTGGTTTTCCCGAACGGGAAATTTTTGTTGACATTCTCCAGAAATTCATGTTATTTTACCGCTCGGTAAATATCATGGCAAAGCGCACGCTCACCCCTGCCGAGATCGGCGACATTGTTCGAACCACCCGCAAGGCCGTCGGCTTGCGGCAGGACGAGCTCGCGGGTGCTTCAGGGGTCGGCTTGCGCTTCATTGTCGATCTCGAAGCGGGCAAGCCAACGGCCCAAATCGGTAAGACGCTGCAAGTCCTGGCAGCACTAGGCTGTTCCTTCGATATCGTGGCCCCGCCTGAACCCAAAGGAGCGCGCAAGGCATGACGCGCGCCCTCGACATCTGGTGGGACAGTCGGCTTGTCGGCCAGCTGACGCAAAACCAGCATGGCGAACTCGGCTTCGCCTATGCGCCGGATTGGCTCAATGACGACGAGGCGCTGCCTTTGTCCGCCTCTTTGCCAAAGCGCGCGGAGCCCTTCACCCGACGCGAGTGCCGCCCGTTCTTCGGCGGTCTCCTTCCAGAAGAAAGCCAGCGGGACGCGGCGGCGCGGGCGCTCGGCGTTTCACCCGGCAATGATTTCGCCCTTCTCGACCGCCTCGGCGGCGACGTCGCGGGCGCGCTGCAACTTCTGCCGCCCGGCGAAGCAACAACCGCTCCCGCCCTGGATCAGCGGCCACACCCGCTCGACGATGCAGGGCTGATCCGGGTGCTGGACACGCTGCCGGTTCGCCCGCTGCTCGCAGGCGAGGAAGGGCTGCGGCTGTCACTCGCGGGCGCGCAATCGAAAGTGCCGGTGGTTCTGGTGGATGGCGCGGTGGCCTTGCCCGCGCCCGGCCAGCCCACAACCCATATTCTCAAGCCGCCGATTTCGCGGTTCTCGGCCACAACCGAAAACGAAGCCTTCGTGATGCGCCTGGCCGCGGCCGTTGGCCTTGATGTGGCGCCGGTTGAAGCGCGTGTTGTGCGGGACCGAACGTTCCTGCTGGTTCAACGCTATGACAGGGCGGGCGGTGACGATGGCAACGTGCGCCGCATCCATCAGGAGGATTTCTGCCAGGCGCTCGGTGTGCCGCCGGAAACCAAATACGCCAGCGAGGGCGGCCCGACTTTCAAGGATTGCTTTGCACTTCTACGAAGTGTCGCCGCAAGGCCTGCAGTCGATGTGCTGAAACTGCTCGATGCGGTGATCTTCAATGTGATCGCCGGAAACGCCGACGCGCACGGCAAGAACTTCTCGATCCTCTATGACGGCGAAGGCCCGCGCCTCGCGCCCCTCTATGATCTGCTGGCGACTGTCGCCTATCCCGATCTCTCGCCGAAATTCGCCATGAAGATCGGCAATCGGGCGACGCTTGCCGAACTGGACGAAAAGGGCTGGACCGCATTCGCAGCCGACGCAGGCCTCGGCCTGCCGCTTATCCGGCGACGGGTTTCCGAGATTAGCGACGGGGTGAAGGCACAGGCACACGATGTTGCGGGCATGCTGATGAACCCCGGGCTCGATGAAGCTGCGCTTTCGCGATTTGCCGAACTGGATACTGATCGCGCTGAGAGATGCGCAGGCATTGTCCAAAGAACGCCGGAGTAGAAATTGATGCTGCAGCACCTATCTGATTCTTCACTTAGTTCCTGTTGATTCATGGCACAGCCACCAATTTACAAATACCTCAGCGTGCTGGGAGCAAGACTAACACTTGGGAATGGAACGTTCAGGCATGCAAAGCCGTCGGATTTCAATGACACAGAAGACTTCACGATTCAGAGTATCTTTCCGGAAGATGCCGAGACGGCGCTGGAGAGGCTTGTGGGCGGCTTCACAGACGTAATCCTTAAACACATCAACGATCCGCCCACGTGCGGCTCGGCGATCAAGGAGAAAGTCGCGCTCATTCAGCACGCATTCAGGACCAATCCCCAAGCCGCCGATGTGATCAAGGCCGAGATAGCAAAAGAACCAGGAAACCCGGTCTATAACCTGGAGTACATGCGCACTCGAGCCGAAGCGTTCGTTGCGGAGATAAACGAGTTCATGCAGGGATACCGCGTGCTCTGTGTGACAACCCGCAAAGACTCCGAAGCGATGTGGTCCAACTATGCCGAGAACCACAAGGGCATCGCGTTGCGGATCGAGCCGAACCTAGCCAAGGACTCGAAGTTTCAACTGTTTCGACCAGTCACCTACCGCGAGAAGCGGCCCGCGCTTTACGACGACACACTTGAGTTCATCGCGGGCAGCCTGTTTGGGGACCAGGAAGCACGCCGGAAGTTGATGCTCGAAAAGATTGTCTACGCCAAGACGCTGGAATGGCAGCACGAAAGCGAATACCGCCTCGCCATACCTATGCGGCAGAGTGAAAAACCATGGGATACCCTCCCCTACCATCACGAAGAAATAACGGAGCTGTATCTCGGACTCGCGATGGAGAATTTGGACAGAGATGACATTGTCCGAATGGCTCAGGAAGTTAACTCAAATATTGCGGTTTTTGGAGCGGAACGCGGCGCAGGTGGAAAGCTCGGGTTCGTCCGCGTCTGACGCGATTGGTAGCTATCACGGGAAATCAGTGACAGTGCACGTATTCATGCTATTTTGGCTGCCGCCTTGGGCTTGAGCCATGGCGCGTCAGGTATACGCACTGTCGCCGATTTTCACCGATTTGTACTGGCGCGGATTTTCATGGCGGTTGGCCATAGCCCTGCTTTGACTCCAAACTACAGCATGGGCAAGGATTAATGGAACTGTGCCATGGCTGTCATTCCTTCTGTTACATTGGAGTTAAGCTGGGTTCACGTTGCGGGCGCTGCAACCTCAACGAACTGCGCCAACTGTTTGAGCGAATCCTGCCAGCCCAAATGGCACATCTCTTCCGGGATGATATCAGGAACTCCAGCCTGCGTGATCGACATGTCGGTGCCGCAGGAAACTTTTTTGAGGACAACCGTCACCGTGATGTCGCCCTTCAGGTTGGGATCATCAAAAACATCGGTGTAATGCAGTTTTTCATTGGGGATGAGTTCGATGTATTTTCCGCCAAAACTGTTGCTGCCGCCGGAATCAAATTCGGTGAAGGACATCTTGAACGTGCCACCGGCCTTTGCATCAAGGTGATGCACGGTGCAGGTGTAGCCTGCGGGCGCGATCCACTTGCACAGGGCTGCGGGATCGAGGAAGGCCTTGTAGACGCGCGAGGGCGGGGCCTTCAGAACGCGATGAAAATTCAATGTGTAGGGCATGGTCTCTCTCCTATTTCCTGGTGCTGACGAGTGCGAATGACGCGCCTTGCGGATCAATGCCGTTGACGGCCCATTGCCCGCCCGGCACTTCCATGGGGCCGAAGGTGATTTTGGCGCCCATTGACTTTGCCCGCGCCACGGCGGCCTCCGCACTGTCCACGTTGAAATAATAGTTCCAATGGGGAGGCATGGGATCATCGGCGGTCTTGGTCATCATGCCGCCGATCAGTTGTTCGCCGGACTTGAACATCTGGTAGGTGCCCATGGGTCCCATGTCCATGGCGTCTGCCTTTGTCCAGCCGAACATGGCGGCATAAAATGCCCAGGCCTTTTGCCAGTCGCCGGACTGCAGCTCGCGCCAGCCGATGTGGCCCGGCGTGCCATCGGGAACCTTTGCCGGGCTTTCGCTTGAGTTTGGCGTGAAGATGATGAAGGCAGCCTTGAATGGGTCGGCCAGCACGGCAAAGCGCCCGACGCCTGGAATGTCCATTGCCTCCTGGAAAATCGTGCCGCCAAGCGTGACGGCCCGCTTGGCATCCTTGTCCACGTTGGTTGAGTGAATGTAGCCATTCCAGCACGGCGGCATGCCCGATGCTGACGGCGGGACCGGCATCATGCCGCCCACATCAATGCTTCCTGCCTTGATGATTGAGTAATTCATGCCGGGCATGCCGCTGTCGGCGATGGTCCAGCCCACCACATGGGCGTAGAAATCCGCCGAGGCTTTCATGTCGGGCGTCATGAGGTCGTACCAGATGAAGTTGCTCATGTTATCCTCCGTAGGCTGATGATTATTGCTGCTGTTGCGGCACCGCTGCCATGTCCATGAAGAAGGGCTCCCAGCGGTGGCCATCGGGATCGGCGATGGTGCGGTTGTACATGAAGCCCAGGTCCCTGGCGGGGCGCGGCTCTGTGCCACCCTTGGCCAGGGCCGCCTTGGCGGTGGCGTCAACAGCGGCGTGGCTCGCACGGTCCAGAGCGATCATCAGTCCGGTTGTCTTGCGGGCATCGGGAATGGGTTCATCGCTGAAGCCCTTGAACTTCTCATGCGTCAACAGCATCACGTAGTTCTCTTCACTGATCACCATGCAGGCCGCAGTGTCATCACTGAATTGCGGGTTCAGGGTGAATCCCATGGCTGTGTAGAAGGCGATGGAGCGCGGCAGGTCTGTGACCGGCAGGTTCACAAAGATTTTGGTCGACATGGTTCAGTCCTCCTGGATTTCTTTTCAGACTTTGTGCAGGCGCAGCGGTTTTGTTTTCACCCGGGCAATGACGCTGCGGGCTTCGAGATCAAGCTGCACGGCCTTGATCCACCAGCCAGAGGTGGCGCCGCCAGGAAAAAGTTTCTCAGGCAAATGTGGCAAAACACCCTTGCCAAGCTCCTCCACCGTCAATCCCGGGGCCGATTTCGGCAGCACCTTGAGTACCGCGGTTTTCATGGCATCATACTTTGCCCGGTTGGCACGGTAAGTCCTGCCGGGTTGGATGACATTCAGGATCTCGATGGTTTCCGCGTCTGACATGGTCAATCCTCCTTCGCATGATGAAACAGCAGTTCGACATAACGGCGCAAGTGCAGGATCGAGTCGCGCGCCAGCGCCAGATCATCTTTCGCCTTGGCCAGAATGAAGCCGCCCTGGATGACGGCCTGCGTGTGCAGCGCCAGGCTTTCGGCGGACCATGTGGCCTTCGGCGCATGGCGGGCCTTGGCGGCGCGAATGATGTCGGCAATGGTTTCGGCGTGGCTGGTGATGCCACCAAAACAGGCCGCGCGGATGGCGGGATTCGATTCGTAAGTTTCCTGCACCATAGTGCCGAGCAGGCACGTGGCTTCGGGTATTGAGCGGCCATCCAGCAACGTGGCGCGAAAGTCAATGTAAGCGATCAACTGGTCCAGCGGGTCTTCATAGTCATGGTAGGGGGCGGCGGCGAAGAGCTTGCCGGTGACCTCGTTCCAGTAACCTGCCGCAGCAACGGCCAGGTCTTCCTTGCTCTTGAAGTGATGAAAGAACGCGCCCTTGGTGACGCCTGCGTCCCGGCACAATTCATCCACTGACGTTGCCTCATAGCCATTGGTCCGCACGATCCTGAGGGCAGCATTGAGGAGCTTAGTCTTGGCTGGCGTCATTTGCATGAAATATGCGTACCAACCAGTCGGTATGTTGTCAAGAGAGGAGTTGTGTTTGTTATTTCCGCAACCTTCCCCACCACTGCCACCCGGTGTGGCAATGGACGGTCGCGAACTTGATTCTTCGCCGCCGCCGCTTTAGAAACAGGCCTTGCAACGGGAGCAGGGATATCCATGCCGATCACACGCCGCGCGCTGCTGACATCCGCGCTTTATGCAGGGTTTGCCCACAACTGCCAGGCGCTGGCGCAAGCGGGCGAGCCCTTTCCGGTCAACGAGGCGGAGCCACGGAAGGTTGACTACAAGTTCAGGCGGCGCGAGATGGAGTTTAAAACGCAGGAGCCCCTCGGCACCATCGTCGTCGATGCGAAGCGCTGCTTTCTCTATCACGTGACGGGCGGCGGCATGGCGACGCGCTACGGCGTCGCGGTGGGAAAATCGAGCAAGGCGTGGACGGGCGAGGCGGTCATCAAGCGCATGGCGAAATGGCCGGTGTGGGTTCCAGCGCCCTATCATCTTGCGGAAATCCCCTCACTCGCCAAGCACATCAATGGTATGCCGGGAGGCCCCGACAATCCGATGGGGGCCAGGGCCCTGTATCTCTACCAAGGCGAGGTCGACACGATCAACCGCATCCATGGCTCGGCCAAGCCGACCGAAATCGGGCGCAAGAAAACGGCGGGATGCTTCGGCATGCTGAACGTCGACATCATCCACCTCTATGACCGGGTGGAGGTTGGAACCCGCGTGGTGGTGGTGGGGTAGAAGCGAGATCAGTTATCCTCGAAGCCGCGTGACCTTCTCGTGGCGCCGGAGAGGGGCGGGCGTCGCCTGGTGTTGTCGGGGGTGTCGCCGGCGAGGGCGCGATTCAGGCGGCGGATGATGGCGGCTTTGGATTTGGCGTCGGCGGCTTTGGCCAATTCCTGGTCGATGTCGAGCACCAGGCGGGTGAGGTCATTGTTCCAGTCGTGTTTGGCCACGCTTGACGGATCGATGCGGGGCTGACTTTCGCGCTCGAGGAAGGCGCAGGCCTCGCCGCTGAGCTCATAGACATCATCGAGCTGGGGCCGCAGAATGCAATCACCCGTGACGACCGTTCCGGTGATGGCTTCCTGAAGCGCTATTTGCGGGCTTTCTTCGCCGTGGGTGAGAAAGACTGTCTTGGCGATGGGCATGCGCTCCTTCAGCCATTGCACCAGCTCGGGGCCATCGGCGTGGCCGGAATAATCCTCAAACCTGCGAATGGTGGCGCGCACTGTGATTTCCTCGCCGTGAATCTTCACCATCTCGGCGCCGCTTTCCAGCACCTGGCCCAGGGACCCCGCAGCCTGGAAGCCCACGAGGAGGACCGTGGTGCTGGCTTTCCACAGATTATTCTTGAGATGATGCCGGATGCGGCCCGCATCGCACATGCCGCTGGCCGCCACCACAATGTGAAAGCCGGAGAAGCGGTTGATGGCCTTGCTGTCTTCGACGGTTTCCGTTGATTTGAGGAGGGGCGAGCTGAAAGCCTTGAACAGCAGATCACCATTCTCAAGGTCTTTGGAATACTTCTTGAAAATCTGCGAGGCCTTGTTGGCGAGCGGACTGTCGATGAAGATGGTGGCGGTTGGAACCTTGCCGTGCTCCATCAGGTAAATCAGATCGGTCACCACTTCCTGGGTGCGCTCGACGGCAAACGATGGAATGAGCAGCGCGCCTTTTCTTGCGGCGGCGGCGTTGACTTCGGCCGCCATCAATTCGCGGCGCTTTTCTTCCGAGCGTTCGAAACGGTCCTTGCCGCCATAGGTTGATTCACAGATGACATAATCAAAGCCGGTTGGCGCTTGCGGGTCGGGCTGCAGCATCTTGTGATCGGGGCCGATGTCGCCGGAGAAGAGGATTTTTAGGGGCGGCTTGCCGTTCTGAGCCACTTCGACTTCAATGGACGCCGATCCCAGGAGATGACCGGCATTCCACCAGCGGGCGCGAATGCCTTTGGCCGGCTCCATCCAGGCCTCGTATTCAAGGCCTGAAAAATATTCAAGCGCCTTGTGGGCGTCTTCCAAAGTGTAGATGGGCTCCACTTCGGGAAGGCCGCGCTTCAAATTGCGCTGGCTCTGGAACTTCGCGTCGGCCTCCTGGATGAAGCCCGCGTCGGGCAGCATGACCGCGCAGAGATCGACGGTTGCCCTGGTGCAGTGGATTTTTTTGGTGAAACCATGCTTCACCAGCTTGGGGATGAGGCCGGTGTGATCGACGTGGCCGTGGGTGAGGAGCATGGCGTCAAGGCTAGCGGGATCAAAGGGAAATTTCCGGCTGTTCAATTCGCGCTCGGTGCGCGAGCCCTGGAACATGCCGCAATCAATGAGCACACGGGCGTCGTCGGTTTCCAAGAGATAGCACGAACCGGTGACGGTTTGCGCGGCGCCGTGAAACTTCAGTCGGACTGGCATTGCTACTCCCTGGGGATATCAAGTCCGCGGGCCACGAGATCGTCCCACGCCTCTTCAGGTGTATCAGCAAAATCGAAAAGTTTCAGGTCATTTTTATGAATGAGCCTGGCTTCGACAAAGGTCTCGAAATTCACGGCGCGGTTCCAGAATTTTGAATCATAGAGGAGCACCGGCAGCGGCTTGGTCATCTTTCCGGTCTGCCGCAGCGTCAGGATTTCAAACAGCTCATCCAATGTGCCGAAGCCGCCGGGGAAGACCACAAGGGCGGCGGCGCGCATGGCGAAGTGCATTTTCCGCATGGCGAAATAGTGAAAGCGGAAGGTCAAGTCCGGGGTGGAATAGGGATTGGGTTCCTGCTCGTGAGGCAGCGTGATGTTGTAGCCGATGGAAGGCGCATCGGCGTCATAGGCGCCGCGGTTGGCCGCCTCCATGATGCCGGGGCCGCCGCCGGTGGCGATGACATTCTGGCGCGGCGGCCTATGGTTCAATTTGGCGCCGCCGTGATTGGAGCAGATCTGGGCGAATTTTCTGGCGGCCTCATACCAGCCGGAACCATCGCCCTCGGCCACGCGGGCGGAGCCGAACACCACAATGGTTGAGTCAACGCCCCAGGCGCGCAGATGCTCCTCGGCCTTCTGGTATTCGAGCTGGAACCGCAGGCCCCTTGTTGAATCGCCCAGCAGGAAATCCTGATCGAGGGCTGGCAGCCTGTAGGCGGGGGCCGCCATTTGTGGTTTATTGGAAGGATGGCTTGTCACAGCTTCAACTCGGGTTCAAAAAAGGAGACGTTGGTCCATGGGTGTTAAAAAAGCGTTTGCGGCGAAATTCACGGCGGCTCCAGGCAAGGCCCTTGAACTCGCCAAGCTTGACCCCAGGGATGACAGCGCCTTTGAGGACAAGGATAAAGCCAAGGCCCAGTTGCTGGCTGACGCCGAGGCCATCGACAGGCTGCAGGACCGCCTGTTTGCGGAAGGCAAACGCGCGCTGCTGGTGGTTTTACAGGGGATTGACTGCTCCGGCAAGGATGGCACGGTGCGCGCCGTATTCAACTGCTGCGGGCCGCTGGGGGTGAATGTCAAATCCTTCAAGGTGCCTTCGGAGGAAGAGCGGGCCCATGATTACCTGTGGCGGGTGCATCATGCCTGCCCGCCCAGGGGCACCATCGGAATTTTCAACCGCTCGCATTATGAGGATGTGCTGGTGGTGAAGGTTGAGAAATTCGCCAGCCCTGAGGCCATCGAGCGGCGCTATGAGGAGATCAACCAGTTTGAAAAACTGGTTTCAAACGCGGGGACGAAGATCTTGAAGTTCATGCTGCATATTTCCAAAGAGGAACAGGCGGTTCGTTTGCAGGAGCGCGTTGATGACGCAACCAAGCAATGGAAATTCAAACCCAGCGACCTGGAAACACGGGCCAAGTGGGATCAGTATCTGGCGGCCTATGAAGTGGCGGTCAGGCGATGCTCAACCGACGTGGCGCCCTGGCATGTCATCCCTTCAGACCGGAACTGGGCGCGCAATGCGGCGATTGCGCGGATTGTGCGCGAGACCCTGGAAGAGATGAACCCGCAATATCCCAAGCCCGATGGCTGGGACCCCGGGACGGTCAAGGTTGCCTAGGCCGCAAGCCGCGCAACAGGATATCCAGCACGGCCTTTTGCGCCGACCTGCCATTTTCGCGGCGGCCAAGCACGGCTTCAACCTGCACGGAGAAATCGGCGTAGTGCTGGGTGACAGCCCAGATCGCGAAAATCAGGTGATAGGGATCGGCGTGGGCGAGCTTGCCGTTTGCCATCCAGAACCGGATCACCTCCGCCTTCTCGGCGACGAGCTGTTTCAACGGGCCCTTGAGGAACTTCTCGATCATGGGGGCGCCATGCAGGATTTCATTGGCGAACAACCTTGAGGCCATGGGATTGGCTTCCGACATCTGCATCTTGGCGGTGATGTAGCGGGAGAGCTCGGCCAGCGGGTCGCCCGCGGGATCGAGGGCGCGCAAGGGCTCCAGCCAATCGCTCAGGGTGTGCTCAAGGAGGGCCACATAGATGTCCTCCTTGCGGCGGAAATAATACAGCAGGTTGGGCTTGGACATGTCCGCCCTGGCGGCGATCTGGTCGACGGTGGCGCCGCGAAAACCGGAAACCGAGAAGACCTCCAGCGCCGCCTCAAGGATCAATTCCTTGTTGCGGGCCTGGATGCGGGTATTGATCGCGGGTTTGGCTTTTGCGTGTGGCATCACCTGCCACTTTATGATTTTTGATCAAATGGTCAAGCGCGGCCCGGATTTTACTTTTGCATAGGAAGAAAATCGTGACATATGCGAGGTTGGCGCCAAGCGGGGCGCCGGTTTTTGCGGTAACTGGACGAGCAGAATTCCACCGAAAATCAGGGCTGCGCCCAATGCCCCATGCAGGTTGAGTGTTTCTCCCAGAACCAGATACCCGCCGATTGCACCAAAAACGGCTTCGGCACTGGTAATGATTGCCGCTTCGCTTGCGGAGGTATCTTGTTGGGCGACAGCCTGAAGCAAATAGCCAAATCCGGTTGAGAATACGCCCAAGAGCAGCAATTCGGGCAGCGCATTTTGGAGACCCGCGGCACTTATCGGCTCAAAACCCATGCCAATCGAAAGACATGCCAAGCCAGCGACAGTAAATTGCGTGAACGTCAATCTTAATGCATGGCCGTAGCGGATGACAAACTGGCCGAGATAAATCATCCAGAATGAATAGGAAACGGCCGCGGCAAGACACAGGATGTCTCCCAGCCCATAGGCCACCGCTGACGTTGAGCTCATCAAGCCTGCCCCAAGGAGAATGATAAACGCGGCTGGCCAAACCATGGTTGAAATTTTCTGCCGCATAACAAAAAAGGCGACGAGGGGTGTTATCACAGCAACCGTATTCACCAGGAAACCTGCGTTGGTGACCGTGGTCAAGCCAAATCCTATTTGCAAAAGAGTGACAGAAATTGCAAAGAGCGTGATTGTTTTCAACGCCAGCTTCTTTCCGGCATTATCCAATTTTGCTGGCGTTGGAACTTTCCGCAGCGTGAATGGCAGCACAACCAAAGCCGCAACAAGGCATCTCAATCCAACGGCGGTGAAAGGCCCGATATCTTCCAGTATTGTTTGCTGAGCCACG
Source organism: Rhodobiaceae bacterium (assembly GCA_009885825.1). Taxonomy (GTDB): domain Bacteria; phylum Pseudomonadota; class Alphaproteobacteria; order Rhizobiales; family Aestuariivirgaceae; genus Aestuariivirga. Next base: position 17,743 of record VFJY01000132.1, on the reverse strand, counting down.
TTTCCGATGCCCCATAGCAGGGCTGCGATAAGCAACAGAAAATTTGCGCTTTTGCGCGACATAGATTCTCCATACCCCCGCCCTTTGCCATTTTTGTCACCTGATAGACGCCGCGGCGATCAATCAGCATGGTCTGGGCGCCAGAGCTCGAACACCTCTGGGCACCCGCCAGTTTGCAGGAATAGGATTACTGGCCGAGTGCCCGCCAAGGATATTGAACCATTGCCCAGTTCAATCTGTAACATCGCGCACCTGTCTGCGCTGGGAATAGTGCTATGGAAAACGCGCGCGGGTTGCATCGGGGCGGCCACCTAATTTTCCGAAGGCCCGCACCCAATTTTTAAATTTGGAAGCTATTGGCTTTTCAAAAGCCAGGGCTCGCTGCGCAAGCGCAGCATGATATCTATGCGGCTATTGGCATTCAACTTGCCGAGCAACGATGAAACGTGATGTTCAACGGTACGTTGGGATCGCACCAGTTTTGCAGCGATGTCCTGATTTGCCATTCCCTGAACAACCAACTCAAGGACCTGCACCTCGCGTGGCGTAAGGCCAAGTGGGTGATTGCGTGAGGCCGAATATGGGCCGCGCCTCGCTCTTGGCATATGTTCAATTGTGCCACAGCCTTTCGCCACCGCCCGGGCGAAACTTGCCGCCAATTTCGCTTCCATTTCATCGAGAATAATCACTGCTTGTCTCAGGCGAGACGCAGATTCATTCTTGCCTGTTTGCATCAACACCAGAGCAGCCTCATAGGGAAGCCCGAGTTGCAGCCATTGATGCGCAGCGTTGTCGAGATCGCCTTGCAGTTCGGCGGCGCGCGGGGCGGCCAATGTTTTGGGTTCGGTTGCAAATTCAGAGCCCATTTTGCAGCGCTTCCACCAGACAGCCATTTCGCCGAGTTCCCAGGGGTCAAACCCCGCCAAATCCATGGCGGCAAGGGCGTTCAGATGCATGTGTGACATCGCCCGCTCGCCCGATAACCACGCGGCTTCAACCAATGCAAAACGGGTGGGCGTAATGTTTTGAGGCTCGCCAGTCGCCAAGGCATCGCGCAAGGCTTGTTGCAAAAGACCCAGGCCATCGCTTTCACCAAGACGCATCCGGGCCCTGCCCAAGACCATGAGGGCCGGAAGTTTCATGACAAGTGTCAGGCGATCAAGTTTCATGACGCCCGCAGCGATGGTCTCAGCTTCGCGCAGCTTGCCCTGTTCCATGCAAAGCTGCGCCTTGCGGCCAACAAGATAATGGGTCCACGAGTCCAGGTCGTGGCGCGTATCAAATGCAATGCCCTCGGCGAGGATTTTTTCGGCGAGGGCAAAGTCCTTGAAAACGACGCCATATTCGGCATAGTTGGTGTAGGCTCGCGCTGCCTGTTCATGAAAGCCATGTTGCAGGGCGAGGCGCAGGCTTTCCTCCATGAACTGGGCGCCGCCGGACCGGCCCGAAAACAATAACGCGCTGCCAACATTGTTGAGCGCGTGGACGCGCGTTTCCGTCTCTCCGAGCTGCTCAGCCAAGTTGATCGCGCGCTTTCCCCATGCGATGGCTTCATCAGTCCGATCATTCAGCATGTGCATTTGCGACCGCGCGCTATAGGCCATGGCAAGCTCTGCGCCGGGCGCCTGTTTTTCCAATTCCTCAACAGCCTGGTTGACGTAATCATTGGCAAGCTGCGATTCGCCGCGATACCAGTGCAGTCTCGACAGCCATCTCAAATTCAGGCCCACTTTATCAAACCGGCCCAGCTGTTGCCAAAGCTTGATGGCATTTTGCCTGGCGGCGATGATTGAGTCATCGATTTGAAGCGCGATGCCTGCTTCATAGGCCCAATCTTCGTAAAGCTGGGCGACAAGCCCGGTTGGGGCCTGGTCGACATATTTCAATGCCGTAGCCAGGTGCTGTGCTGCCTGCTGGTGGGCGCCGAGACGGGCGGCCTCAGTTGCGGCTTGCGGAGCGAGAGACAAAACACGAGGACCGTTATCTGCGCCTGCCGCGTGGTGAACCCTGCGTGAAAGTGGAAAGCCTGCCGGGTTTGCGGTCATCGCTGCTTCAACTTTTTGATGGAAAGTCTTTTGCCGGGCGGCGTTCAGGCGTTCCAGCGTTGCCTGTCTGGCAAGCTCGTGGCGGAACCTGAGATTTCCCTGTTCATCGCGGAGCAGCATGCCGCTGCTCAGGCACTTTTCTATTGACGCATTTGCACTGGCGCCGAACAAGGCCTGGAGCAGGGAAAATTCAATGCTTCCGGGCACGATGCTTATCATTTCTAGCAACTCACGCTCCGCCGGGGTGAGACGTGAAATGCGTGACCAGACCGCATCGCGTATTGACGCGGGAATGCGCCACAAGTCGTCGCTGTTGCCAGCCAATAGCTCCGTCACAAAAAATGGGTTTCCACCCGTGATCTCGTGAAGCCTTTCGCCGCCGTGGCCAGCAGATTCAGCGAGAGTGGCGACCGCGTCGGGCGAAAGCGGTTGGAGAGACTGGCGATTTGTGGCCGCAGAGGGCAGGTCGCCCAAGACCTGGTTCAAGGGATGATCAACGTCAACTTCGTCCCGGCGCAGGCTTAACACCAGCAGGACATGCAACATTGAAACTCTGCGGCCCAGGTATTTGATCAGATCAAGGGTTGCGTTGTCCGCCCAATGCACGTCTTCGAAAATCATGACACGCGTTTCATCGGCGCTTTGCAGGGCGGACAATAGGGCCGGAAAAATCCTGCCCTGGGCTGCCGTTTGCCCAAGGAGCGTCGCCACATTGCTGTCCAGGGCTTCCGCCATGTCCTGCAGGGGACCAAGTGGGCGTGGCGTAAAAAGCGCTTCACAGCCGCCCCACAAAAATTTGCAATCCTTCGCGGCCCGACTGGAAAATTCCATTAAGAGAGAGGTTTTGCCGATGCCAGCCTCGCCTTCAAGGATGATGATGCCGCCCTGCCCTGATGATGCGCGTTTTGCCGCTTCCCGCAGAGCGATCAATTGGATTTCGCGCTCAACGAGCATTGAAAGCACTCATTTCAGGACCTCAACAAACATGTTGTGAACAGAGAAAGCAAGAACTCATGCTTCAGTCTAGGGTGCGGCATTTTAAAATTCAATCTTTCGTCTAGCAGGCCAATGACGATCCGCTCTGAGCGGAGCCACGCTCCTTCACGTTCGTTCAAAGCTTGATCAGCGCCTATCCGCAAGCAATATTTCCACCTTCATCGATGATCGCAAAACCTTCGCCTTGCCGGCTATCAACTGGGGCATTGGAAGGCGCCTTATAATTCTTGATCAAATGGTCAAGAGCGGATAGTTTTTAGGGACAATGAAAAAATGCCCGGGAGGGGTCATGACGGCTCAAGCCGTGATCAGCGCCAGCGACTTGAGCCTCACGTTCACCACGGCGGATGGGCCGGTGTTTGCCCTGCAGGACATCAATTTGACGGTGAAGGACGGGGATTTTGTTTCGCTGATCGGGCCTTCGGGATGCGGGAAAACCACGCTTTTGCGGGTGATCGCCGATTTGGAGCGGGCGAGCGCGGGGACGGTTTCGGTCAATGGCATGGCGCCGGAACAGGCGCGCAAAGCCCGCGCCTACGGCTATGTGTTTCAGGCGCCAGCGCTTTATCCCTGGCGGACGGTTGAGCAGAATGTCGGGCTGCCGCTGGAAATCATGGGGACCGCTGACGCGGCCGCGCGGGTGAAGCGCAATCTGGATCTGGTGAATCTGGGCGGGTTTGAGAAGAAGTTTCCCTGGCAATTGTCGGGCGGCATGCAGCAGCGGGTTTCCATCGCGCGGGCGCTGGCTGTCGAGCCGAAGCTCTTGCTGATGGATGAGCCGTTCGGGGCGCTCGATGAAATCGTGCGCGACAAGCTGAACCAGCAATTGCTGGAGCTGTGGGCGGCCACCAAAAAAACTGTGGTGTTTGTGACGCACTCAATTCCGGAGGCGGTGTTTCTGTCGACGCGGATTGTGGTGATGAGCCCGCGCCCCGGGCGGATCATTGATGTGATCGAGACGAATTTGCCAAGGGACCGCACACTGGATATCCGCGAGACGGGCGCGTTCCTGAAGATCGCGCAGCGGGTGAGGGAAGGGTTGAAGGCGGGGCACAGCTATGAGGATTGAAGACGAGATGACAGAGTTTAGATGAGGAGAAACTCGACCATGCCTGTGACCGTGGTGTGCCTGGCCATACTTGTTGCCTGGTATATTGCGGCTGTCTTCATGAACACGGTGGTGGCGGAGGCGAAAATTGAAGCGGCGGGTGGCGGCTTGGTGAACACGCTGGATATCTCCTGGAGCCTTGAGCGGCCGGTGATCCCGGCTCCGCATCAGGTTGTGGTTGAAGTGTGGAAAACGGTGTTCACGGTGGCGCCATGGAAAGTGAAGTCGCTGGTGTTTCATGTGTGGGTGACGCTGTCCTCGACGCTTTTGGGATTTGCGCTGGGGACGCTGCTGGGCATTGGGCTGGCGGTGGCCATTGTGCATTCCAAACTGCTCAATAAAAGCCTGATGCCGTGGATCATCGCTTCGCAAACCATTCCCATCCTGGCGATCGCGCCCATGGTTATCGTGGTGCTGGGGTCGGTGGGCCTTACGGGGATTTTTCCCAAATCCATCATCTCGATGTATCTGTGCTTCTTCCCGGTGACCATCGGCATGGTGAAGGGCCTCACATCGCCGGATCCCATGCAGCTTGATCTCATGCGGACCTACAATGCGAGTGGGCCACAGGTTCTCTGGAAGCTGCGGTTTCCGGCGGCGATGCCGTTTCTGTTCACCTCGCTCAAGATCGCGATCGCCATCGCCTTGACGGGCGCGATTGTGGGCGAGCTGCCGACGGGGGCGCAAGCGGGTATTGGGTCGCGCATGCTGGCTGGCTCCTACTACGGGCAGACCATCCAGATCTGGGCAGCACTCGTTGCGGCGTCGGCAGTCGCGGCAAGCCTGGTCTATGGTGTGGGCGGCATTGAGCGCGTGGTGAATGCCCGCATGGGGGTTCGCGCATGAAGACGCAGAATTTCATCGCGCCGGTGATTTTTGGCGTGGCCGTTCTGGTGTTCTGGCAAGCCTTCGTGCGGTTTTTCGATGTGCCCTTCGTGATCTTTCCGGCGCCTACTGACATATGGGCGAAGCTCATCACCTCGCTGCCAACGCTTTACGAAGATTTTGTGCAGACGTTCATTCGCGCTGTCATTCCGGGCTGGATTATCGGCTCGCTTGCCGGATTTCTGGTGGCGCTGCTGTGCGACCGCTTTGATTTTCTCAAGCGCGGGCTGCTGCCGCTGGGCAATCTGGCGGCGGCGCTTCCCATTGTGGGTGTGGCTCCAATCCTGGTCATGTGGTTTGGCTTCGACTGGCAATCGAAGGCTGCGATGGTTGTGGTGATGACGTTCTTTCCGATGCTGGTGAATGTCGTCACCGGCCTGCAGGCATCAGGGCATCTGGAGCGCGACCTGATGCGGAGTTACGGCGCCAACTGGCTGCAGACGCTGGTGAAGCTGCGCCTGCCCGCCGCCATGCCCTTCATTTTCAACGCGCTCAAGATCAACTCGACATTGGCGATGATTGGCGCGATTGTTGCTGAGTTTTTCGGCACCCCCATTGTGGGAATGGGGTTCCGCATCTCAACGGAAGTGGGCCGCATGGGGCTGGATATGGTTTGGGCTGAAATCACCGTGGCAGCACTGGTGGGTTCGGCTTTTTACGGGTTGCTTGTCGCTCTCGAGCGGTGGGTGACTTTTTGGCATCCGTCTTACAGGACGTAAGCGGGTTTTTTTGGAAAAGGGAGACAGTTGAAATGAAGAAATATCTATTGGCCGCCGCAGCGGCAGGCGCGCTTCTGGCAACATCGGGCAGCGCATTCGCCGAAGCGGTGAAACTTCAGTTGAAGTGGGTGACCCAGGCGCAGTTCGCCGGTTACTTCGTGGCCCAGGCCAAGGGCTATTACAAGGATGCGGGCCTTGAGGTCACCATCATGCCGGGCGGACCCGACATCAATCCGCAGCAGGTTCTGGCTGGTGGCGGCGCCGACGTGGTGATCGACTGGATGCCTTCGGCGCTGGCGACGCGCGAAAAGGGCTCCAAGGTTGTGAACATCGCCCAGCCCTTCAAGCGCTCGGGCATGATGCTGACCTGCCGCAAGGAAACCGGCATCACCAAGCCTGAGGATTTCAAGGGCAAGACGCTGGGCGTGTGGTTCTTTGGCAATGAATATCCGTTCCTGTCGTGGATGAGCCAGCTCGGCATTCCAACCACCGGCGGGGCTGACGGCGTGAACGTGCTGAAGCAGGGTTTCAACGTGGACCCCATCCTGCAGAAGCAGGCCGATTGCATTTCAACCATGACCTACAATGAATATTACCAGATCATTGAAGCCGGCATGAAGGCTGACGAGCTGGTGGTGTTCAAATATGAGGACCAGGGCGTGGCGACGTTGGAGGACGGCCTTTATGTCCTCGAAGACAAGCTGAAAGACCCGGCTTTCGTTGCCACCATGGCGAAGTTTGTGAAGGCTTCCATGAAAGGCTGGGATGACGCGCGCGCCAATCCAGCGGACGCCGTGAAGATCGTTCTCGAAAACGATGCTTCAGGCTCGCAGACGGAAGGCCACCAGACGACGATGATCCAGGAGATCAACATGCTGACCGAAGGCTCCGATGGCTCGCTCGATGTGGCGGCGGCGGAACGGACAGTGGAAACACTGATGAAAGGCGGTTCTGATCCGGTGATCACCGCAAAGCCCGAAGGCGCCTGGACCAGCGTTGTGACGGACGCCGCGAAGGGGATGTGAGGCGACCACCATCCTCTCCCGCATACTTCTTGTGGGAGAGGATCCTTTGGGATTATCCAACTGCCATGGAAATAAAAGCGACATTTGCGCTGCTACTGTTTTCGCCGTCGGCGAATGGCTTGGCCCAGTATGATAAATGCAAGCGTACGCCGAAGACCGAGTTATCGCGCGATCGCGTGGCCTGGGAGCACGGCGATATACGTGCAAAACTGGGGGTCGGTGATTTTTGTGGCGAGACAAACCAACGCGCCCATCCATTTGGCCAATGCCATCTTGAAAGGCGTGACAGCGCCAAAGGGCGCGAGCGGGTGGAAGTTACGCCGTAAGGTTGTCTTGACATTACTACGGGAAACCCGTATATGAAGACTGAATGGGATTTCATAAAAGCGGAAGAGAATTTTCGCAAACATGGGATCACGTTTCAGGAAGCGGCTTTTGCACTTAGTGACCCGCTCGTCGTTGAAGAACTGGACGATAGGGAAAACTATGGTGAAGACCGCATGATTGCTTACGCAATGGGCACACGTTCCATATTGACGATTGTTTATACTGAACGCGGAGAAGCCACCCGCATCATATCCGCCCGAAGGGCAACGCAACATGAGCAAAACCATTATTACCGTGAGAACGCTTCCAAATAGGACGCTTGAACAAAAAACTGGCTTAGGCTGGGTCAAGATCGATATCCCGGAACCTGAGTTGCGCGGGGATGTTGATCATCCAGCCCATGATCCCGACAATATGCCGCGGACTGAGGATCAGCTTGCCAACCGGAAGCGCGTGCCACGTGTGCGAACGCTGCGCCGTCAGCTGTCGCTCACCCAGGAAGAATTTGCCGAACGTTATCAAATCCCGGTCGGAACGTTGCGCGATTGGGAGCAGGGACGGTCAGAACCAGACGCTCCGGCGCGGGCCTATCTCAAGGTGATCGCTGCTGATCCGCAAGGTGTGGCGGAGAAGTTGGGGCAGAGCGTGATTGTTGCGGCTGAGTGAGAAAGTTGAATATCTATGCTCACCAACAGGTGATGGTGACTGTGGCGCATGCGCCCTGGAAAGGCGTGACCGCGCCGAAGGGCGTGAAGCAGGTGGAAGTTACGCCTTAATCCTTCTTGAAAAGGTTATTCATGTCCAGTCCTTTTGATACTGTCAGTACTTATTTTTATGCCAAGGACGGCAATCGGCCTTTCCTGATGCGGCGTGCATTTTCAGAGAATGTCGAATTGGAGATGGTAGTCAATACTGACGCGATATCATTTCCTTCCAATGCAACGGGTCTGGATGCAATTGAAGATATCCTGTGCCGCCGCTTCTCCAATGACTTCGAAAATGTGTACACATTCTGTATGTCGCGTCCAACTTCACAGGACCGCCGACACTTTCCGTGCCACTGGTTGGTTGGCATGTCCGGCAAGAACAATGGTCCCATTCGCATAGGTTGTGGGCGTTATGATTGGTATTTTACGGCGGACGATAAATTTCTTGTAGAGCTACTTAAGATCACCATCGACGAGATGAAAGTATTTCCCCAGAGTCATTATGACAAGCTCATGAACTGGCTGATTAGCTTGCCTTATCCCTGGTGCACACCCAGTGAAGTGATTGCACAGATGCCTGAAACTGAGGGTTTGGAAATTATCAAATCCTATTTGCACCAATCCGGTAATTCTTCATAGAACTGGAATACGGGCGAGGGCGAATGCTGCAAGCTCAATACCACGGCAGCACGATCAGGGTCGGTTCTTTTGGCAGCGTCTTGCGCGAGACGGTGAGTGTGGGTGAATCCTTTACATCTATTTTCAATGTCGCCCTCGCATTGGAGATGAAGTTGGAAAGGGTTTCGGGGCCGAAGTAGTGCATGGGGATTACTATTGAGGCTTTGAGATCCTTGACGACTTGCATCATGTTGACCTGGGCCATGGTGTAGCCGCCGTCGACGGGGACCATCACAATATCAAGCCTGCCGATCTGGCCCATGTGCTGGGGGGTGAGTTCGTGGTGGAGATGGCCCACATGGCCGATGCAGAGGCCGGCGATCTCGAAAATGAAAATGGAATTGCCGTCAGGAATGCGGCCCATCTGGCCGCCCCGGATATCGGTGGTGACGTTGCGGATATAGACATCCTTTAGCGAGAGGTTGTGTTCGGCGCGGCCGCCTTCGGGGTTCCAGCCGCGCAGCACGTGCTTGATGGCGGGGTCGGGAAAGCTCGTATTGTGCGAGCTGTGGGCGCGGTTCATGGTGACGATATCGGGTGTTGTGCCGCCGGCGTAGCCAGCGAAATCCGTGGCGATGCGGATACCGGCGGCACTTTCGATCAGGAAGGTGGAATGGCCGACGAAAGTGAGTTGCACTTCAGTTTCGGCAAGGGCGGCGGGGGTGAACTTCACGAAATGAACGGTGGCCGGACCCTGCGCCACCGCCAGGCAATCGCTGGACAGGGTTTGGGCGCCTGCATTTGAGCAAAACAACATCACGCAAAACGCGGCAAAGAACCTGGCAAACATGACGCAGCCCTTCCAACAAGTCTCCGACCACAATTGCCAATAGATTTATGGCGGAAATGTGCGGCGCGGCGCCCCTTCCCCGGAGCCGGGAAGGGGCTGGCCACGCGACGGATCAGCTGGAGGGCAACATGACGCTGTCAATCACGTGGATCACGCCGTTATCAGCCTTGATATCCGCTGCAACGACGTTGGCCTCGTCGACGGTCACGCCGTCGCCTTTGGCAATCGCGAGAGTGCGGTCGCCTTCAGACTTGAGGGTTCGCACATGGATGGGGCCTGCGGGCAACTGGTTGGAGGTGAGGACGCGCGGCAGCACATGATAGGACAGGATTGCCGCCAGCTTCTCCTTGTTTTCGGGCTTCAAAAGATTTTCCACGGTGCCTGCCGGAAGCTTGGCGAAGGCTTCATCGGTTGGTGCAAACACGGTCAGGTTTTTACCTGTCGCGAGGGCATCGGCAAGACCCGCAGCCTTGGCCGCCGCCAGCAGGGTTCCAAATTTTCCAGCGCCTTGTGCGGTTTCGACAATGTTGTCGGCGAGCGCTGAGGTGGTCGTGAGGGTTGCAGCCAGGCCTGCCGCAATAATCAATCTATGCATGTCATGTTTCCTCTGAAAATCCATTGAGCCAAGAATGCGTCCGCATCTGCAGGCGCAACCCACTTCCCGTGTTTCCGGGACATGCAGGCTATACGGAGCCTGGCAGCAAATGGATCAACACCTGCCTTGAAAGATCTAGCCGATTACGCAGTTGAAGCTGATGCTGATGCGGTCCTCTTTGGCGCGGTTCATGGGAACCTCGTGGCGGAGCCAGCTTTCCCACAGCATCAACGTTCCCGCCTTGGGCGAGCGGCTTTCATAAACGCTGGTCTTGCGGGGAGGGGCTGCCATCATAAGGCCATGGCGCGGGTCTTCGAAGACAATGGGGCTCGCACCTTGTGGCGCTGTCACATAATAGGTGCCGCTCAACACGGCGTTGGTGTGGATGTGGGAGGTGTGGGAACCGCCCTGCGGCAGGACGTTCACCCACAGGGAATCGCACAGGGGCTTGCCGCCCCGCAATTCCCACTGCAGGGATTTGGCGAATTGGCCCGCGTGGGCGTGGATGATTTTTTCCAGCCTGGCGAAGGGTTTTGAACGCCGGGCCAGATCATTGATCGAGGCGTAGGACGTGTAGCCGGCATAGCCATGTTTCTCGCACCAGCGCCTGCCTTTGGCGTCGCGCTGGCTGAGGGCCATGCTCGCATCCTCCAGCTCCAGATTAAGCGCCGCCGCGCCGGGAATTTCGGCGCGGTAAATCTGGGTTGGGAAAAGGCGTTCGATATGATTTTTCATGGGGTCCCATAATCCGGCTGGAAGGTGCTGACAAGGCCTGGGGATTTTGGCAATGTCCGCCCGCGATTTTTGGGAAATGAGGATTGGGATGAGGTTTGTGGGCGCGGCGTTGGTTTGTATGGCGGTTGTCATGATGTGGCCTGCGGCGGCACAGGCCGCCAAATGTGGTAATACAGGTGCGGGTTTTGAAAAATGGAAGACGGCATTTGCCGCGGAGGCCAGGGCCAAGGGCGTTAGCCCCAAGGCCCTCATGGCCCTGGCGGACACACGCTATTCAACCGGAACCATCAAGGCAGACCGCGGCCAGAAAAATTTCAAGCTGCCGCTTGGCGCCTTCATGCAGAAGCGGGGTGCTGCCGGGATCATCGCGCAGGGCAAGTCCCTGAAGAAAGCCAACGGGCCGCTTTTTGCGTCGCTCGAAAAGCGCTACGGCGTTCCACCCGGCCCGCTGCTGGCGATTTGGGGCATGGAGACGGGCTTTGGGAGCTATCTCGGCAAACCAGCAAACCTTGTCGGCGGTGGCCACCCTTGCCTATGACTGCCGCAGAGCCGCGTTTTTCACCGAGCAGCTCTACGCGGCGTTGAAGCTGGTTGACCGGGGTGTTCTCACCGCATCCTCCAAAGGCGCCATGCACGGCGAAGTGGGGCAGACACAATTCCTGCCAAAAAACATTTTGCTCTATGGCACCGATGGCGACGGCAAGGGCGGCGTCAATCTCAACACCAAAGCCGATGCTTTGGCGTCAACGGCCAGATTTCTGGCGGCCCATGGTTTTGTGGCAGGCGAGGGTTATCAGCCCGGACAGGCGAGTTTCGCCGCCATCCAGGGCTGGAATGCCGCCACGGTTTACCAGCAGGCCATTGCCATCATGGCTAAAAAAATCGACGGGTTTTGAGAAGCGAGGCTCCGGGCTTTGGGTGGCGCTGCTCACGTGTTGCCGCTGCGATCAAGGGCGTGAATCAATAAAGGGGCATGGCCGGACCAACGAGCCGGCGTCTCCTTCCGGACTTGGAGCAGGCCTCGGCCGCATTCCAACCTATGTCGCAAATCGGCCAGGCGCAGTCATCGAGTCTATCAGTTCAAGTTTGAGAATGGCACAAACGAGTGTGTGGAAACAACCGGAAAGCCGTGCAGATTAGCAGTGCTACTCAGACCTATCGACAGCCGCATTTTCCAAATGCTCGCGCAGCACTCCGGCGACCCGAGTGGCGGTTGCAATGTCTTTGACAGATACTCCTTCGGCGAGACTGCTGACCCAAGGCCCCTGCAGGCGCTCGGCCTTGTCATAAACGGATTTACCGCTCCCGGTCAGAATGACGAAATGCGCGCGGCGATGATTGGGATTCGGCTTGAATGCGACGAGGCCCTCCTTTTGTAATTCATTGACGATACGTTGCACGCCCTGCCGGTTGAGGCCCATGCTGCGCGCGAGCCAGGCCACTGGCTGAGGCCGATCCGAGAGCGCTATAGCGCCTAAGACCTGCCAGCGTGCGCTTGTCAGGCCCAGCTCAGCCACAAGCCGGTCGCCTGCTACCAGCAAACGTCCATTGAGTCTGAACACTTCTAGAATCAAGTTCGTCACGGCGTCTCCGGAAGGTGTGCGAGACATCTTGCTCATTCGTCCTTTTATTGTCTTATTGACATCATGATGTCAATATGCTGGATTGATAATGTCAAACTGACATCATGTATTCAATGTGAACCCAAATCAAGGAACCTTGGCCATGCCCCAGCTTCGCCCTCTAGACCCCAATTTCCCAATCACTCGCCAACTCGCAGTCGCCGCCTCACCCGCGGTTCTTGTCAACGTATTCACAGTCGATGCAGCGGACGTCGATGCGCTGCTCAAGGCATGGGAGAGTGATGCATTGTGGATGAAGCAGCAGCCGGGGTTTATCTCAACCCAGCTGCATCGCGCGATTGGCGACAGCTACGTGTTCATGAACTACGCGGTCTGGGAGTCTGTCGATCATTTCCGTCAGGCGTTTACCAACCCAACGTTTCAGAGTGCCCTGGCGGCTTACCCAGAGAGCGCCGTCATCTCGCCGCACCTTTTTCAGAAAATGACTGTCGCCAATCTTTGCGTGGCATGACACAAATCGAGGAGTGGCAAGCATGAAAACTAAAATACACGCTATCGCAGGTATCATCGGCTTTCTCACCATTGCGCTGTTCTGGACGTCAACACTTTATTCCGAGCTGTTTACGGATTATACAACTATTGCCGCAATAAAGGCCGCAATTCTGAACGGCATGTTCGTTCTTGTCCCCGCCATGGCTATTGTGGGCGCGTCTGGAATGTCACTTGGGGGCAAGCGCCAGGACAGGCTCTCCCTCGCCAAGAAGAAGCGTATGCCCTTCATCGCCGCGAATGGATTGCTCATCTTGGTGCCAGCCGCATTCTACCTCGAATTCAAGGCCGCTTCCGGCGCGTTCGACACCTCGTTCTACGCAGTGCAATTTCTTGAGCTGCTCGCAGGCTTCACAAATCTTGCAATGATGGGACTCAATATCCGGGACGGACTAACATTGACGGGCCGAATTGGCAGAGCGTCATAGGCGATTGGTGCTGTCGGTCAAGGGTAATTCCCTCCATTTTCAGCGGAGCCTGATTGAAGAACTTACGCGGCTATTTGAGGTCTCAGTTTCTGGGCGAGAGGGATCCGGCCGAGCCCCATGTTGGGGCGGTCGTTGAACCGTTCCGGACATGATGCTGCCAGAGATGCGGGTTCAATCTCCAAAAAAGAGTGCCACGGACAATGCGTACTAAACTCCGTGGCCTCGACCCGCATTGGGCTGCGTGTTTATGAGCTCCCGCCCTAATTCCACCAGCCCTTGTGTTCGCCTTCGCGTTTGGCGGAACCCGTGGCGGCTGAGCGCTGGGTTTCCGACAGGGGTTCGATATCCAACAGGAACGCTGGGCCGGGCTCATGCGCTCATACAAATCCTGGGTGAGATATTCGCGCTGCACCAGTTGCTGGGGCAGGTCGCGCCTTGTGTAGGTCAAGTGCAGCACGCGGCGGCGGGCGCCGTTGTTGTTGCGGGTGCCGCCGTGCCACATGGAGGAATTCATCACCACAACAGAACCGGCAGGGGCTGTCACCTGCAGTTCCCCCGGATAGGGGGCGGATAAATCCTTGGGCACCCGGGCCTGCTCTTCTGGCGTCAGGGGCGCTGGCACCCAGTCGCCGATATTCACGTAAGGCACGTTGATGGGCTGCCAGAGGTGGGAACCCGGCACGATGCGGGTGGGGCCGTTGTCCTTGGCCATGTCATCGAACAGCACCAGCGCGTTGGTGACCCACCAGTCATCGGCGAATTTCTTCGGCACATCGACATGCAGATCCTGATGGCCCTTGCCGGGCAGCGGATCGCGCAGGTTTGCGCCATGCAGCTTGAACTCGCCCAGCATGTGGTGGGCGGCGGCAAGCAGGGGCTTGCAGTTCAAGCAAATGTCAAAGGCCTGGGTTTTGTTGTAGATATTCGAAACGCGGGGCGCGCCAGGCTCGACGTGCACTTCATGGCCACCCTTTTCGCCTTCCCTGGCATGCAGGCGGTCAAATTCTTCGGCCATTTCCCGGGCTTCAGCGCGGCTGTAAAAACTTTCGATGATGAAGAAGCCTTGCTCATCAAGCTGGCGTTTTTGTCCGTCGCTCAATTCATCGCCGGTCAATCCCAGTTCGCGCAAGGCTTGTTTGGTGTACATGGCCTGATCCTCCTGTTCTTAAAGATTAACACCGTGGCGTTTGCAGGCAAGAGCGGTTTTCGACTTGACATAGCTGTATATACAAATTATATACCTGTATATACGGAGAAATGAGATGGCTTTCTATGTGAAAGACCCCGCAACGGATAAGGCTGTCAGAAAGCTTGCCAAGCTCAAGGGGAAGACACTCACTGACACGATCCGCGAGGCGGTTGAAAAAGAATATCAAAGCAGCAAAGCCACTCAGAGCATTGCCGAGAAACTTGATGCGCTCGCCGACCGGTTCAGTGGCGCGCCGCGCAGTGGATTGCAGGCCGACAAAGCATTTTTCGACGAACTTTCTGGCGATATCTGATGTTTGTGGACGCATCGGCGATCATCGCGGTGCTGGCAAAGGAGCCGGAGCGATTTGCAATCAGGGACAAGCTGAATGCCTCCGACCGGGTGTTTGCTTCGCCTTTGGCGGTGTACGAGGCAAGCTTGGGATTTGCGCGCATTCTGGATGGAGACATTGTGGCTGCGGCTGCGGCGGTTCGCGATTTCCTGACCATCACCAAGGCCCGGATGATTTCAATAGATGACATAATCGGTGAGATGGCAGTCGATGCCTTTCGCCAATATGGCAAGGGCCGGCACAGGGCCGCGCTGAACATGGGCGACTGCTTCGCCTATGCCTGCGCCAGGCATCACCGCGTTCCGCTGCTGTTCAAGGGCGATGATTTTGTCCATACTGACATTCGTGTGGCTTAGGGAATTTCCATGACATCCAAATCCAATCTGGTGATCAATCCGCAGAGGCTGTGGGACTCGCTCATGGAGACCGCCAAGTTTGGCGGCACCGCGAGGGGCGGCATCAAGCGGCTCACCGTTTCGGATGAAGACCGGCGGGTGCGCGACTGGTTCAAGGCGCAGTGCGAGGCGCTGGGCTGCAGCGTGCAGGTGGACAGCGTTGGCAACATGTTCGCCACGCGGCCTGGCCGCAAGGACATGTTGCCCATCGCCTTGGGATCGCATCTCGATACGCAGCCCACGGGCGGGAAATTTGACGGCGTGCTGGGGGTGCTGGGGGCGCTTGAGGCGCTGCGAACCATGGTTGACATGGGTTATGAAACCAACGCGCCCATCATGATTGTGAACTGGACCAACGAGGAGGGCTCGCGGTTTGCGCCGGCGATGCTGTGCTCCGGCGTTTATGCGGGCGTGTTCACGCCCGATTACGCGTATTCGCGCGAAGACCGCGACGGCATCAAGCTGGGTGATGAGTTGAAGCGCATTGGCTATCTGGGCTCAGAGCCGGTGGGCACCCACCAATTCCAGGCGATGTTTGAATTGCATATCGAGCAGGGACCTATCCTGGAAGCCGAGGGCAAGATGATCGGCGTGGTGACGGGCGTGCAGGGCATGCGCTGGTATGAAGTGATGGTCACGGGGCAGGAATCCCACACGGGGGCAACACCGATGCTGCTCCGGAAAAACGCGCTGCTTGGAGCGTCGCGCATGATCGAAGCCATTCATCAGGTGGGGCTGGCGCATCTGCCGGGGGTTGCTTCGGTGGGACTGATTGAAAACCGGCCCAACAGCCGCAATGTGGTGCCGGGGGAAGTTTTCTTCACGGTTGATCTGCGCCATCCCGATGAGGCGGTGCTGGATAAAATGGAGGCTTCATTCCGCGCCGCCCTTGGACCTGCCGCGGACAAAGAGAAACTCACTTATGAAGAAAAATGCATCTGGAAATCACCGGCGGTGAAATTCAATCCTGAGCTGATTGAATGTGTGCGGAAGGGGGCGGCGCAAGCGGGCTTTGACATGCGCGAGATGGCTTCAGGGGCTGGCCATGACGCGGCTTACATCGCCAGGGTTGCGCCGACCACCATGATTTTTGTTCCCTGCCTTGGCGGCATTTCACACAACGAGGCGGAGTCAACCACGCTGGAGGAATGTGGCGCGGGATCGCAGGTGCTACTCAACGCCGTCATCGAATATGACCAGAAATTTGCCTGACGGGTCAAAGCAGTTTCTGAGTTTCCGCCCACAATCTGGTGACCAGCGCTCCGGCGGGTTCAACGGCATTGATGTGATCAACACCCGTTCCGGCATAAAGGCAGGCGGCCAGAACATCGCCCGTTGCGTTTTCGGGTGGCGATGAATCGAAATACCGCAGGAGCTGGGTTGGGCCACTGGTGGCAACAACATCGCCCTCACCGGGGCGGTTTGGTGCGGCAGGACTGCCAGCCGCTTCCCACATTTCAAAGGTTGAATTGCGCAACACGCGGTGCATGGCGTAGGGCCAGCCGACATCAAAACAATTGGTCAGGCTGGTATCACCTGCCGTGGCTTGGACGAGGGCCTGTTTGTAAAGTTCATGGGCGTCGCTTTCGACGGTTGCCAGAAACCTCGTTCCCATCATGACACCTTGCGCACCTTGCCGCATAGCCGCAGCGACGCCCTGTGAATCGGCGATGCCACCGGCAGCGATGACGGGAACCGCTCCTGCAATGGCCACCACGTCGGCCAGAAGTTTTTGCAGCGGGGTGGAGGACTGGACATGGCCGCCTGCTTCCATGCCCTGGACAATGATGAAATCCGCCCCCGCCTTCAGGGCCGTTTGAGCGCCAGCCTTTGAGCCCACCTGAACGCCAACTTTTGCGCCACTGGCCTTGACGCGGGCAACCAATGCCTCATCCACGCCCCAGGAAAAGGTGACGGCCGGAACTCCAAGAGCGATGATGAGGGGCAAGGCCTCGTTGGGAAAGCGCAGGACGAAATTGGTGAAGAACGGAATTTTTCTGGTTTTGAGTTCCGTGGCATCGCGCAGGCCCGCTTGCGCCTCGGGCCAGGACAGGGCGAGCGAACCAAGCGCCCCGGCCCGCCCCACGGCGGTTGCCAGTTCCACCGTGGCTGCCCCGCCTATGGGGGCTTGCAAGATGGGAACAGTGAGGCCAAACCAGTCCATGAAAAGCGAATTCATTTGCAAACACTCCTGTTGAGCAGCATGTCACAAAAAAATGTCCTCGCCCAGCGTGCACGAGACATTGCCCTGGAACTCACCTCGTGGCCATCGGTTACGGGAACGCCGGATGAGGCCGCGTTTTCAGGGCGCTTTGCAAATTATCTGCAGCGTTCAAAATCACTGGACGTGTGGACTGAAGCTCTGCCCAAGGATGCGGTGGGGCGCTCAAATGTTTTTGCGCTGAAGCGGGGCACGAGTTCACGCATGATTGTGCTGGCGGGACATTTTGATACGGTGTCATTCAGCGACTATGGAGAGCTGGCGAAATTTGCCCTGAACCCGGAGGCGCTGCGCGATGTGATGATTGCGCGACTGGCGCAGACCGGTGAAAACGTGCTGGCCCTCGCTGATCTGACGTCAGGTGATTTCCTGCCGGGGCGGGGGCTGCTCGACATGAAGTCCGGCATTGCGGCGGG
>VFJY01000191.1 GCA_009885825.1 Rhodobiaceae bacterium | reverse complement strand
TCTCAGTCTACACCGAAACCGGCCTAACAGCCGGAACGCAACGTTCGCTTCTATCAAAAGCAGACACAGAAGCTTTGTCCAAATACGACTAAATCAACAATATCGGTCAAGAGCGGGCATTCAGTCGGCTATCCGTAAAATAAAATGGTTGATGGACACTCTATTTGACCACAACAGAGTAGGTGAGGTTGTCCCTGGCCGTATCGGCCACTGCATCCTCCGCGTTCACCCCTGCAGCGTTCGCATCTCATTCAAGCAGGTCCGGCTGCTCCCGGATCATGCGGTTCCACAAAGGCTGGAACTGCAGCCATCCTACGAAGTGGGAACCGGGGACAGCTCGCGCGGTGCGGGCATTTTCTGGATCGACCAGTAGAGGTGTTCCGGCAGACTCCGCCAAGAACTGGGACTGGCAGCAGCGCTCCATTGCAATAAACCACCAAACGGCTTCATCGACACTGTGGCCCACCGTGAGAAGACCGTGGTTGCGCAGGATCATTGCCTTGTGCGAACCCAAAGACGCAGCAAGCGCCGCACCCTCTGACTTCTCGGTCACCAACACCCGGGTATCGTCAAAGAATACGTGATCTTCGAAGAACACGCAGGCATCCTGGCTGATCGGATCGAGGAGACGGCCCAAAGAAGACCACGACTTTCCATAGATCGAATGTGCATGCGCGGCAGCGATCACGTCGGGACGAGCCTGGTGGATCGCGGAATGGATGGCGTATGCCGACACGTTAAGGACGCCATCGCCTTCGACGACCACACCACTTTCATCCACGCGAATGAGGTCGGATGAGCGGATGTGGCCAAAGTGCATTCCAAATGGATTCACCCATAAGGTATCCAGAAACTCGGGATCCCGCATCGTGATGTGACCGGCAATGCCTTCAGCCAGCCCTAAGGCGGATAGGGCGCGAAATCCAGCGGCCAGCCGCTGCTTCCGGTTCCTCCGCTCCTCAGCCAGGCTGGCGGCGGGGGGCGGCGCCAATTTGGCGAAGCTGCCGGCATAGGCCTGGGACTTCGTTTCTGCCGTGTGGGATTGGTTGGAAATCACATCATCGAGGGGCTTCATGGATATCTCCTGTTTCGATTTGGTCTGGACATTGCGTGCCAGCCACAACATCAATCTCCACTATCCGAGCCTTGCTGTATCGGGCGTGCCCTCAAAACTTCTGAAAAGTTCCGAAAAGCTGTGATAACTTCCTTGGATGTCTAATGCCGGATTCAAATTTGGGCCATTCCTGCTCGACACCGAGATGGGCACGCTGTTTCGCCACGGCTCTCCTGTACCTGTCTCATACCGGAGCCTGATGCTTCTCACAGCGCTTGTGCAAAAGGCGGGAAGCGTTGTTTCCAAAGATGAGCTGCTGGAAGCCGTGTGGCCAAACATGGTGGTTGAGGAAGGTAATTTGTCGACCCAGGTGGCCGTTCTCCGTAAGGCCCTGGGCGCTGCTCCCGGCGGCAGCGATTACATCGTGAATGTTCCCCGCATAGGATACCGATTTGCGGGCACCGTTGAGCGAAAGGCTTTTGCATTGGCACAGCCAGAGAGCGGCATTCACGAGGTGGATCCCGGTCCTTCAATTGCCGTGCTTCCCTTCGTGAACTTGGCATTGGATCCCGAGCAACAATACTTTGCAGAAGGCTTGGCGGAAGACATCATCACAAGGCTTTCACGCCTGCCTTGGCTATTCGTTTCGGCTCGCAACTCGTCCTTCACCTATCAAGCAAAAGGGGCCGACATCAAGCGCGTGGGCCAGGAACTCGGTGTGCGTTATGTGCTGAGCGGAAGCGTCAGGCGGTCTGGAGAACGCCTGCGGGTGACGGCACAACTTAATATGGCCGATACTGGAGCCCAGGCGTGGGCGGACCGCTATGAGCTTGTGCTGAGCGACTTCTTTACTCTCCAGGACGACATCGCCGAGAGTGTTCTGGCCGCCATCGAGCCCGAATTATACCGTGCCGAGAACGAACGGTTCCAAAGTCGGGCCCCACAAAGCCTCGATGCTTGGGGTTATGTAGTGCGGGCCATGCCATTTATTTGGACCTGGGGTTCTGCCGAGGAGATCGATTTGGCGCAGGGACTCCTGCGGTCTGCGATTGCCATCGATCCGACTTACGCCCGTGCCAACAGCCTGTTGGCTTGGACGAATGCGGCCCAGGCACACAGCGGGCATCCTCTAGCTGTAGAACGACTGGCGTTCGCCAAGTCCACGGCGATGCTGGCCATGCAGGCAGATCCTCAGGACGCGTGGACACATTTTGCACTTGGGTACGTCCAGATGGTGTCCCGGAAGTTTGAACTCGCCATCGAATCCCTGTCGGCTGCGTTGACCCTGAACCCTAGTCTTTCCCTCGCCCACGTCATTACGGGTTCGGCCTACGCCTACAACGGGATGAGCAAGGATGCATCACACCATCTCGCGATCGCCTCGCGTCTCAGCCCTCGGGACTTCACCCAGGCTGCAAACTATTCCGTCACGGGTCTATGCCGATTTGTGGATGGCCTGTTTGGGGAGGCTATGAGCTTCGAACGGAAGGCCGTGCAGCTTCGTCCTCACTTCGGAACTGCTTGGCGAACCTATGCCGCGGCCGCAGGCCTCGCAGGGGAGATAGAAACAGCACAGGAAACACTAGCTGAGGCAAAACGCCTGCAACCCTCACTCAGTCTCGAATGGGTGGAACGCCATCATCCCATTGTGAAATTGCAGCAACGGCAAATCTACTGCCAGGGTTTGCGAGCAGCAGGCTTGAGCTAAAGCGGATTGCTTGACGTTTGGTTGCGTTCCGTCTGACTTCGGCTCAGGGCTAGGAACGGAAATTCAGACTGACCCGCTACCCCCCAACTTGATCGTTTCCGCGATCTCGATGCCAAAGCCTGAGAGGCCGACGTAGTGCCGGTTGCTGGAGGAGATGAGCCGGATTGAGCTGACGCTGAGATCGCGGAGGATTTGCGCGCCAAGGCCAATGTCCAGCCAGGTGCGCGCCCGGCTGGCGGCGCTGCCGGATTTTTCCGCCGAAAGCTGGCTCGCCGGAACGCCCGCCGTTCCCTCCTGCAAATAGACCAGCACGCCCTTGCCCTCGCGCTTGAATATTTCGAACACGGCGTCCAGCGTGTCACGGTTGCCGAACACGTCTTCCAGGACATTTTCCCGGTGCAGGCGGACCGGAACATTCTTGCCGCCGGAAATATCGCCATAGACAAGCGCCAGTTGCTCCACCGCATCAAATGGCGTCACGTAGGAAAACCCTTGAGCCGTTCCGATTTTGGTTTTCACGTCAAACTTCGCTGTCTGCTCCACCAGCCGCTCGCGCTGCTGGCGATAGGCGATGAGATCGGCAACTGAAATGATCTTCAATCCATGCTCGCGCGCGAATGCCAGAACCTGCGGCCCCCGCTTCACCGTGCCGTCATCATTCACCAACTCGCAAATGACGCCTACGGCGGGGGTGAAGCCCGCAAGCCGTGCGAGGTCAACGGCGGCCTCCGTGTGGCCCGAGCGCATGAGAACGCCGCCGGATTTCGCCACCAGCGGAAATATGTGGCCGGGCCTGACAAAATCCTCCGCCTGCACATTCTTGTTGGCCAGCGCATGCACCGTGGCGCAGCGCTCGCGTGCCGAAATGCCGGTGGTGAGGCCTTCCTTGTAATCAATCGTCACGGTGAAGGCGGTGCCCATCGGCGCGTCATTGAGCGCCACCATGGGATCAAGCTTCAGCCGCCGCGCTTCTTCAGCCGCCATCGGCGTGCACACAATGCCGGATGTGTGGCGCACCATGAAGGCCATCTGTTCCGATGTGATCTTGGCCGCAGCGCCAATGAGATCGCCCTCATTCTCGCGGTCATCATCGTCAACCACCACAACCAGTTCGCCATTGGCCACGGCCTTGATGGCTTCTTCCACCGTATCGAGCGTCTTCGTCATGCGCATTTCCTCAAAATCTTCCGGCCGGACCTGATTGGACGTGGCGCCTGCAATTTTCATCGCCAACTCCAGCGAAGGCCGCTCCCCCGCCACAACCTGCGAAACCCGCCCCTGGGTAACGCCCAGCTTCCGGGCGAAGTCCGATTGGGAGGTCGAGGTATTAGCAAGCCAGTCCGAGAGTTTCATGGGGAGTTATTAGCATGGCTAATAGTTGGAGTCGATCTGGTTTTGAGCAAACCAAGCTCTGCGGAGTGGCGTTTCGACAAATTTGGGTGCGGCGTTTAGATATTTCTCTGCCTTCTCTTTTGCTTCGCCTTCGAGCCCAGCGAGATACATGAGGGCACTATCAACTGAGAATTTCTTGCCAGTCTCCTTGGCAAAGTTGGATTGAAGGTCAGTCCAGACCACACCGACCAATTCCTTGGATTCTGCCCAAGCAGCTATAGCCTCAAATGCTACATTGTCTCGAAATTGACCGGTTCTACCACGTTGAAAGTGCCCGATTCCATTTTTGCCCACCCCTTCGCGAATACGAAGATCTTCGACAGCTAACTCAATATTGTGGCGACTGCTGATACAATAGGCAACCTTCGTATGGCCGCCATGGTCATTGTCGATCATAAGCGTCAAAGCACCAAGCCGGGATTTCGATACGCGGGAGAACTCGATCTTCAAACTTGGGCCATCAAATTGCCACGGCTCATGCCGAGCATCGAACTCTGGCCTTTCATCCCAAAGGAGAGAGCCCCAGCCGAGAATTGCAAATGTCTCACTGATCATGCGGTCTTAACGGTGCAGGCGGGAGCGGCCAACCGGCCCAAACACCAAAACCTCCAGACATTAATACTATGATGATCGCTGTCAGAGCCCTTAAGCACGCATTGTCAATCAACGGGCCAAAGTTAGGGAGTATCCCGATTATTCCGAGCCAGGCCCCCAATACACCCAATCGGACGCCAAGCCGCACAACTATAACTGGATGATGTGATGCAGCATATAAGGGTCCCAAAATGCTCTTGATGCCGCCTTGATATGCCTCAATTTTCAATTTCACAGGGCCGTGATTTATTTCGGAATTGGTTGTGTTGGTTATCCCAAGAGCATCTCGATACCACTGGCCCATAACAACTGTTGGAGGCTTGCTTACCTCACCGATATCAATACGATGTCTTTTTCCTTCGCTCTTCAGACGGTCCTTTTCTTGTTGAGATTGATTGTAAATGCCCAGAAAATTTGGATCGATCTGTCAGGCAGCACAATAGATTTTCCGCGAACCATCAGGACCTGTGATGCGGACCACCGATCTCGAAGCTTGATCCCAAGTCCAAACCCAACCGTCATTCGTCTCGTCATGAAGTGCCGCTCGTATGATGTAATCAGTACCCACTCGAACTCCATTTCGCTGGATTTTGTCAACGCACCTTTTCAGCCAGGCAGATTCGCCGCGATGAGATCAGGCGCCACGTCGGAAATGACCGCGACCAGTTCGTCCAGCGTTTCGGCTTCCGCGTTCAGACCCGGTATATCCGACGACAAGACAAACCAGACATGCTCCTGGCTGTCGTGGCTGACATTCACGGCGAGAGTTGCTTGTGTGCTCAAGGGCGAACCTCCTGCAATCATTCATTCCTAGCACGAACTGGCGCTAGCCCCAAGTCCGCTCCAGCACGTTCAGCCAGTTCCCCTGCGCGATTTTGGCAACCAGGGCCTCGCCATATTGTTTTTCGCGCATGGCGGCGATCAGGTTTGGCAGGCCGGCGGCATCGCCGATTGCCGAGGGAATCTTCGCGCCATCAAAATCGGACCCCAGCGCCACGCAATCCTCGCCCGCAATCCTGAGCAGATGATCCAGATGGCGCAGCATGATGTCGAGCGGCGTGTCGCTCCTCCAGCGGCCATCTTCGCGGAGGAATCCCGTGGCGAAATTCAGGCCGATCACGCCGCCGCTGTCATGTACAGCCTTGATCTGGTCGTCGTTCAGATTGCGCGAAGAGGCGGAAATGGCATGGGCATTGGAGTGGGTGGCCACCAGCGGCGCCGTGCTCAGCTTCGCCGCGTCCCAAAAGCCCTTTTCATTTAAGTGAGACAAATCAATGAGTATGCGCCGTTCATTGCAATAGCGGATGAGGTCCCGGCCCGCTTCCGTCAGCCCGTCGCCCGTATTGCCCGTCGATGGAAAGCGAAACGGAACGCCATTCCCGAAAACATTGGGCCTGCTCCACACCGGCCCCAGCGAACGCAAGCCGCTTTCATAAAGCACATCGAGAACCTTGAATTTCTCGTCAATGGCTTCCGCCCCCTCGATGTGAAAAACGGCGGCGGTCACGCCTTGCGCCAGGCATGCCCGGATTTCGGCGGCAGTCCGGCAAACCTTGAAGCGCCCCGCCGAAGCGGCCTCGATGCGAAACAGCAGGGAAGCCATTTCCAGGGTTTTGCGCAGCGCATTGGGCTGGGAGATTTGCCCGGCCAGCGGCGGATTTACGTCATCGTCATCGGGCAAAACCTCGCTCTCCGCCGGCGCGAAGATCGCGAAAAAACCGCCGGCAAACCCGCCCGCCTTCATGCGCGGCAAATCCAGATGGCCCTTGCCGTCACCGTTGAGGAAATCCGCTGCGGCATCGCCCCCCGGCTTCAGCCAAAGCCGCAGCAGCACATCATTGTGGCCATCGAAAACCGGGACTAACGGCAAAATGCCTTACGCCTTGGCGTGCATTGCCTCGACGTAGTCCCAGTTCACCAGATTATCAACGAATGCCTCCAGATATTTCTGCCGCGCGTTGCGGTAGTCGATGTAATAGCTGTGCTCCCACACATCGCAGCCGAGGATGGGCGATGCGCCATGCATCAAGGGGTTCTCGCCGTTGGGTGTTTTCATGATGGCGAGCTTGCCGTCCTTGACCGCGATCCAGCACCAGCCGGAGCCAAACTGCGTGAGGCCGGCCTGCACGAAGTCAGCCCGCATCTTGTCATAGCCGCCAAGATCGGCATCAACGGCCTTGGCCAATTTGCCCGGCAACTTGCTGCCGCCGCCGCTAGCCTTCATCCAGTTCCAGAAATGATTGTGGTTATAGTGCTGGCCCACATTGTTAATGAGGCCCTGGGCCTTGTCGGCGAACGCCACTTTGCAGATATTCTCGATGGATGCCGAGGCGAGAGGTGAATCCTTCAACAGGTTATTGCCATTGGTCACATAAGCCATGTGATGCTTGTCGTGGTGAAACTCGAGGGTCTCCTTCGACATGTAGGGGCCAAGCGCGTCATAGGCATAGGGCAGGGCGGGCAGTTCGAGGGCCATGGTTTTTCTCCGTTTGATTGATGCCCAACTCTAACCACATCCCTTGGAACACGCAAGGAATGAGGCTAGGTTCCAGCGAGAGGTGACCTATGCCAAAACCGGCGATCATTCGCTTTGACCCCAACGCTAAAACTCAGCTACTGGAAGATTTTCCGGAAAGCGAAATCGCGGAAGGCACCAGGGCACAGCGCGGCCTCAAATGGATCGATGACAGCGCGACAGGTCTGGTGAGTGGAATTTGGGAGGCCGGGGCCAGTATTTCGCACTGGCTCAATTATCCCGTCGATGAATTCATGATGGCCCTCGAAGGCGAGATCATCGTTATTGAAGAAGAAAAGGAAACGCGGGCAGGCCCAGGCGAGTGCCTGGTAATTCCAAAGGGTACCCGCTGCAAATACCGGCAGGATGGCCACGTCAGAAAATTCTATGCCTACCTGGGCGATCTATCGGAGATGGTTGATCCGAGTGGCCGCACAACAGTGAAGATCGATCCGCGCGTGAAACTTGAGCCTTCAACACCACCTTCCGCAGAAATGTTGCATTCTTCGGTTCCAACCCAACATGCCCATGAATTTTTTGAGGATGCAACGAGCCAGTTCACTGTGGGCGTATGGGAAACCACAGGCTATCACCGCAAGCTCATCAACTTTCCGCGCCATGAGTTGATGCATCTTCTCGAAGGCTCTGTCACCTTCACCGATGATGCAGGCCAGAGCCAAACCTTCAAGGCGGGCGATACCTTTTTCGTGCCGCTGGGAACCCCCAACGCGTGGAAGTCCGAAGGCCGCTTGCGCAAAATCTATTGCATCTTCCAGTCGAAAAAATCTTGATAACTTCATCAGTCATCGCAATTCTGACCGGCGTCGCTTTTGTGGCCGGCGTATTTGACGGCATCGCGGGCGGCGGCGGCCTGATAGTGTTGCCGGCACTCCTGCTGGCTGGCCTCGATCCCCTGTCGGCGCTCGCCACCAGCAAGTTGCAAGGCAGCTTCGGCACGGGTTCTGCCGCTTTGGAATACGCCCGCCACGGCCACATCGATCTTCGCAAATGCCGCCTGATCGTGGTGACAACTTTCCTGGCGGCCTGCGCGGGCGCGTTCGCGGTGAGATATGCGCCCATTTCCTTTCTGTCTGCCGCCATGCCAATCCTGTTGATCGTGATGGCGCTCTACTTCGCATTTTCGCCACGGATTTCGAATGGCGATGTCCGCGCCCGAACCACCTTGCCAAGATTCGCCTGGACCGCAGCCCCGGCAATCGGTTTTTACGACGCCATATTCGGCCCCGGCGCTGGCTCGTTTTATCTCTTGGGATTTGTAACGCTCCTGGGTTACGGCGTCATCCGCGCTTCCGCCCACACCAAGCTTCTGAACTTCACCTCAAACTTCGCGGCGCTTTTGATTTTTGCGATGTCCGGAAAGATATTCTGGATCCTCGGCCTCTGCATGGGCGTGGGCCAATTCCTCGGCGCAAGGCTGGGCGCAAGGCTCGCCATCAGAAACGGCGCTCAACTTATCCGCCCTTTGGTCGTAATCGTCTCTTGCGCCATGGCAATCAAGCTGCTGCTCGATCCCGCGAACCCGCTCAGAGCCTTTTTTCCATAAACACGCAAAACGGATCACCCGCCGGATAATCCCCAAACGGCCCGCGCTCTGCGTATCCCAGTGCGCGGTAGAGCCCCAGGGCCTCGGGTTGTGAAACGCCCGTTTCAAGCCGCGAAATGCTCCGCCCTTCGGCCAGCATTTGGGCTTCGATGTGCGCCATCAGCTTGCGCCCCAGCCCAAGCCCCCGCGACTCGGGGTGAATGTAAACCCGCTTCACTTCGGCGTAATCCCCGTGCAGCCAAAACCCGCCGCACCCCAGAATAACCCCATCAACAGCTACCGAAAAAAACCGCACCTCCGGCTGCGCGAGTGATTCAATATCCGATCCGAAATTGCTCTCCGCCGGATAGAGCCGCGCTTGATAATCATCAAGCTCGTCAATCAACGCCTGCACGGGTGGCTCGTGCGGATCAGTCTTTTGAATGACGATATTGACCACTACTGAAACGCCTGTATCCCCGTTTGAGCCCTGCCCAAAATCAGCGCATGCACATCATGGGTGCCCTCATAGGTGTTCACCGTTTCAAGATTCACCATATGGCGGATCACATGATACTCATCCGAAATGCCATTGCCGCCATGCATGTCGCGCGCCATCCGCGCAATATCCAAGGCCTTGCCGCAGTTGTTGCGTTTCATCAGCGAGATGGCGGGAGGAGCGGCAATGCCACGCTCCAGCGCGCGCCCCAAAGCTAATGCCCCCTGCGTGCCCAGAGCGATTTCCGTTTGCATGTCGGCCAGTTTTTTCTGGATGAGCTGGTTGGCGGCCAGCGGCTTGCCGAACTGCTTGCGGTCCAGCGTGTAGCCCCGCGCCCGGTGCCAGCAGTCTTCCGCCGCCCCCATGACGCCCCAGGCGATGCCGTAACGCGCCTTGTTCAGGCAGCCAAAGGGGCCAGCAAGTCCTTTCGCATTGGGCAGCAGCGCATCTTCCGCCAACTCCACATTCTCCAGCACGATTTCACCCGTCACCGAGGCGCGCAGCGAAACTTTTCCTTCAATCGTGGGCGTGGAAAAACCCTTGGCGCCGCGGTCAACCAGGAAGCCGCGGATATCATCATCAAGCTTCGCCCAGACAACAGCCACATCGGCGATGGGCGAATTGGTGATCCACATCTTGGCGCCATTGATCACATAGCCGCCCTGCACCTTCGTGGCCTTGGTCTTCATGCCGCCGGGATCAGAGCCGGCATCGGGTTCCGTCAAACCGAAGCAACCCACAATCTCACCCGTGGCCAGGCGCGGCAGATATTTCTGGCATTGGGCCTCGCTGCCGTAAGCCTCGATGGGGTGCATGACCAGCGAGTTCTGCACGCTCATGGCCGAGCGATAGCCGGAATCCACCCGCTCAACTTCCCGCGCGATCAGCCCATAGGCCACATAGCCCAACCCGGATCCGCCATATTTTTCCGCCGTCATCACGCCGAGAAAACCGATCTCGCCCAGTTCATTCATGATGGCGCGGTCAAATTTCTCGTCGCGGAACGCCTGCTTGATGCGGGGCGCCAGCTTGTCCTCGCAAAACGCCCGCGCCGAATCCCGGATCATCCGCTCGTCTTGCGTAAGCTGGCTCTCAAGATCAAGCGGGTCTTCCCAGTTGAATTCTGCAGGCATGTATGAGGGCTCCATTTCCAAGTGAATAAGAAAGGTTCAGGGCCAACTTGTCAAATCCAACCCACGTGTCACTCCGGCGTACGCAATCACCAAAAAGTTCCCCTCCCCCTTGTGGGGAGGGATTAAGGGTGGGGGTCGCTCAGAACCCACCGCATGTTGTTTGAACCTTTGTTTTCACCACTGCCCGACCCCCACCCCAACCCTCCCCACAAGGGGGAGGTGGCTTTGGGTCGATTAAAAAACCACCTTATTTTTTTAATTGGACAGGGTGGCATTAAAGAATGTGGCCGCTTTTTTTAATTCCCCTTCCTATCTCACCAACCCCGACAATTCCTTGAATTCCGGGGTTTCGGCCTTGCCCAGCAGCTCAAACACCGCCATTTCCGTGTTAATAATCTCAATCCCGCACTGGGCCATGCGGTTGAGGGCCAGCGACACCGAACTTTCCGCCCGGGACGACACCGCATCTGCCACCACGAAAACCCCAAATCCGGATTGCGCCAGGTCGATAGCGGTTTGCGCCACGCAGACATGGGCTTCAATGCCAGCGATGATCACCTGCGGGCGGCCGCCGTCATGGTGCGCGGTGAAATGCTTGCGCAAGCCGTCATCGCGCCAGCAGGAGAAGTTGAGTTTTTCAAAGACCGGTGCGTTGCCTACAAGCTCATGTAATGCATCAACTATGTGCCCCAAGCCCTTGGGATATTGCTCTGAAACGGTAACTGGCACATCAAGTGACTTTGCGGTGTGCAACAGAATGGAACTGCGCTTCACCACATCTTCGGCATTCGCCATCGCAGGCAAAAGTTTTTCCTGCACATCCACAATCAGCAGCGAAGCTTTGGCCGCATCAATCAGCATCAGGTGAGCCCCGCCACCTTCATCCCGAACGCATAGACAAACGCCACTTCCTTCAAGCGATCGAAGCGCCCCGATGCGCCGCCGTGGCCGGCGCCCATGTTGGTCTTGAGCAACAGAAGATTGTCATCGGTCTTGAGTTCCCGCAAGCGCGCCACCCACTTCGCCGGCTCCCAATAGGTGACGCGCGGATCGGTCAATCCGCCAACCGCCAGAATATTGGGATAGTCCTTGGCTTCCACTTGGTCGTAAGGAGAATAACTGGCAATGGCTTCGTAAGCTTTTTTATCCTCGATGGGGTTTCCCCATTCGGGCCACTCCGGCGGCGTCAGCGGCAGCGTGTCGTCAAGCATGGTGGACAGCACATCCACAAACGGCACTTCCGCGACAATCCCTTTGAACAGTTCCGGCGCCATGTTGGAAATGGCCCCCATCAGCATGCCGCCAGCACTGCCGCCCTGCGCCACGATATTGCCCTTGGTGGTGAAGCCCGCCGCGATCAAATGCTCGGCGCAGGAAATGAAATCGCGGAATGAATTGGTCTTGTGCTCGAGCTTGCCGGTCTTATACCAGCGCCGTCCTTTTTCCTGCCCGCCGCGGATATGGGCAATGGCATAGATGAAGCCGCGATCTACAAGAGACAGGATATTGGTGTTGAACCCCGCAGGCATGCTGATGCCATAGGAACCATAGCCATAAAGCCAGAGCGGGGCCGTGCCGTCCAGCTTTGTGGTTTTGCGGTAGAGCAGGGTGATGGGCACCAGCTCGCCGTCATGGGCGGATGCCTGAATGCGCCGCGTCGCGTAGTTGGAAGGCTCATGCCCGCTCGGCACCTCCTGCGTCTTGCGCAAAACACGGCTGCGATTACGCATATTATAGTCGTAGACTTGGTTGGGCGTCGTCATTGATGAATAACTGAAGCGCAGAATATCCGTGTCATATTCCCGCATCTCGCCAAAACCCAGCGAATAGGCCTCCTCGTCAAACGCGATGGAATGCTCTTCGCCAGTGGCCATATCGCGCACCACAATGCGGGGCAGCGCGTTCTCGCGCTCCATCCGAACCAGCCAGTTTTTCAGGACAATCATGCCAACAAGGAAACAGCCCTCGCGATAGGCAATAAGATCCGTCCAGCTCTCGGGCGATGGCTTGTCAACCGGGGTTGTCATGATCTTGTAGTCTTCAGCGCCATCCCGGTTGGTCTTGATGATGAAAGCATCGTTCCAGTGTTCAAGATCATACTCAATGCCAGCCTCGCGCGCCGCAATGAGCTTCGGCGCCTCAAGCGGCCTATCAGCCTCTATGATCCAGCTTTCAGTTGTGTCATGGTCATGGCTGCTGATGATGATGTATTTTTCCGAGTGGGTTGACCCGGTGCCAGTGAATTTCCCCGTATCCTTTTCCTCATAAACCAGGCGATCCGCCGATTGCGGTGTTCCGAGAATGTGGTGAAATGTTTTCAGGGGGCGGTGGTTTTCATCCTGCAAGGTGTAGAAAAAACTTTTCCCGTCGGCGGCCCAGGTGGCATCGCCGGAGGTGTTCTGCAAGACATCATCATGGTCCTTGCCTGTGTCCACGCCGCGAACCCGCAGTTCATAGAACTCCGAACCCTTGTCATCAAATGTCCAAGCGGCCATGGAATGGTTGGGCGACATGGCGACATCGCCAAAGCGGAAATATTCTGTGTCCTTGGCCAGCTCATTGCCATCGAGAAAAACCAGCTCGGCCCCCGACATGTCACGCAGCTTCCGGGCAAACCTGGGGTGCTGCCCGCCGGTCACATAGGAAGAATAATAGGAGTAGGCCCCGTCAGGCGCGGGCACCGAGGAGTCGTCCTCCTTGATCCGCCCTTTCAGCTCCGCAAACAGTGTGTCCTGCAACGCCGCCGTGTCCGCCATCACCGCTTCATGATAGGCGTTCTCGCCCTCCAGCACGCTGCGAATATCCTGCGGCAGTAGCGATGGGTCATGCATCACCTCCTGCCAGTTGCCGGCCTTCAGCCAATGATAGTCATCCCGCTTTTCATGGCCATGCCAGGTTTCAATCCGGGGGCGTTTTTCAGCCACGGGCGGTTTGATATTCGGAATATTCATTTTCTATGTCTTGTCAGGGTCAAATTTGAGCGCGACGCCATTCATGCAATAGCGGAGGCCCGTTGGATTTGGCCCATCGGGAAATACATGGCCCAAATGCCCCTCGCAAGTGGCGCAGCGAACCTCGGTCCGTGTTGAAAACCAGGATTTGTCCACATGCTCGCTAACCGCATCCTTGGACAGGGGCGCAAAATAGCTGGGCCAGCCCGTCCCCGAGTCAAATTTGGCGGCGGCGGCGAATAAATCCGTGCCGCAACCCGCGCACTTGTACATGCCTGGGGATTTTTCAGCGTTGAGCGGACTGGTGAATGCCCGCTCCGTGCCGTGCTCGCGCAAAATCCGGTATTGCTCGGGCGCCAATTCCGCCCGCCATTCTGCGTCCGTTTTAGTGATTTTGTGGGTCATGATTGAATCTTAAGCCGTTTTTCATTTCTTGCAAAGCTATGTAGTTGTCCGGCTGGTCAACCGAAAGTCACGTTTGCGCGATGGGTTTACCAAACATTAACCATAATGCCATGGACGCCCTTCCGGTAAACAGGAAATGACCCTCAGTTAAACAAGTTTAGAAGTCTCTTGACCATAATTGGCATGCGGGACAGGGAGCGATTGAGGAACAATGGTTGAAACAGCAACCCGGCAGAGCGACGGCATTGTCGCAACCGGGTCGCATATGGGCCGTCAGATGTCAGGGCAGGCAACAGCTTTGAATGAAGCCGGAGGGGCGCCGCCCCCTGACCGCCACGCTTCGGCGGAACGCTTCCGCTTGCTCATGGCCAAGCTCAAGAAGAGCAAAACTGAGCCGGCCAGTGTGGAAACCCCGCCAGCACCCGCCTCTGAAACGCAACACCAATCGGCCTTCCAAAATGAACCTGAACCCTCGCCTGTTCCGGAAATTCCGGTGGAGTTGGATGAACCTCTTCCGGTTCAAACATTGCCCCCCGAACCGGAAGCAGCAACTCCAGAGCCCGTTGCCGAACTTGATTCGCTTCCATATCCCAGAGTGGAAAAAGATACTGTCCCGGCTGAAGAGCTCGTGGCTCAAATGGCGATTGAAACTCAGCTACAGGAACATGCGGCAGAGGTTGAGGACCGCGATGGCCCATCAGGTGCTGAGACTATTTCGGCCGAAATGGCCGAAATTACCAAGGCAGTTTACGCTGTGCCAAGCGCTGCTGATCGCGCTGGGTTTTTCTCCGAGGTTGTGCGCATGGTTTCCATCGCTTCAACAGGGGATCAGAAGGAGCATGAACCCCTTGACCTGTTGAACTCTGATTTGGTTTCAATCGAGCTTTCGGAGGCTGAGCAGATCATGCTCGCTGAAAGCTCGCGTGTTAGATCCGGTCTCCCGGAGAAAGCTGACAAACTTGCCTCTCCGGTTCCAAGCGATGCCGACGGCGAACTCGCCCGCTCCTTGCTGGATATGATGCTGTCCAACTCCAATTCAGGCCTGCCGCAGGAGCGCGCTCTTGCCGCTGACGCTTTGCTGAAGCTGATTCCCCGCGTTCCCCTCGCTGCGCTTGTCGCCATCGTCGGACGTGTTTCGATCATGGAATCGCCGCCCCACATGCTGGTGTCCCAACTGATATTGGATCCCCGCATTGAAGTTGCCGGCCCATTGCTCGAAAACTGCAGCCATATAAACGAACAAATCCTGGCCAGGGTCGTTGCAACCGGAAAAATCGACCTGCTGCGCCTCATTGCCCGCAGAAGGTTGATTTCGACAGCCCTCAGCGATCAGCTCATAGAATTTGATGATACATCCGTGATACTCACGATGGTTAGAAACAATGGCGTGTCCTTTTCACATCAGGCATTCCTCCGCTTGGCGGATCACGCCTGCCGGCACCCTTCTGTTTTGGCGCCGCTTGCAACCCGCCCTGACTTGCCGTCGCCAATCGCATTTGAGTTGTTCTGGTCCGTGCCAGCCGAACTGCGCCGCTATCTCCTCTCCCGCTTCCTGACCGATTCAGAAATGCTGACAAAGATCCTGAAGATCACCCAAGCCATGCAAGGCGGGGAAACCAGCGGCGACACCGCGCTCATGGAACGTCAACGTGCTGATGTCGTCATTTCAAAACTGCGGGATGGCAAGTTGGATGATGCCGCTTCCGTCTTGGGTGAAATGGCCGATATACACGCTGAAACCGCCGCCCGGATAATCGCGGACCGTCAAGGAGAGCCCCTGGCCGTGGTTTTGAAGGCATTGGGGGTCAATAGGGCCAAGTTCGAAGAAATCGCGGAGCTTTTGAAGCAGCCAGACTGCGGAATCATTAAAGAAGATCGCGTAACTTCGGAATTGCAGGGAGTGTTTGATTCCCTGTCGTTCAACAAGGCCCGCGTGCTTCTCACCTATTGGGATTGGGCGATGATGAAATCCGGCCCCTATGCACCTGCCCAGTGATTCACTATATGATTGCCAAAAGGGTGATTTATGGCTGATGCATTGGACGCAAGGAAAAGCACCATCGAACTGGCCGCGGAGATTGTGGCGGCCTATGTGGGCAAAAACACGGTAGCCCAGGCGGACCTTCCAAGGCTGATAAACGACGTGCACCGTGCCCTTCTTGGCGCTGCCAGTGGATCACCAATGCGCGCTGACGAGGGGGATGCCAAACCAGCGGTCTCGATCAAAAAATCCCTGACCCCGGACTATCTCATCTGTATGGAGGACGGCAAGAAATTCAAATCGCTCAAGCGCCATTTGCGCAGCCATTACAATCTGTCCCCGGAGCAATATCGCGAGAAATGGGGCTTGCCCGCCGACTATCCCATGGTGGCGCCGAACTATGCGCTCGCCCGTTCCGGTCTGGCCAAGCGCATGGGTCTCGGCCAGCGCAAGACCAAGCGTTAATCTCTTATTTATATTTTGACTCTTGCGGATCAGGTTTTGCCGATTCATAAAAGACCGGACGAATCGGGCATTTGATTCGATAGTTAGGGGCGGCAGTGAAGATAAGTTCGGCAAGCACGGTATTCCGGGCGCAATTGATTGTGCCTGAGCAGCGGCAGCTGTTTGACTATTGGGTTGAAAAATCCAACGGTCGGGCGATGCCCAGCCGCAGCGATATCAATCCGGCCCACATTCCGCGGATACTGTCGGGAATGAGCTTGGTCGACGTGAGCCCCGACAAATCCCGCTGTCGCATAAGATTGGCCGGCACCAGGCTGCGTGAAATCTATGATCGCGAAATTACGGGTCTTCACATTGAGGATCTCGAGTGGGGCGATAAGCACGATTACTGGATCGCGGCCTATAGGCGCGCCATCGAGGATGGCAAGCCAACCCAGGGTGTGGTTCGCGGGCCCCGTGTTCACAAAGAACATCTCGTTCAATACTGGCTGAAACTGCCGCTTGCCACCAATGGAAACGACGTGGGCATGCTGCTGTGTTACGACTATTTCCAGCCGGCATCGGAAGAACTGAAAATGCAACTCGCCGTCGCAACCGGATGAATAGAATTAAAGCGTATTGTAGGCATTGATTCCTCAATACAATTCTGCTAACGTTCCCTTTTTTGTGAGGAGCGCTGCAATGAAAAAGCCAAAATCCAGACCGGCAATCAACCCTGATGAAAGCCCGCTTTACCGGCTGTTCCGCCGGAAAGACCCGTCCGGAAAGTCCCTGATTTCGGAATTTCAGTTCGCTGCCGGCGAGCGCCTGCGCGCCGACTTTGAATACGCCAATTTCGAGCGAAAATTACGGCGTCATGGGAAGGGGCGCGAACCGGCGCACTGAATTATGATTCG
Source organism: Rhodobiaceae bacterium (assembly GCA_009885825.1). GTDB lineage: Bacteria > Pseudomonadota > Alphaproteobacteria > Rhizobiales > Aestuariivirgaceae > Aestuariivirga. The sequence continues at coordinate 8,125 of VFJY01000191.1, read as the reverse complement.
ATCAGCGACAATCGCATCGCAACGCTCTCTGACAATGCCATTGACGCCCGCCGGCGGGTTCACCGCGCATTTGATTCAGTGGGACCCGAGCTGTCAGGGGTGCTCTATTATGTGGGCTGCCTCGCAGGTGGACTGGAACAGGCCGAGCGCATGCTGAACCTGCCGCAGCGCAGCGGCAAAGCCATCCTGTCGCTGGCGCTCACGCGCCTTGCGCGCCACTACAGATTGTTGAAATCACCGCCGCGCAGCGAAGAAACCAGGGATTTTGCCCATTGGGCACTGGATGGCTATCGCCCGCAAATCATGCCGGCAAGCTCCGCCGCGCATCGGACCTGATGCGCTCCACCATGGAAGCAAGGCCATTCGAGCGCTGCGGCGTGAGGTGGTCTTTCAGCCCCAGTTTCGCAAATATCGCGCCCGCATCCTGGGCCAGGATTTGCTCCGCCGTCTTGCCGGAAAAGATCATGAAGGCAATGGCAATAAGGCCCTTCACAATGAGCGCGTCGCTGTCGCCGGTGAAATTCAAAACCGTGCCCGCAGGCGTGGCTTTGGTGGCGGGATGAATCCACACCTGGCTGGCGCAACCCATCACCTTGTAGGTTGAATTCCGCCATTTCTCGTCCAGGGCCGGAAGTGCCCGGCCCAGCTCAATCACATAGCGGTAGCGCTCTTCCCAATCATCGAGAACATCGAAGTCAGCCAGCAGGTTTCCAATTGCGCGATCAGTCATCACCCAAAGATAGGCGCTGGCGCGCGCGTTCTCAACCGTTCTTCGGAAGGCTCGTCTGCGAAACCAGCTGGATTCCATACTTGGCTTTGGCTTCCAGGTCGCGGGCAATTTGCCCGGCGGTTTTGCAGGCGCCGGGCTGGTGATGGCAGAAAACCGCCAGATCGGTGAATGCGCTGGTCGCGACGTCCACATAAGCAACGTCATCCGCGGCGTGCCGACCTTCATCAGGGGGCGTGGGCAGCAGGACCGCAATTGCCAGCAACACGACAGAAGTTTTCAAAATGTCCATAAACACACCTATAATTGAGAAGTGTTTTAAACAATAAGTGCTTACATCCCCTTTATTGAGCAGATTGAATTTTATGGCCCCCGGAAAGATTCTGTTAACCGGCGTCGGGCAAGTTGAGCGCGTGTCGGCTTGAATTGGTGGGTCTGGGTAAGGGTTGATGAAAGACGTGCTGGAAGAAGGCGGGGGGAGTTTGAGGCCGCTATCCGTTCTGGCTTTGGCTGCCACGATCATCATGAGCTTTGCCATACTCTACAATGCCGTTTTGGGGCAGGAGCCGGCCAATGGCCGCCCCCGCTTTGTTGCTTCCCAGATAACGCCCTCTGGCGCCTCAACCCGCGTCGACGTGATCGCATCCGAACTCAGTCAAAAAACCGTGATCCTGAAATATGACCCCCGCATCGAAGAGATTCAGCGCGGGCTGCTCACAACCGGCGACTACAAGGGATTGGTCGATGGCGTGGCCGGCAATCGCACGCGGCTTGCCATTGAGTCCTATCAGCGCAAGTCGGGATTGACGGTCGACGGCAAGATCACGCCGCAGCTGGTGGAGCATATCCGCTTCCGCCAGCAGGTGGCCGATGCCTCCGAGTTTACCGCGAGCGTCACCCAGAGCGATGCTGACAAGGCGGAGGCCGCCGGTATCAGGCAAATTCAAACAGCCCTCGACGAGCTTGGCTACAGGCCGGGCGAAATTTCCGGCACCCTGACAATTTCCACCAAGCAAGCCATCATGCTTTTCCAGCGTGACCGCGGCATGGCCCAAGATGGCGCCGTGTCCGACGCGCTGGTGGCCGAACTCGCGAAAATGAGTGGCGATTCATCGGTAGCTGCGCAATAGATTCCAAAACATGCGGCTGAAGTCTGAAATATGGGTGCAGGCCTTCATGCGGCGCTGCGCCGTCGAGGGCAAGTACTGCACGATTGTGGCCAAGGGCGCCGCCGAGGCGGGCGCGGTGTTTGTCATCGTCAACCGCCTGGATGGGCGCTTTCACCTGTTTGGGCCAGCGCCCGGGCCGGCCTTTGACGAGCAGGGCGACCGCCGCTTCGTCGACGAGCTGCCATTTCCTTCACAGGAATCGGAAGTTATGGCACTGTTGGAGCGCCGCAGGAAATTTGATTCGGATATCTGGATTGTCGAAGTCGAAGACCGCGACGGCACTGCGGGAATTGAAACCGCGCAATTGCAGATTCCTTAGTGAATTTTTAACCATGTTTCGCCTTAAGTGAGAACAGCCACGAAGCAACGCGCAAAGTTATCTAGATTCGTTAGGAATGAAGCCATGAGTGTCATTTTGCAGTTTCCCAAAACTAGCGCAGCCCGGCGCAAGCCGGATGACAGGCTGTTGTCTGCGGAAGTCATTATTTTTCCAGGTGTGAGATTCGAGCGGCAGAATTTTGATCTTGCGCAATCAGCGCTGCTGGGCCGCAAACGCCGCGCCTCGCAGGCCGCCATCGATGAAGACCTCGACTGAACTACGAGGAAATTTTCGCGCAGCTGCTTTTCGAAATCGTTTCCACCAGATTTGCGCGCATGGCCAAATCAAATGACGGCACCCAGAAAAGCGCAAAACCGCGGGTGTCCGATGATGACACCCTCCAGCCCGAATTGGTTATCAGGTCCTCATCCGCCTTGGACGAAAAAAGCTCCAGCAGGCTAGGGGCCCGCATCAACTTCAATTCAAACCTGTCAATTCCAGACTGCTCGTCATTGGCGGTGTAGATGGATTTTCCGGCGCTGGTGTAAACGGTGAGGGTCCACAGCGTGTCCGGCAGGTTGGCCTCCAGTGACACGTCGCCTGAAGACAAATCAAACCGGCACATGCCAAACACCGCGCCAGCGGGATACTCGGGAAAAATCTTGAGCTGCGCTTCCTGCGGCAGGACAAAAAACTTGTTGGTGGGAATATCCTTGGCCAAGAGGTCAAGCTCCTGTTCGAAGGCGTAGCCAGGCGCGAACAGCAGTGTTCCGATATGCGCCATGATGGCCAATACCGCCGCGACAAGCGTCCAATAAACATTACGCCACATTAACAGCCCACCCTCTGCACGGTCGGCATAACCGGATTGCTGGTGGCATCTGAACTTCCGTTATTGGAGATCAGCAGTTGAATTTCAAAGTTGCCAGTGGTTGCAGGCTTGACCCAGTTGCCAGGAACGGGATGGGCCGAAATCGCCATGATCAAGGAGCCGTCATTGGCGCGCACGACATCATCAGACGACAAGACAGAAGAGGAATCCGCCTCCGGCTTCTGCGAGGGTGTGACAGACAGGCTCCACCACCGCGATTCAAACTCAACCATTGAAATCGAATAGACGCAGCCTGAACTGAACCTGCTGCCTTCGTCATCCCGCCCATTCGAATAGATGTCAAACAGGGACTGGGCTGGCGGAATTTTTCCGTCGAGAAGAAAATGGGCCAGCGCATAGGGGTTGGAAGACGTGCCGGACGCCAAGTCCCACTTGCGCCACGAGCTCTTATCGGAAATCAATGACGAGCCGACAGCATCTATGGAATAGAGCGCCGAGGACCATCCGCCGATGAGCCCGATCACCATGATTGATATTCGCGATGTTGCCCGCACCAGCATGGCTGTTCCTAAAAAATGTTGAAAAGCTTTTTCTTCTTGCGCTTTTTCTTCGGCGCCTGGTTGTTTTTGACCAGGTCATCGAAAAATGCCTTGGCCCGGTTCTTTGTGGTGTTTGCGCTCGGCAGCACAAACCTGTCGGGGGAATTCTCGGCGACCCGCTTCCGCCGCGACACGGGCGCCCTGTTGGCTGTTTTGTCCTCCTTGAAGAGCGAGAACATGTCGTTGAGCACCACATCAACGCCCGCCGGGTCGGCCTCCGCCAGCGGCGTGTTCGGAGCAAGGGCATCGGTTTCGTCCGTCACCGGGGCCAGGGTGGTTTCAGGCTGGGCCGCCGCCAGCAGTGTGTAGGTTTCATCCAGTGGAATGCCCGCAAGGCTTTCGGGTTTCTGTCCGGCCTCGGCCACATCCATGATCTGCTTCCAAGCGGGCGCCGGAATAAGGCCGCCCGTCACCTTGTCCATCGGCGTGAAATCATCATTGCCAACCCAAACGCCAGTCACGTTGTGCGCCGTGAAGCCGACATACCAGGCATCCCGGTAGCTTTGGTTGGTGCCGGTCTTGCCGCCCTGCGGCGCAAAGCCAAGATCGGCCCTGCGCGCCGTGCCCGCTTTAACCACGGCCCCCAGCATCGAATTCAATTCCGCTATCTTTTCTTCCGGCACGACTTGCGGGGCTGGCTGCTCGTGAGCCTTGCGGTTGTAAATCAAATCGCCATTGGGCCGCCGGATTTCCAGGATGGTGTAGGGCTTGGCAAGCTTTCCGCCGCCAGCGAAGGTGGCGTAGCCCGTCGTGAGATCCATCAGCGTCAGCGAGCTTGTTCCCAGCACCATCGGCGGCCAGGTTTCCAAGGGCCCCTGAATGCCCACATCATGGGCGGCTTTGATGATCGCTGGCCTGCCAATATCGATCATCAGCCGGACCGGAACCGAATTGAAAGACTTGGCCAGCGCCGTCCTGAGCGTCGTGCGGCCCGCGTATTTGTTGGAGTAATTGCCCGGCGACCAGCCGCCAACTGACACCGGCGCATCCAGGATCACGTCATCGGGCGTGTAGCCCTCAAGCAGCGCCGCCAGATAAACAAACGGTTTGAAGGCCGAGCCGGTCTGGCGTTCCGCATTGGTGGCGCGGTTGAACTGGCTTTCAATATAGTCGCGACCGCCGACCACAGCCTTGACGGCGCCTTCCGGCGTCATGGTGACCGAGGCTGCCTGGGTGAACTTGTAGTCCGGGCCCTGCGTATCGACAACATCGTTCAGGATCTTCTGCGCGGCGGTTTGCAGCTTCATGTCGACCGTCGTCTTCACTTCGATCACAAAATCGCCCGTCAGTTTTTCCGCTTCGAGCAGGGCCAGGGTTTCCCCATAGGCCCAATCCATGAACCAGTCGGGACTATCCAGATTGGCCTGCGCCACAAATTGCGCCGGCTGGCGCCTGGATTGCAGCAGCTCGCCCTGGGTTATGAACCCAACGTCCAGCATGCGGTAAAGCACGACATTGGCGCGCGCCCGGGCGTTCTCAATGTTCTGGTGGGGTGCGTATTTGGTGGGCGCCTTGAACAGGCCAGCCAGCATGGCGGACTCGGACAGGTTGATGTCCCGCACGGACTTGCCAAAATAATATTGCGCGGCGGCCTCAATGCCATAATTGCCGCCGCCCAGATAGGAGCGGTCCAGATAGAGTTTGAGGATTTCCTGCTTTGTCAGCCGCGCCTCAATCCACAATGACAGGAACGCCTCGTGAACCTTTCTGCGAATGGTTTTCTCGGGGCTCAAGAACAGGTTCTTGGCGACCTGCTGGGTGAGCGACGATCCGCCCTGCACCACCGTGTTGGCCCGCGCGTTCTGCAAAATGGCGCGCGAGGTGCCGATGATGTCAACGCCAAAGTGATCGAAAAACCGCGCGTCTTCCGTGGCCAGCACCGCCTTGATCATGCTGGGCGGAATGTCTTCAAGGGCTATGGCGTCGTCCTGCCTGATGCCACGCCGCCCGATGATCTCGCCACTGGCGTCGGTGAATGTCACCGCATAGTCGCGGCCCTTGTTCCACACATCGCCGGTGCCTGAAAATGGCGGCAAGGCATAGGCGAGCAGGCAAAAGGCAAACACTGTTCCGAACGTGGTCGCATCATCAACCAGATCGACGAAGATGCGGCGCAGGCCGGTGATCTTGAAGCGGTAAAGGAATGACGAATAGGCCGAGCCGCCGCGCTTCAAGCCATCCCATGCCTCGAACACGCTCGAACTCACAATCGAGTCGAAGGTCCAGAAAAAGCGGTAGATTGCGTTGCTCGTAGGCAGCTTCGACACAGCGGAGACCAAAAACCTTTCGCGGCACTTAGAATAATGATTCTCAATGCAACAAACAAGCTATAGGCCGATTATGACGAATTCTGGCCAGAAAAAATGCCGCGCCGCCGCCAGGATTTGCGCAGAAAAGCGGGGGATTAACGCAGGCATTTGCGATTAAGCCCATGCCAAATGCCCGTTTTCTGTGCTTTAAGCTTGGCAAAACGAGGTGATTGGGGGAGACCCATGTTGAAAATTCGCGCAGTTGCGGCAATTGTTGCTGTCCTGGGAATGGCTGCACCCGCCTGGGCCCAGGATTCAGCCCTGAACTCGGGCGACACGGCCTGGGTTTTGGCCGCAACCTGCCTGGTATTGCTGATGACCATTCCGGGCCTCGCCCTTTTCTACGGCGGCCTCGTTCGCAAGAAAAACGTGCTTTCAACCCTGATGCAAAGCTTCGCCGCTTGCTGCCTGGTAACCCTTCTCTGGGTCGCAGTGGGCTATTCACTCGCCTTCAGCGGGCAGGGCGCTCTCATAGGCGACGGCGCGAAGATTTTTCTCATGGGTGTGGGCAAGGACAGCCTGACCGGAACCATCCCCGAAGTGCTGTTCATGGTGTTCCAGATGACCTTCGCCATCATCACGCCCGCCGTGGTTTGCGGCGCCTTCGCTGACCGCATGAAATTTTCCAGCCTGCTGGTTTTCCTCGGCGCATGGGTGCTGCTGGTTTACGCGCCCGTGGCCCATTGGGTGTGGGGCGGGGGCTTTCTCATGCAAATGGGCCTGCTGGATTTCGCCGGCGGCACGGTGGTTGAAATCAATTCCGGCGTGGCGGGCTTGGTGGCGGCTTTCATGCTGGGCAAGCGCCGCGGCTTCCCGCAGGAGCCCATGCCGCCCCACAATCTCATTCTTTCAGTGACCGGCGCCTCGCTCCTCTGGGTGGGTTGGCTAGGCTTCAATGGCGGCTCGGCGCTCGCCGCCAATGGAACGGCTGCCGTGGCCCTGGCCAACACGCAAGTCGCTGGCGCCGCGGGGGCGCTTGCCTGGCTCGCCATGGAATGGAAAATCCACCAGCGCCCCAGTGTTCTCGGCATCATATCGGGCGCTGTTGCGGGTCTTGTGGCCATTACGCCGGCTTGCGCCTTCGTCTCTCCCCTGGGCGCCATCGCCATCGGGCTGCTGGCTGGCCTCTGCTGTTTTTACGCCGCGACCAGCCTCAAGCGCCGCTTTGGCTATGATGACTCGCTCGATGTTTTCGGCGTGCACGGCATTGGCGGCATTGTCGGCACACTAGGCATCGGCGTGTTCGCCGCCGCTGACTGGGGCGGCACATCGGGCCTCATCGAAGGCAATGCCGGGCAACTGCTGGTGCAAGCCTTCGGCTGCGTGGTTGTCGCCGTCTGGTGCGCTATCGTGAGCTACGGCCTGCTGATCGCCATCGAAAAAACCATGGGGCTGCGCGTCTCCCGCGAAGTCGAAATCGAAGGCCTCGATCTCAACCTGCATGGGGAAGTGGTTCCTTAATCTCCAAAAGGCGGCTACAGCATAGCCATGAGCGATGCTGCCCCGTTTTGGAAAACCAAATCCCTGAGCGAAATGAACCGCGAGGAATGGGAAAGCCTGTGCGATGGCTGCGGCCGCTGCTGCCTCAACAAGCTCGAAGACGAGGACACCGGAAAATTCCTCTACACCCGCACCGCCTGCAAATTGCTTGATCTCAAAACCTGCCAATGCACCGACTATCCCAACCGCGCCGCAAGGGTTCCCGATTGCGTTTCGCTCACCCCGGAAAATGTCAGCAAGCTGGGTTGGCTGCCGCAGACCTGCGCCTACCGGCTGCTGGAAGAAGGCAAGAGCCTCGCCTGGTGGCACCCGCTGGTGTCAGGCCGCACTGAAACGGTAGCCGAAGCCGGCATCAACGTCGCCGGCGAAGCCTATTCCGAAGAGGGCATCACCGTCGAGCAACTGGTGGACCACATCTGGAAGCTGCCAAAGGCGAAACGGAAAGCCGTTTAGGCGTCGTCGGCCTGATGACGGTCCACTCAAGGTCACTGAGTTCATAACGCATGATTCGCGGCTCCAGTTTCGCAGTTTGAATCATATCCAGGCCGACACCTTCAATGGCAAACCGCTATGTCTGGAATGGCCCAATGACCGGACATACGACCAAAGCTGCCAAATCGACGAGATTGACCCAAAGCCGCCGTCACCGGATCGCTAGTGTGAATTACTC
>VFJY01000171.1 GCA_009885825.1 Rhodobiaceae bacterium | reverse complement strand
GCCGGCAACGATCGCGAGGTTGGAAAATTCCAGGCCCGCAGCAGTGAGTGAAAATCCGGCGGCGAATATGTAGCCAGCGTAGGTTGCGCCCTTGCGGATGGAGTCCTGAACACCTTTGTCAATGCGCGTCTCGGACAGGATGCGGGTGTTCAGCCAACTGACAAAAATCTTTGTGAGTGCGATTCCGCTGAACAGAACCAGCGCCACAAGCAGAATGCTTGATGGAGAAATGGTGACGCTGCCAACCTCAAATCCGAAGAAGGCCTTGTTTGCGAGGGCGCGGAAATCAATCCATGTCAAAGTCCACAGCAGGAAGAGTATTGGCAATCCAATGAGGATCAACAGAACATCGACGGCGGTGCGGAACAGCAGGCCGGCTCTCTCAATGCCACGCTCGCCAAGTCCCGAAAGCCGGCGGTGCAATTTTCCAAAATCGCTTGCGGGATCAAAACTTCTGCGCACCAGCTCGTCCACCGTGTGGTGGATGAGAAACAGGAAGGTTACGACCAATGCGGTGTTGAACAGTTTGAAAACGATGAAATTCGCCAAGGCAATGAAGCCAAACAACAGGCACAGCGCGGCGAAGAACACCAGCAGCCATACAGGCATCAGAAACATTTCTACCCACCCGAAATACAGAACCTGGTTTGGAGACTTTTCAGCCAACCCTGTTTGTCCACGGAAATTCAAAAGAATGAGAACGATCAGCGACAGCATCACGCTGGAAGCCAATGCCGACATTCCAATCGAATAGGAAACTGGCAAGTATATGCCGTCAGCCAATGTGCTGAATGCGTCGGAGGCACTGGACATGCCCGCACAGATCGTGGCCAGAAGCGCAAACCGCCTCGCTGCTCTATCATCAAGATTCAATAGCCGCCAATTGGGTTGCCCAGGCGCTGCGGTTCTATAGGCCATCATGCCATAGATCAGGGTGCCAAACACAATATCGGCGAGACCGTTGACTATCAGCGCGAGGCGCGGTGTGAGCAGCCCCGCCCCCTTCAGGAAGCTATCTCCAATCAAAGCTGCAACAATTGCAAACAGTGTGGTACCGAGCACCGCTCGAATAACACGCCAGAGCCGATCCAGATTGTCGGGAAATCCCGATTCCTGGCTACGTATCTGGATCCGCAGTTGAAGGACGCGGTAGGCCATTAGAAATATGCCTATCAGCAGTACCAATAGTACAGGCGCCAGCACAAGTGAAATGGTGCTCGCAGTTTGCCGGATTTCCTTCCACCAGTTGGTCAACAAGGCCGAGATGCGTTCGAAAAAGATTGTCAGGCCGGTGCCTGCATCCGTCCAAAGATAGGGATTGACGACTGACCGGCTGGACTCAAAAATCCTCTGAAAGAACTGGTCTCTCTGAATTGATGAGGCTCGGCCTGCCTGTTGCTCCGCTTCAACACCTACCAACTCCAGTTGCGTTTGCGCACCCTTCAGGCGGCTTAGCGCATCGTTCAGAAGTTTTCGCTGGGCCTCGATTTCAGGAGCCTCGGTTGCGCCATCGACGGGCACTGGACCGAGTTTCGAAAGCTGTTGGGTGACCTCAACAATGGGGCCGCTGAGCTCCGTGGATTTGGTCAGCGCCTTGCTGCGAATATCTTCAAGCGCATTGCGCAATGAAACGAGATTTTGATCGGTGATGGTTGGAACGCCGATCTGGCCTTCAATGCGCTGCAGTTCAGTCCGAAATTCAGTCGTGGCCCTTTCAGCCTGACCGATTACATAATCCTCAAACGCGTGGGCAGCGCCCGCAAAGCTGATCAAGATTATGGCGACTGCGCACCAGAACTTGAGGAACTGGGGCATTTTTGACATCCCTACACCAGTCGACTCTGTTCCACTGCGGCTGCAATGAATGAAGCAAACAGCGGATGCGGTGCAAACGGCTTGGACTTGAGTTCTGGGTGATATTGCACGCCGATGAACCATTGGTGATCCGGGTATTCGATTGTTTCAGGCAGCAGTCCATCGGGCGACATGCCGGCGAAGCGCATGCCGGCTTTTTCCAGCCGTTCCCGGTAGCCGGTATTGACCTCATAGCGATGGCGGTGACGTTCAGAAATTCTGGTTCCGCCGTAGATTTCGGCGATTTTGCTGCCTTTGGCCAGCGTTGCTTCATAGGCTCCAAGACGCATGGTGCCGCCCAGATCGCCGCCAGCTTTGCGCAATTCCAGTTCGTTGCCCTTCATCCACTCGGTCATTTCACCCACCACCGGCTGTTTCGTGGGACCAAATTCGGTTGAACTCGCGTCGGTTATGCCACAAAGACTGCGGGCCGCTTCGATGCAGGCCATTTGCATACCAAAGCAAATACCAAAATAGGGCACGCCGCGGGTTCTGGCAAATGTTGCGGCCTTGATCTTGCCTTCGGCTCCGCGCTCGCCAAATCCGCCTGGCACGAGAATTCCATCAACGCCTTCCAGGAATGGCGCGGGATCTTCGTTTTCGAATACTTCTGATTCAATCCATTCAATGCGGACTTTCACATTGTTGGCGATGCCGCCATGGACCAACGCTTCATTCAGCGATTTATAGGCGTCAAGCAGGCCAGTGTATTTGCCAACCACCGCGATGGTCACCTCGCCTTCGGGTTGTGTCACACGCTGCATGATGGCTTGCCACTTGGTCAGATCCGGTGCTTTTGCGTTTTGAATGCCAAAGGCTTCCAATACTTCGTGGTCAAGACCTTCTGCGTGATAGGCGCGCGGCACATCGTAAATGCTCGCCACGTCCAGGGCCTGGATAACAGCGGATGCCCTGACGTTGCAGAACAGGCCAATCTTGCGCCGCTCATTCTCCGGAATCTCGCGGTCGGCCCTGCAAAGAAGAATATCGGGTTGAATGCCGATAGAGCGCAGTTCCTTCACCGAGTGCTGGGTGGGTTTGGTTTTGAGCTCACCAGCAGTTGGAATGTAGGGCAGCAGCGTCAAGTGAATATAAATGCAGGTGCCGCGTGGATTTTCCTGGCCGAATTGGCGGATGGCTTCGAAAAATGGCAGGCCTTCGATATCGCCGACAGTGCCGCCAATTTCAACCAGAACGAAGTCAAAATCCTCATTGCCGGCGCGGATGAAATCCTTGATCGCGTCGGTGACATGGGGGATGACTTGCACGGTCGCGCCGAGAAAATCGCCGCGCCGTTCCTTGGCAATGATGTCCTGATAGATGCGGCCCGTTGTTATATTGTCCTGCCTATTGGCGGGCCGACCGGTGAAGCGCTCATAGTGACCGAGGTCAAGATCGGTTTCCGCGCCATCATCGGTGACAAACACTTCGCCGTGTTGATATGGGCTCATGGTTCCGGGGTCGACGTTGAGATAGGGGTCAAGCTTCCTCAATCGCACGGTGTAGCCACGCGCTTGCAAAAGCGCTCCGAGTGCCGCTGAAGCCAGACCTTTGCCGAGTGAGGAAACCACGCCGCCAGTTATGAAAATATATCGCGCCATGGGGGTTCAACCTAGTCCCTTGCAAACATGATTCGAAGCCCGAAAAACCTATTTTTTCAGGCTATTGTGAACAACCGTGAAACACTTACTGTGAAACAGGAACCTGCGGGTTCGCCGGTGCCGCTGGAAGTTTTGGTAACACGCTTCCGCCGTCAGCCGGAGCGGTTGCAGGGGCCTGCCCCTCCACCTGGGCCGGAGCCGTTTCGAACAGCGATCCACCACCGTCTGTTCCGCGAATAGCCAATAAAGTCAATGCGATAGACGTTATGAAAAAACAAACACCGAGAATTGCGGTCGTCCGGGTGAGGGCATTACCCACACCACGTGATGAAAACAGGTTTCCAGCCCCGCCGCCGCCGCTTCCAATCCCCAAGGCACCACCTTCTGAGCGCTGCAACAGCACAGCGCCGATCAGGGCCAAGGCGATAATCAGGTGGATAACGAGGATAACGGTTTGCATGCGAATTCTGCCTATTTCCAATTCGGGCGTTGTTTAGCGTCTACATGGTGCTAAATCAACCCGCTTCAACGGCCATAGAGATAGCTCGGCAGCCACATCCCAATCCCGGGAAATATGTAAAGCAGAACCATTGCGAAAACTACGATCAACATGAACGGCATGACACCCGCAAATATGTCGTTGATCGACACATGCTTGGGCGCCACGCCCTTGAGATAGAAGGGCGCCATGGCCACCGGCGGCGACAGGAAGCTTGTTTGAATATTGAGGGCGATCAGGATGCCAAAGAACAGGGGATCAATGCCAAAGTGATCGAGCAAAGGCAGGAAAATCGGCACGAAAATGACGATAATCTCGGTCCATTCCAAAGGCCAACCCAGAATGAAGATTATGATCTGGGTCACCACCAGGAACATGAAAGGCGACATGTCGAGGCCCACGACGAAATCCTTGATCACGGCATCGCCCCCGAGAATGGCGAAGACTGCGGAAAATGTGAACGAACCCACGAACAACCAGCCGACCATGGCAGATGTCCGCGCCGTCAGGAAGACCGACTCCTTGAGTTTTTCAAACGTCAGCGAGCGATAGGCGGCGGCGAGCACAAGCGCGCCGAGGGCGCCAATGGCAGCGGCTTCGGACGGCGTTGCCAGGCCGAACATGATGGCGCCAAGAACTGAAAGGATGAGCAATGCCAGGGGCACAAAGGCTGTAACCAGCTCATAGGCTATTTTGGCGAGCGGCACATTGCGTTGTTCTGGCGGCAATGGCGGCGCCAATGATGGATTCAGGGTACAGCGGATGACCACATAGACCATGTACATGCCTGCCAGCATGAGGCCGGGGAAGAAGGCTCCGGCATAGAGCTGCACAGGCGACACACCTGCCGTTGCTCCGTAGAGAATAAGCATGATGCTGGGCGGGATGAGAATGCCAAGGCATCCGCCAGCGCAGACAACGCCTGCCGAAAGCTTGACATCATAGCCTTGTTTGAGCATCGCGGGGAAAGCCAGAAGGCCCATAAGGGTCACAACTGCACCCACGATGCCGGTTGCAGTGGCAAACAGCGTGCAGGTTGCGAGTGTCGCAATAGCGAGAGAACCTGGGATACCGCCCGCCGCAATCTGGATTGAACGGAACAAGCGGTCAAGGATATTGGCCCGCTCCACCACGTAACCCATGAACACGAACAGTGGCACGGAGATCAGAATGTCATTGGTCATGACTGACCAAGTGCGCTGCACCAGCAGCGACATGACCGGTTCCCAATTGCCGTCAAAGGCGAGCCACGCAAAACCCACTCCCATGGCCATCAGGGTGAAAGCGATGGGGAAGCCGAGCATGATCAGCCCGATGAACAGGACAAGCATGAACACGCCGAGTTGCGGATCGGTCATGGTTTCGCTCCCGCATCAGCATGCTGTTCAAGAATGATTTTTTCGAGTTCTTCGACGTCCTGCAGCCGTTGCGGCCAGTCACCAGTTCGTATGCAGACAAGGCAACGCACAACTTCCACCATGCCCTGCAACAGCAAGAAAACTCCAGTGACTGGAATGAGCGTTTTGTAGTGATAAATGGGTGGGCCATCAGGGCTGTAAGCCGAATGCTCATGGCTGAACCAGGATTGCGCGGCGAAACCGTAGCCAGAATAAATGAAGGCAACTATGCCAGGGAAGAAGAACAGGAAATACAGGAGCAAGTCCATTTTTGCCTGTGTGGTGGGTCTCCAGGAGCGATAAAGAAAGTCGCCACGCACATGGGCATTGCGGCTCAGCGCATAGGCGCCTGCCATGATGAAGAGCATGCCGTACAATATGTAGCTGGCGTCAAAGGCCCAATCGGTGGGCGCGCCCAGGACATAACGAGAGAAGACTTCAAAGCTGACCGCGAACGTGAGCAGCAGAATGCTCCAGGCAAACAGATGTCCGATGAATGCGCTAACGACATCCACAGGAATAAGAAGGCGCTGCAAGCGAGCGACCCAAGCTTCGCCCGGTACCGTTGGCCTGAGATGCAATGCAAAACTGGCAATCACCGCGAGAATGCCCAGCCAGAATGTGAAGGGTGAATAGGCCAGCGTTCCTTTTCCGGCATGAGCCGCAGTCAATAGATCGCAATTGCCTCCGAAAATCATCAAACAATGGAAACTATTGTTGGGACGGAGCAATTTTGTACCGATCATCTGGCCCACTTCGCCATAGGCGTAGAGCGACCAGAAGATGGCTAGTATGACAAGAGCAACGCCCGCCGCAAAAAGAACAAACGGCAATCGTTCATTTTTCATGACGCTCTACATCCCTTGTAACTGAGATCAAGAAGGGGAGCGGACAATTTGCCCGTTCCCGTTCAACGGCATCCTATTCACGCAGATGTGCTTAAGCCTTGAAAAAGTGGTCGTAGGCCATGCGCTGATCGACTTCCATGTCGAACTGTGTTGCCACAACGCGCTTTGCCCAAGCCTTCTGGCTTTCGATAACCTTGGCAAAGAATGGCTCCGCCGACTGGGCCTCGATCACTTTATCCCAAGCCGCAAGCTGGGCCTGCAATACGGAATCCGGCGTCTTGTGGATGTTGACACCAGCTTCGCGGAGTTCGGTAAGGCTCTTGGAATAACGATCCATCGCCTTCCAGCTCATATCCTGAGAAGATGATTCAACAGCATATTTGATGATCGATTGAAGATCAGGCGCCAGCGCCTCGAACTTCGATTTGTTCAAGATCACCTCGAAACACTCGGCTGCCTGATGGTAGCTCTGCAGCATGTAGTCCTTCGAAACGTCGGGAAAGCCCAACAGCTTGTCAGAAGTCGGATTGTTGAATTCTGCTGCATCCAGCAGACCACGATCCATGGCAGGCACAATTTCACCGCCCCCCATGATCGTCACAGCAGCGCCCATGGTTTTGAAGAGATCGGCTGAAAGACCCACTGTACGATACTTGAGGCCAGTGAGCTGCGCTGCGTCTGTGATTTCGCTCTTGAACCAGCCGAGCGGCTGGGTCGGCATTGGGCCTGTGAGGAAGCCCACCAGGTTCAGGCCAAGTACATTCTGCACAAGTTCATCATAGAGTTCCTGGCCACCGCCATATTTCATCCAGCCAATCATCTGGTTGGCGCGCCAGCCCCACGCTGGAGGAGTGCCAAAAAGCGAAGCGGACTTGTGTTTGCCATACCAATAGGCGGTCACACCATGGGCGCCATCGAGGGTGCCGGCGATCACCGCATCCTGCACCTCAAGTGGTTTGGCCACAGCACCTGCCGCCAGCAATTCAAATTTCAAACGTCCGCCGCCCATTTCATTGACACGAGTCACGAAATCAGAGGCAAATTCGTGGAAAATATCCTTGGCTGGCCAGGTGCTCTGAAATTTCCATACGCTTGCTTCCTGGGCACGGGCCACGGCTGGCATGGCGACTGCTACAGCACCTGTGGCTGCGGCAACGGCACCGGTCTTGAGGAAAGAACGGCGGGTACTGCGAGATTTGGTCATGTTGAACGTCTCCCTGATTGGCATCACTGACAGATGCGCTTGAGAGCAGTCTGTACCAAAATCACGGGAGGCACAACTACAACAAAAGTTCAATTCCGGTGATTTCAGCCTGGTTCATATCTGTAACGAAACGTGCAACACGATGCGCCCTGCATGATCGTTTGCGCACGATCCAGCTTGATCTTGGGATCATAGCCCTCGCAGAATGTTCCGTCGCGGTTGCAGGACAGGAGATGGCCGATTTTCCCAAGTCCCATTTCCTCGTAGGTTTCGGCATATCTGCAGCGGACGACATCAAAGTTGAAAACCTGGTCACTGGCTTCCAACACTGTCACGTCGAGTGCGCCGTCGGCTGTCCACAGCTCATAGAGCTTGATGAAGTCTGCCATTGATGTGACGCCACCAGGGGCTTTCTCGGCAAACTCTTTGCCTTCGGCAATGGCGGCCTTACGAATCGCGGCGTTGAGAATGGCGGATGCTTTTTCCTCACCAACCTGGGCCACCATTTCGGCATAAATTGGCCCGATGACATGGGCTTGCAGTTTGCGTTTGGTGAGGGTTGGTATTTCGGTCATTACATATATGCTTTGATGATTCCGATGAAATCAGGGGCTTTCAGGCTGGCGCCACCGACCAATGCGCCATTGACGTTGGCTGCGGCCATAAGTTCTGAGGCGTTGGAGGGTTTTACCGAGCCGCCGTAGAGGATGCGGACCCCTGCCCCGGCGTCGCCCATCAATTTGGCGAGATCGTTGCGAATATGGGTGTGAACTTCGGCCACTTCCGCGACAGTGGGCGTGAGGCCAGTTCCGATGGCCCATACGGGTTCATAGGCGATGACGGTATTGGCAGCCGTGGCGCCCTCCGGCAATGAGCCTTTGAGCTGGGTTGAGGCTACTTCCAGGGCTTTGCCGGATTTCCGCTGGTCCAGGGTTTCACCGATACAGATGATGGCGATGAGGCCTGCGGCATGGGCGGCTTTTGCCTTCTTGGCCACCATATCATCAGTTTCGGCATGGTTGGTGCGGCGTTCTGAATGGCCAACGATGACGGCCGTGCAGCCTGCATCCTTCAACATTTCGGCCGAAACATCACCTGTGTGGGCGCCGGAAACATTCCAGTGGCAATCCTGGCCACCCACCTTGATCCGCGAGCCCTTCATGACAGCCTTGACGCGCCGCGCCAGGGTTGCCGGGGGGCAAACCAGAACTTCGCACTTTAGTTTGACGCCGCGCAGCATGCCCGCTAACAGCCGAGGCTCCTTGAGCATCGCTGTTGTTCCATTCATCTTCCAATTACCCGCCACTAACGGACGCGGCACCGACTTAACCATATTACCCACTCCAACCCTTTGATTATGTTGCGTCATAGCAGACCAATGTCGCGCTTGCGAGAGGCAACTGTCCCACCTATTATGCCGTTATTGTTTGAAAGGACTTCCCGATGTTAGAAATGTTCCGCAACGCAGGTAAATCCTGGGTGGCAAAGATACTTCTGGTTCTTTTGGCCGGGAGTTTCGGCGTTTGGGGCATTCAGGACATTTTTGGAGGCTTCCAGGCCACGGCCCTCGCAACAGTCGGGGACCAGGAAATTTCTGACCAAGAGTTCACAACCTCTTTTAATCGGGCCTTGCAAAACCTGGCGCAACAGACAGGCCAGGTTCTCACCATGGAGGACGCTCGCAAGATGGGTGTAGATCGCTCGGTTCTGAACAATCTCGTTCAAAGTGCAGCCATTGATGCCCAGGCCTCGCAAATGCGGCTCAGCATTTCGAACGCGACAATTGCGGAGGAGGCAAAATCCAATCCGGCGTTCCTTGACAGCGCCGGAAAGTTTGACCCTTTGCTGTTTGCCCGTGTCCTTCTCGCAAATGGCATGAATGAGCAGGTTTTTCTCGCCAGTGAAAGCCGCAATAGGCTTCGCTCGGCAATCACCGCCTCGGTAGATCGTGGTTTGAAACCACCCAAAGCACTTGTGGAAGCCATGTATCGCTATCGTTCAGAACAGCGCGATGCCAAGTATTTTACCGTCACCGCAAGCGCAGCAGACGTCGCCGTGCCAACGGACGATGACTTGAAAAAACAATATGAAGCGGCACCTGCGGCCTATACGGCGCCAGAATACCGCAGCATCGCTGTTTTGAAAGTCGAACCCTCGGATATTGCCGCCAAGATTACGGTGACGCCGGAAGAGTTGGCCGCAGGTTATGAAAAATACAAACTCGACTATTTCACGCCAGAGAAGCGCACCATATTGCAGTTGTCGTTTCCAAGTGTGGCAGAGGCCCAGAAGGCTGAGGACCGGATTGCGTCGGGAACAGATTTCATGGCGCTTGCCAGGGAACGTGGCGCCACTGATGCCGATGTGACTTTTGCAGACAGGACAGAAAAAGACTTTCTGGACAAGGTCATTGGTGAAGCGGCATTCAAATTGAAGGAAGGTGAAGTGAGCGACCCGGTTTCTGGCAGTCTGGTTACGGCTTTGCTCAAGGCCGCGAAAGTCACGCCGGAAAAACAATCGACGCTGGATGACATCAAGGAGCCCCTTTCCAAGCGCATCCAGACAGAAAAGGCGCTAGAGGAAATTCAAACCATCTATGACACAGTTGAGAATGCCCGCAATTCGCAAACCAAGTTTGAGGACATTGCGAGGGAGCAGTCTTTGCCCTTCATTGTAATCCCCGCTGTGGATGCTGCCGGGCTCGACCCTTCTGGCAAAGAAGCGGAATTTGCGCAGAAACCGGTAGTTTTGAAGGCTGCGTTCCAAAGCGACGTCGGTGTCGAAAATGAAGTGTTGACCCCGCAGGACAGCTATTTCTGGTACGAAGTGCGCGAAGTCATTCCATCTGCGTTGAAACCTCTCGATGCGGTCAAGAACCAGGTCACGGCTGATGTGGTGGCCCGCAAGGTTCGCGACACGCTGCGCGAGCGGGCCGAGAAGCTGGTCGAAGGCCTTGAAGCTGGTATTGCAATTGAGACAGCAGCTTTGGAAGCCAAATCGACAGTCAAAACGGCGCAGGGCTTGAAGCGCAATGAAGCGAGCGCCGATTTTGATGTGCCTGCGATTGCGGCGATATTCAGTGTATCGGAAAACGGGTTTACATGGAGCATGGAGAGCGACGGCAAAACGGCGAAAATCATGCAATCTCTTGCCGTTTTGGGAACTGCACCGGATTTGAACTCACCCGAGGCCGCGCAACTCGCGCAAAGCCTTTCGGCGGCGACGTCGAAGGACATTCTGAAGTCCTACCTCGCAGCCCTGCAGGAGCAGACCGGGGCATCGATCAATGAAACTCTCTGGCAAAAGCTTTCAGGAACTGCCGCAACCCTGCCCTGATAGCTAATCCCAGAGTAACGAAAATGCCAATATTACCAGATTATGATCATTTCGCAGCCACCTATGAAAAAGGCGAGGCGCAGATTGTTTCAACGCGTCTTGTGGCTGATCTCGAAACGCCGGTTTCGGCCATGCTGAAACTCACACGCAATGCCAAATATTCCTTTCTATTGGAGTCAGTCGAAGGCGGTGCGGTGCGTGGCCGCTATTCGATCATCGGCATGAACCCCGATCTGATCTGGAAGGTTGAGCGGAGCGCGGCTTCGCTCAATCGCAAGGCGCTGCACAATCCGGATGGCCCGTTTGAGAAGCTGTCTCTTGCGCCGCTGGAGTCGCTTAGGGCCGTGCTTGCCGAAAGCCGCATCGCGCTGCCCCATGACGCGCCGCCTATGGCAGCTGGTGTGTTCGGCTATATTGGCTATGATATGGTTCGCCTGATGGAAGAGCTGCCTGAACCCAACCCCGATACACTGGGTTTGCCGGACGGCATGATGATCCGCCCTACGGTGATGGCGATTTTTGACAATGTGCGAGATGAGGTCACCGTGACCTCACCCGTCTATGTTGAGAAAAGTGTTTCCGCCAAGGCGGCGTATGCCCGCGCCCAGGAGCGCATTGCGGAAGTGGTCGATGCGCTGGATCGCCCGCTTGATCACCGCGCCACACAGGATGTTGATGCGCCACCGATTGCGGCTACCAGTTCGAATACCACGCCAGAAGAATATGGCGACATGATCGCCACGGCCAAGGACTACATCACCGCCGGGGACATTTTCCAGGTTGTTCTCTCCCAGCGTTTTGAAACGAGTTTCACATTGCCTCCCTTTGCGCTTTACCGGTCATTGAGACGGGTGAATCCTTCCCCATTCCTATATTACTTGGATTTTGACACGTTTGCGATCATCGGTTCCAGTCCGGAAATTCTGGTGCGGGTGCGCGACGGCAACGTCACAATCCGCCCCATCGCCGGAACGCGGCGACGCGGCCAGACACCGACGGAAGACCTGGCTCTTGCTGCCGAACTTCTGGCGGACCCGAAGGAGTGCGCCGAGCACCTTATGCTGCTTGATCTGGGCCGCAATGACGTGGGCCGGGTGGCCGAGATTGGTTCATTAAAAGTCACCGAAAAATTCATGATCGAGAACTACAGCCATGTCATGCATATTGTTTCCAATGTGGAAGGAAAGCTCGCCTCCCGGCATGATGTGATTGATGCTTTGGTTGCGGGGTTCCCAGCGGGCACAGTTTCGGGCGCGCCGAAGGTTCGCGCCATGGAAATCATTGACGAACTTGAGATTAACAAGCGCAGCGTTTATGGTGGCTGCGTTGGCTACTTCTCGGCTGATGGCGAGATGGATACCTGCATTGTGCTGCGCACCGCCATCGTGAAAGACGGCAAAATGTATGTGCAGGCAGGGGCTGGCATAGTCGCCGATAGCATGGCCGAGAGCGAGCAGCAGGAATGCGTGAACAAGGCCAAGGCGCTGTTCCGCGCTGCTGACGAGGCGGTGCGCTTCGCGGGCCGCGCCGGGAGGTCCCAATGATTGTCCTCATCGATAACTATGACAGCTTCACTTACAACCTATTCCACTATCTGGGTGATTTGGGGGCTGAGGCAGTTGTTCACCGCAATGACAAAATCAGCGTGGGGCAAGTGATCTCCTCCAAGCCACAGGCCATAGTGATTTCGCCGGGTCCGGGAACGCCAGATCAGGCGGGCATCTGCCTGGAGCTTATCGAGAAAGCATCGGCCAGTATTCCAATCTTCGGTGTGTGCTTGGGATTGCAGGCAATCGGCCAGGCCTTTGGCGGCAAGGTCGTGCGGGCGCCCAGCCTGATGCATGGCAAGCTTTCCAATGTTCACCATGAAGCCAGGGGCGTGTTCAGAGACGTGCCGCAGGATTTTACGGCGACTCGCTATCATTCCCTTGTTGTGGAAAAACAAACACTGCCGGACTGCCTTGAAATTACGGCTGAGACAGATGGCCTGATCATGGGCCTGCAACACAAGTCTCTGAATGTGCATGGTGTGCAGTTTCACCCCGAAAGCATCGCATCGCAGCATGGGCATGCGGTGCTCAAAAATTTTCTTGATGGCGCAAAGGCAGTCTGATGTCCGAACTTAAGCCAATTATTGCCAAAGCGGCGGACGGCAAATCATTGACACGAGACGAAGCCCGCGCCGCGTTCAGCATCATGATGTCCGGGGATGCCACTCCCTCGCAGATTGCCGGCCTCCTCATGGCGCTCCGGGTGCGGGGGGAAACGGTGGATGAAATTACGGGTGCGGTTGAAATCATGCGCGAGAAGATGACGCGGGTGGTGGCGCCCGTGGGCGCAATAGATATCGTGGGAACCGGTGGCGATTCTTCTGGTTCGTATAACATTTCAACCTGCGCCGCCATTGTGGCCGCAGGCGCTGGCCTCAAAGTTGCCAAGCATGGCAATCGCGCGCTCTCGTCCAGGTCTGGCGCGGCTGATGTGTTGATGGCGTTGGGTGTGAAGATTGATCTGGCGCCTGAACAGATTTCGGCCTGCATCGCCGAAGCAGGCGTCGGCTTCATGTTTGCGCCAGCCCATCACGCCTCCATGAAGTATGTGGGACCAACGCGGGTTGAGCTTGGCACGCGAACAATATTCAATTTACTTGGCCCACTGTCCAATCCCGCAGGCGTCACAAAGCAGATTATCGGTGTTTATTCAAAAGCTTGGATTGAACCACTCGCTCATGTTTTGAATAACCTTGGCAGTGAAGCCTGCTGGATTTGCCATGGTGAGGGTGGTCTTGATGAAATTGTTCCGACGGGTACGACTTGGATTTCAGAACTCAAGGTCGGAAAAGTTTCCAGCTTTGAAGTGACACCAGAGGCCGTCGGTCTCACGCGTTCGAAGCTTGATGATTTGCGCGGTGGTGACGCTGCCCAAAACGCGGTAGCCTTGCGCGTGGTTCTATCCGGAGGCAAATCGGCGTTCCGCGATGCGGTTGTGATGACCACCGGAGCAGCACTGTTCATGGACGGCAAAGCGGCTGACTACGCGGCGGGTGTTCGCGCCGCAGAGAAAGCCATTGATAGTGGATCTGCTCTTGCTGCACTTGAAAAGCTGATCAAGATTTCGAATAGCTGATGGCCACAATTCTCGACGAAATCGCCGTTTATAAGCGCGAGGAAGTGGCCAAAGCGAAAGCAGCGCTGCCATTTGCCGATCTTGAGGCGCTTGCAAAGCAGGCAGCATCGGTTCGTGGGTTTCAAAAAGCTCTCGAACAAAAAATAGTTGCAGGCGAATGGGCGCTTATTGCGGAGATCAAAAAAGCCAGCCCATCCAAAGGGCTCATAAGGGAGAACTTTAATCCGCCGGAATTGGCCAGAGCCTATGAATTGGGGGGCGCTGCCTGTTTGTCTGTGCTTACTGACGCGCCGTCGTTTCAGGGTGCGCCTGTATTTTTGGCCCAGGCCAAATCAGCCTGTTCGCTTCCTGCGTTGCGCAAGGACTTCATGCTGGATCCCTATCAAGTGGTTGAGGCACGGGCCTGGGGCGCTGACTGCATTCTGCTCATCATGGCAATGATTGATGATGGCCTTGCCCGGGAGCTGGAAAGCGCCGCAGTCGAATGGGATCTGGACGTTCTCATCGAGATTCATGATCAGGCGGAACTTGACCGGGCCTTGAAACTTGCTTCGCCGATGATTGGCATTAACAACCGAAATTTGCACACATTTGAAACCACCCTGGAAACCGCAATGACTCTGGCTCCGCGTGTTCCCGAGGAACGCATGATTGTGGGCGAAAGCGGGCTGTTTGCGCCGCAGGACTTGATCCAGCTTTCGACAGTCGGCATCAACACCTTCCTCATCGGTGAAAGCCTGATGCGGCAGGTTGATGTGGTGGCGGCAACCCGTGCTATACTGGCAAAAGCATGAACAAGCTCACCCACCTCGATGCCCTCGGTAACGCCCACATGGTGGACGTTTCGGCCAAGGAAGTGACCGCGCGATCAGCGACGGCCAGGGCCGTTGTTTTGATGCAGCCAGAGACATTCGCCCTCATTCTATCAGGCACAGCCCCAAAGGGCGACGTTCTGGCAACAGCGCGCGTAGCAGGAATCATGGCGGCCAAAAAAACTTCCGATCTCATTCCCCTTTGCCATCCTCTGATGATAGCCAAGGTTTCGGTTGAGTTTGCGCCCAACGAGAAAGCGCATTCCATTGAAGTTTCCGCAACCGTCAAGGTTGACGGCAAAACCGGGGTTGAGATGGAAGCGCTCACGGCCTGCTCCGTTGCCTGCTTGACGCTTTACGATATGTGCAAAGCCGTTGACCGAGGAATGCGAATTACCGATCTGCGGTTGGTCGAAAAATCCGGCGGAAAATCCGGCGCGTTCGCGGCGGGGTGAGCATGGCCCTCATGCCCGTTGAGGAAGCCCGCGCGCGTATTCTGAATAACGTCAAGCCGCTGGCGCTGGAGATTGTTGCACTCAAGGATTCACGGGGCCGCGTATTGGGCAAACCCCTCAGCGCCAAACGGGACCAACCGCCTTTCCCCGCATCCGCCATGGATGGCTACGCGCTGCGCGCCGAAGATGGCGCGGCAACGCTCAAGCTCGTTGGAACGTCTGCTGCGGGCCATGCATTCAGGGGCAAGCTGAAAGCGGGCGAGTCGGTTCGCATCTTCACGGGAGCGCCGGTGCCGGAAAATGCCAATGCGGTAGTCATCCAGGAGAATGCGGTGGCTGATGGGAAATCCGTCACCCTGCTTCAGCCCGTCCGTGTGGGCCAGAATATCAGGGCGCGTGGACTGGATTTCAAAAAGGGCGAAGCGCTGCTTCCGGCGGGAGTCAAACTCAATGCGCGCGACATGGGCCTGGCCGCGGCGATGAATTGCAGTGTCATCGGTGTGCGGAAGAAACCTGTGGTGGCCGTCATCGCCACGGGCGATGAATTGGTGCTTCCCGGCGGTTCCCCCCGCTCCGATCAAATCATTTCTTCCAACAGCAACGCGCTTGCAGCCATGGCTGAAAGCTTTGGTGCCGCCGTCGTCAATTGCGGCATCGTCAAAGACAATTTGAAAGCCACCGAACGGGCCATTATGAAAGTGGCAAAGGCCAATGTGCTGGTCACCACCGGAGGCGCTTCCGTGGGCGACCATGATTTCATTCAAGAGGCTTTGCGCAATACGGGCGTCAAGATCGGTTTCTGGAAAATTGCCATGCGGCCGGGCAAGCCCTTTATGTATGGCCGCAGGGGCCAACAGCATGTTGTTGGCCTGCCTGGCAATCCGGTTTCAGCACTTGTGTGCGCAAGGCTGTTTCTCAAACCCCTGCTTGATGCGCTGCAGGGATTGCCCGGTGATGATACGCCACCACTGGCGCGGCTGGGGGCCGCGATGGCTGCAAATGACAGCCGCCAGGATTACGTCCGTGCAACACTTTCATTCGCGGATGATGGCGCGCGAATCGCTACACCGTTCACCATCCAGGATTCTTCCATGCAACGCACCTTGCGGAACGCCCATTGCCTGATTATTCGCGCGCCGAACGCTGGCGAAGCCCATGCTGGAGACCTGGTTTCCATACTGAATCTCGATTTCTGACTGCGACAGAGAGTAAACACTTGCAGAACCAAACCGGAACCTGTATAATTGTTGCAGGTTTGTTCCAAATCAGGTTTTTTCAAGGAAGTGCCGACATGCTAACCCGCAAACAACTCGAGCTTTTGCTGTTCATCAATGAGCGATTGAAAGAGGAGGGCGTTCCGCCTTCATTTGAAGAAATGAAGGAGGCTTTGAATTTGCAGTCCAAGTCGGGTGTGCATCGCCTCATTGTTGCGCTGGAAGAACGCGGGTTTTTGAAGCGCATGGCCAATCGGGCGCGGGCCCTCGAAGTGATAAAGCTGCCGGAATCCCATTCGCCAAGCCTTGCATCCAAAAAATCTGGTTTCTCACCCAATGTTATCCAGGGCAGTCTTGGCAAGGTTAAGCCCATGCCCGCAGCGAATGATGGAATTCCGAGGTCGGTCATGGTTCCCCTTATGGGGCGCATTGCGGCGGGTGTGCCGATTGCCGCCATTCAGGACCATACGAACAATATCTCCGTTCCGCCTGAGATGCTGGGTGGCGGCGAGCATTTCGCCCTTGAGGTCAAGGGCGACTCCATGATTGATGCGGGCATCTTTGACGGCGATACGATTCTCATCCGCAAGAGTGACACGGCCAATAATGGTGAAATCATCGTGGCGCTGGTTGATGGCGAAGAGGCCACCCTCAAGCGCCTGCGCAAGAAGGGCGATTCCGTTGCCCTTGAAGCCGCAAACCCGGCCTATGAGACTCGTATTTTCGGACCAGATCGGGTGAGCGTGCAAGGTCGCCTTGTGGGGTTGCTGCGAAAGTATTGACCAGAAGTTTTGCCTTTCGTTGGCGACCTGCCCTAGTCTAAGCTGATTGGTAGAGGTTTGGACCGGTAGGAGCAGACGATGAAGATTTATGGTGATACCATTTCACCCTTTGTGCGCATGGCGCTGGTTGCGGCCCATGAATGCGGCTTGGGAAACAAGGTTGAGCAGGTCAAGGAGGCCGTCAAACCGACGGAACCTAACCTGAAACTGACGGGCCTTTCAGCGCTTGGGAAAATACCTGTCCTCGAAACTGACCATCATCATCCAATTTACGACAGTCGGGTGATCATTGAATATCTGGCGCACGTGGCCGGCAACAAAACCTTGATCCCGGACGATGGCGTGAAGCGTTTTCGGGTTTTGACTTTGCAGGCGCTAGGCCAGGGCCTCGCTGATGTTGCAGTTGCCTATCGCTATGAAGTTGCCGCACGTCCGCAGGGCTTGCAGTGGGTCGAATGGATGACCCGCGCCGAGCAGCGCATGAATACCGCGATGGATGACTTGGACAAAAACTGGACGAAAGATCTGGGCGATGTGACCGCAGGTTCGGTTGCTGCTGCGGTTGCCCTTTCGTACATAGATTTCCGCCTGCCCGACATGAATTGGCGCGATATCCGTCCAAACCTCGGGTCATTTCATGCGACATTTTCGCAGCGGGAGAGCATGATCAAAACCGCCCTTGTGCCGAAGTAGGCATGATGGATTTCAAAGTCATTGTCGTTGGCGCTGGTCCTGCTGGTCTTGCTGCGGCCGTACTGCTGGCGAGGGAAGGTGTTCGCGCGGCCCTGATTGCTCCACCGGGCCACGATGATCCCCGCACTGTGGCCCTTATGCATCCGGCCATTCAGCTTCTGAAATATCTCGACGTGTGGCCCGGCACCCTTGCCGGTCACGCAGCCCCGCTTCGCAAACTGAAGATGATAGATGATACCGGCGCCGTGCTCATGGCCCCCAATCTTGAATTTGACTCTGCCGACCTCGCGCTTGAAGCTTTTGGCTGGAACATTCCGCTCGGGGCGCTTCTGCCGGTTTTACGCGCGAAAGCCGTGGAGCTCGGTGTATCCTTCATTGAAGCTGCCGCCACGGGTGCCAAGTCAGAGGGGGATGCCATCCGGGTTTGCCTGTCGAGTGGCGACGAACTTTCGGCGCACGTTTGCATGGCTGCCGATGGTTCCAATTCCGTTTTGCGAAACGCTGCAGGAATATCAACGGACAAATGGTCTTATGACCAGGTGGCCGTTGCCACAAGCTTTGCCCATTCCATGGGGCACGATGATGTTTCGGTTGAGTATCACAAATCGGCTGGACCGTTCACCACGGTCCCCCTGCCCGATGGCCGATCGAGTCTCGTTTGGATGGAACGCCCGGCGCGTGCTGAAGCTTTGATGGGCATGAATGACAAGAATCTCGCAGCCGAAATCCAGATCGCAACCCACGGCGAACGCGGCCTCATCTCAAACATTGGCCCACGCAAGGCCTTCCCCATGATGGGTCTCACGGCCCGCCACTTTGCAAAGAACCGGACAGTATTGGTCGGAGAGGCCGCCCATGTGGCGCCACCCATCGGTGCGCAGGGCCTCAACATGTCGTTGAAAGATGCGGCCCTTGCGGTTGACCTCATCCTGGCAGCGCCGGATGCGGGAGGCGATGCGGTCATGACACACTACAACAGCGCCCGCCGCGCCGAAGTCCTGTTCCGGCAAAACGTTATCGACCTGATGAACAAGTCTTTGCTGCTCGGGCTTTCGCCGCTTGAAAGTGGTCGCGCATTGAGCCTGGCGGCGCTGCATTTTGTGGGGCCGCTGAAGAAATTTGTGATGCGGCATGGCCTCTCGCCTCCGCGCGATCTGCCCTTCGCCATGCGGAATTCCGCCTGAACAAATCAGTTTGCATTCCGGACCAGGAATTGGCATTCAGGTGACATGAGTGAGCTTCCCACGGCAAAATTTCAAATCGGACAGATTGTCAAACACCGGTTGTTTTCCTTCCGCGGCGTCATTTTTGATGTGGATCCGGTTTTCAGCAACACGGAGGAGTGGTGGAACTCCATTCCCGCCGAAGCGCGTCCCCGTAAGGACCAACCCTTCTATCATTTGCTGGCCGAAAATGAGGACACCGAATATGTGGCTTATGTTTCCGAACAGAACCTGCTTGTTGACATGACTGGGAGGCCCGTGCGCCATCCGCAGGTAAAGGACTATTTCAAGAGTTTCGACGCCAGGAAAAACAGTTATACATTGCGGGAAAGCCGCGCCCATTAGGGGCTGATCAGCCTATGACGGAAGAACCAACGCGTCGGCTTGCGGTTGTCTTCATCTTTGTCACCGTGTTTCTCGACATGGTGGGTATTGGATTGATCTTCCCCGTGTTGCCGAACATTGTGCAGGTGATTGGCGACATGAATCTAGCCGAGGCAACACTTGTATCCGGCTGGCTGTTTTTTGCCTACACAGGCATGCAAATCCTGTTTGGCCCCCTCATGGGAAGCCTTTCGGATACCCACGGGCGAAGACCCCTGCTGTTGCTGTCAGTGTTTGGGCTCGCTGTTGACTATCTGCTCACGGCCTTTGCGCCAACGCTGCTGTGGCTTTTTGTGGGCCGTGTTTTTGCAGGCATTTGCGGTGCCTCCTACACCACGGCCAATGCCTATCTGGCCGATATCACTGCGCCTGAAGATCGCGCCAGGGTGTTCGGCTATGTGGGGGCGGCCGTGGGGCTGGGCTTCATCATTGGCCCAGCCATTGGCGGCTTCCTGGGAGAGTTCGGACCCCGAGTGCCTTTTTTTGCGGCAGCCTTCATCTCAATCCTGAATTTCACCTACGGCTATTTGATTCTGCCTGAATCCCTGCCTGTTGAAACGCGGCGGCCCTTTTCGCTTGCGCGTTCCAATCCCTTCGGCACACTCAAGGTTTTCATGAGCTATCGCCAGGTTCTCCCCCTTTGCGCCGTGCTGTTTCTCTACTATACCGCCATTTCCATATACCCCGCCATCTGGGCCTTCTGGGGTATTGCGCGCTATCAGTGGACCGAGTTCACCATCGGCTTGACGCTGGCTTTTTTTGGATTGCTGATGGCCATCACCGCAGGCTTCCTGACAGGGCCCACGGTGAAGTGGCTGGGTGAATCCCGCACCGTTATCCTGGGCCTCACTGTGGCTGTCATCGCCGATGTGTGTTTTGCCTACGCGCCGGGAACCAGCGCCGTGCTGCTGATCACGCTGATCAACGCACCGGAAGGCATGGCAGACCCTGCACTCACGGCGCTGATGTCGAAGGAGACCCCCGCCAATGCCCAGGGCGAACTGCAAGGCGGCATTGCGAGCGCCAAAAATGTGGCCATGCTTGTGGGCTCTCCCCTATTCGCCCAAATTTTTGGCATTTTCCTGATTGAGGGAACCCCCGCCCAGGCATCGCAAGCCAGCTTCCTCACCGCCGCCATCATTTGTGCGGCGGCCCTCCTTGTTTTCCTGTGGCAACGAAGGCACAGGAAACATCAGCCGCAAATCGGTATGTCCGAAATCGAGAGCTGACGGGATATGGAACATTCTATCCCCGCACCTTGAATCTGGTGAGGGCAAAGAGTGAAATTAAACAACAATTTCAATGGTGTTTTTTCGCATTGGTGGGCGCAGTAGGACTCGAACCTACGACCCGCTGATTAAGAGTCAGAAAAATATTGGTAACATACAAAAACATTGGGTAACTTTTCGCTTCAAAACTGTCGATATTTCTGCTAGTTAGATGGACATGGTGGAACATGCTGTTGCCCCACAGCACACGTGATTTGAGCGACTAAAATGCGACTAACTGACCTCCTGATCAAACAATTGAGTGTCCAGACGAAGGGACAAAAGACCTATTTTGATGACGCATTGCCGGGGTTTGGGGTGAGGGTTTCGCAAGGCGGTGCGAAATCCTTCGTGGTGATGTTCGGTAAGTCAAGAACTCTCCGGACGCTCGGGCGCTATCCCACTCTCTCCCTTTCAGAAGCCCGCAGGAAAGCAAAGCTCGCACAAGCCGCTACTGAGCCCTTGCCCCCTGGAGCAACGTCGCTGACCTTCTCTGAAGCACGAGAC
Source organism: Rhodobiaceae bacterium (assembly GCA_009885825.1). Classification (GTDB taxonomy): domain Bacteria; phylum Pseudomonadota; class Alphaproteobacteria; order Rhizobiales; family Aestuariivirgaceae; genus Aestuariivirga. The sequence goes on along the minus strand of VFJY01000171.1, from coordinate 1,159 downwards.
CGGTTCATTGAAGATACCAGAGCACGAACAAGAACTCGGACGGTATCAGAATATGAGCGATTGCTGCGGCGACACTTTCCGTTCCAGAAACAGTTAGTGACCGTCTCCCGGCAGGACATCGTGGAGCATATAACCAAACTCCGAAACATGCCGTCCGTCGAACAGCATGCATTTGTGGCTATCCGTACCATGATGAACTGGTGCGTGCGGCATGGGCTCTTGGAAACATCACCGGCACCAAAACTAAGGTTCAGCACGCAGTCACGGTCACGAGTGTTGAACGATGAAGAGTTGAAGGCTGTGTGGTATCAGGCCAATCAAGTCGGCGGCTCCTACAGTGCTATCGTGAAGCTCCTCATCCTCACGGGTCAACGGCGGGGAGAGATCGCCGCTCTACGGCGCACATGGATAACTGACGACGCCATCACATTTCCCACGAACATCACTAAGAACAAGCGCGAACATCGGATTCCGATTGGACAGCTAGTGGAAGAAACAATCGAGGGCATCACCAGCGACACTGATCTTTTCTTTCCAGCGAGAGGGAAACCGGATCAACCGTTCAACGGTTGGGGAAAGGCAAAGCGGGAGTTCGACAGGCCGCTTGGCATCGCGCCATACACGCTACACGACTTGCGCCGTACCTTCTCCTCAAATCTGGCCAAAAAAGGAATTCCAATCCATGTAACGGAAAAACTTCTCAACCACGTCTCTGGTACCATCAGTGGCGTAGCCGCAGTATATAACCGACACAGCTACTGGGACGAACAGGTGGCCGCTATCACGGCTTGGGAAAACAAGATACAGTCGCTCGCCTGCGCGGGTTAACCGGCGGCATTGCAATGCCCCATTTATGGGAAATTGTGATGACTAAAAGAAAACTCGTAACTAGGAAGCAACTACGCCTTGATTATGGAATCCCTTACTCAATCGTCCACATTCGCCGCCTGGAAATGGCTGGACAATTCCCTTCCAGGGTACAGTTAGGCCAATGCCGTGTGGCTTATGTGGCTGAGGAGGTAGAGGAGTGGATCGAGAAGCGAATTGCAGCCTAGTACCGTTCCACAGAGATTATGACTCCTTGACAGGATAGGCTTTGCGGAGTTTTTCGCGAGCTTTCTCGGTGGTGAACATCCACTGGACCTGAGCGCCTTCGGCG
>VFJY01000019.1 GCA_009885825.1 Rhodobiaceae bacterium | reverse complement strand
CGCGCAAGGGATGGGTGATGCTGAAGGGACGGCTTGGATAGCCGCTAAAGCGCACCTGGGCATACTGTCCCGCAAGATAGGGTAGTGCGCGGTCCATCCTGATTTCAACTTCCATTACTTCCGCCGACAGCGGATGCAATGAGTTCACCTTGCCTTCAACGCTGCGAACCCCTGACCTTTGCTCCGTCGCGATTTCCGCATTGCCGACGACCCGGCACTGACACGCATGAACGATGCCCGGTTCGGAGCCTTCGCCGCCTTGCACTTCGCCGGATACCAGCCGCACGCAGCAGGTGCCGCAGTGGCCGGCGCGGCAGTCATGGGGCAGCTCGATGCCGTTGCTCAGAGCGGCGTCCAGCAGCAGCTGGCCGCGGGGCGCCAGAAAGCTATGGCCATCGATGGATATCTGGTGATTTCTTGACATTGTCTGAGTCTGATCCTGAAAGGCTTTCGCAAGTATCGGTCCCAAACATGGTCTGTTTTACGGCCACAATCAGGCGAAAAGAGTGAGACAATCTGGCGAGAGAGTGGCCGCATTGCTCCACAAATGACCATGCGAGAAAAATCTGAGAAATTCCTGGCTCTGCAATATCCTAGTATACCATCTGTTCCATTTCTGATTTCCTGTTCCGATCATCTTTCCATCCGATTGACGCGGTGATGCCTGCGACCCAGCGAGAATTTTCCTCCGTCATAGTTTTGCTTGGTCGCGGACATATGATGGCCCTTTTTCATATTAATACTCTGTTAACAAATCTTAAGAGGTGCTCGAACGCTGTATTGTCGAGCGATGCAAATTGGGGCGGCCCACTCTGTAGTCTATTGAGGGGCAAATGAAAAGACTATCCAGCATTTCAATGCTTTCCTGTGCGTTCGCGAGCGCTTTGCTGATAAGCGCGGCATTCGAGCAAACGTTCATTACCAACGCTGAAGCGGAAGGCAATGGAAAGAAGCAAGTTTTGTTCGGCGCAGCAGCAAAAGCCCCGGAAGGCAAGAGAGCTCCCGTCGCCGCGGTCGACGATGACACCCTCTCCCTTTATCCCACCGCTGCGCAATGCGGTGAGTGCCATAGCCAGATTTACGAAGAGTGGTCTTCGTCGCAGCATGCTTATGCGTCGATCTCGCCCATGTTCCACAAGTTCGAGCAGAAGTTCCAGGAGCTGACCCAAGGCACGGTCGGCACCTTCTGCGTGCGCTGTCACCAGCAGGTCGGCACCCAGCTCGGCGAGGCTCGTGAAGCGCCGCTTTGGGCGCGCAGCCAGATCTCGCGCGAGGGCGTGAGCTGTATCACCTGCCATCGGGTCAAGGAGCAGTACGGCAAGGTCAACGGCGAGCGCCGGGTCGAGCCGGGAAAGATCTACGAGCCGGTCTACGGCAGCGGCCAAAAGAGCGTGATCAAAGACGTCCTTGCCGACAAGGAAACCTATTCCGTTAAAACCAGCGCTGACGGGCGCGGTAACGATATCCACGCGGGTATGATCACAAACGACCAGATCACCAAGTCGGAGTTCTGCGTCAGCTGCCACCAGGTTGCCGTCAACTTAGGGATAAAGCTGGAGATCGTCTGGGAGCAGTATCGCGACAGCCCTGCACGCAAGGCCGGCGTCACCTGTCAGGACTGCCACATGGGCAAGGTCCCCGGAATGTCCAAGGGCTATGCGACCGCGCCCTCCGCCGTGGTCGGCGGCAAGAAAATTAACCCGGGACGCAAGCATGCCAATCACAGCTTCATCGGCCCTGGCTTTTCAATCGCCCACCCCGGCGTCTTCCCCCACAACACGAAGGCCCAGGCCGTTAGCATGAAGGATTGGCTGCGGTTCGACTGGCGTGATGGTTGGGGCACCACCGAGTTCGAGGACAAAGTCGCAGACGGCGAGATCAAGGTCAAGTTTCCCAAGCGCTGGGCCGATCCGCTCGACCGTGAAGAGGCCCGGCAGCTCATCGACGAGAATCTCGCGAAGCTCGACGAGCGTGACAAGATCAGGCAGCAGGTCCTTGAAAACGGCAGCTCCGTCGACGGTCCCAACATCAAGGGTGATCCAAAAATCGGCGAGGATCTGGCGTTCTCCTACAAGATCAAGAACACCAATCCGGGGCACAACCTGCCGTCCGGTTCGCTGGGTGCGCAGCCGCAGCTCTGGGTGAACGTCGCCCTCATCGATCCTAACGGCAAGAACATCTGGGAGTCGGGCTACCTCGACAAAAACGGCGACATGGCCGATCTGCACAGCCTGGAAGTTGCGGCTGGCACCATCAAGAAGGATCAGCAGCTGGTGCACTTCCAGACCAAGTTCCTGACGACCAACCTCAAGGGCACGGACCGCGAGATGTACCTGCCGGTGAACTTCGACATCGATCCCCTGCCGCATCTGCGTCCGCCAGGGGTCCCGACCACCGTTCTCAACCATCCGCCGCTGGTGCGCATGGAGAACCACTCGCTGCCGCCGCTGGGTGAGAAGGTGGTCAAGTACAAGGTGCCGGGTAAACTGATCACGAAGCCCGGCAAGTACCGCCTCGCCTTCCGTATGCGGAGTCGTGGCGAGCCGATCTACTTCATGCGCTTCGTCGGTGCCACCAAGGAAATGGAGCAGAGCATGAATGAGCGGATCATGAACTTCCACGCCTTCGCGGTGGAACTCGAGGTGAAGGACTAGTGCCGAAATGCCGAGGGTTTCTTATTGGGGATCCGCAAAGGTTTCAAAGAAGTGAGTCGTGGAGTTCTCATATGTTTAGTAATGCGCACCTTGCCAAGACATCGACTGCCACAATCGCGTTGGTAGTCTGCGGTTACCTTGTGATATCTGACACGAGGGCAGAAACCGCGACAGGCGCAAGCAGCAGCGAGACCAAAAACGAAAACACGGTGATCCGGGTGTGGCACGCACTCTTCCGGTCTAGTTCCGCCGACGACCAAGCCGATACCCAGCCACTCTTCCGGTCTGGTTCCGCCGACGACCAGGCCGGTACGCAGCACGCGGGCGCGGATTCGGAAAAGGAGACTGACGACAATACCACAGACCCAGCGGCAAGCATCCGCAGCAACGTGGACGGCAAGGGGGATCTTTTCCGATCCGATCCGCAGTACGAAGCCAACTACACTGCCCAGGCACAGGTCGACGTCTACGGCGCCAAGACAGCGGTCGAGCCGCCGCGCCCGCTGCTTGAGCTAGGTCGCGAGCAATACACGTCCGGCGCATACGACGCGAGCAGCACCCTACTGGGTGAAAAGAATCCGCTGCTCCCGGGCCTTTCTATCTACGGCGACTGGCGGACAGCGATCGCCTACAACAACAACAACGGCAAGGATATTGCCCAGATCGCGACCCGGCTGAACCTCGACGTCGACTTCAAGATCACCGGCACCGAGCGAATTCACGCCTTCTTCACGCCGCTTCAAAAAGACACTCAATTCACGCGCTTTGAATTTGCGGGGGACGACGCCAGCGGGGATTTTGATTTCGAATTCGATCCCGAACCCCAGACTTTGTTCTTCGAAGGCGACTTGGGCTCAATTTACAGCGGTTTCTCCAGTCAAGAAGCCACTTTCGACCTGCCCTTCACGGTCGGTCTTTTCCCGCTGTTCCTGCAGAACGGCATCTGGGCGAACGACGCAATCCTCGGTGGCGCGGTGACGCTCCCTGCGCAGAACTCGAAGGCGCTCGGCCTTGCCAACTTCGACATCACGTTGTTTGCCGCGCTCAACGATGTAGATAATGTAGGCATCATCGGAGTGGACGGGGACGACAACAATAACACCAATCTCTTCGGCGCCACCGCCTTCATCGACGCCTTCAGCGGCTATATCGAAACGGGCTACGGGCTGATCGATGGCCGCGACGATCAAGCGGGCCTTCTGACACACTTCGTGACGGGCGCCTACACGCGGCGCTATGCCAACACCTTGTCGAACTCGACCCGCGTGTTCGCAAACTTCGGTGAAGACCCCCAAGGCGAAGACGAAGGCCTTGCAATCATATCGGAGAACAGCCTGATCTCGGGCTTGCCGAGCACGCTGCTCCCCTATGCCAATTTCTTCGTCGGCTTCGGCAACCCTCAACCCCTGGTCGACGGCAATAACGCCGGCATACTGAAAAACGTCGGCATCAATTTCGAGACCGATGCCCTGACCGGCTACCCGAAACTTGACGACTCCGGCTCCGACGCCTGGGGCGGCGCGATTGGCTTGCAATATCTCTTCGATCTGGATGAGCAGCTCGCCTTCGAGGTGGCCATGGTGCAGCCCTTTGAGGATGACGGCATCGGCGCCCAGGACGCGCAATACGGCTTCGGTGCTCGCTATCAGATCCCGATCGACCGGGCCTGGCTCTTCCGCGCCGATGCCACCTATCAGATCCTCGAAGGCGAGGAAGACAACTTCGGTGTCCGCGCAGAGATTCGCAGGAAGTTTTGACGTGATATTGACCTGCCCGATATTCTGTACCAGACGATATGAGAGATTATTGCATGAGTGACGCCTCGTCGAGAGGGGTTGGTTTTGGTGTGATGGTGTGGGGTGCAGGTGGCATGAAGACAGGAATTGTGGTCATTGGCAGGAATGAGGGGGAGCGGCTTGTTGCCTGCCTCCGCTCTTTGGTCACCGGCCAGTATCCAATTGTGTATGTTGACTCGGGTTCATCGGACGGAAGCCCACAGCAGGCTGCAAGTCTTGGGATTGAAGTCACTGCCCTCGACATGTCCATTCCTTTTACCGCCGCGCGTGCCCAGCTCCAAACTCGACTTTTGTTTTGACCAGACTAGGCTAGCAAATTATTGGTGAAACTCTGTTGTTTCAGTTTTCCAAATCGGCGTTCAATTCTAATGCGACTTTATCGAATCAGGTACAAGCTAAAGTGCTTGCTCCAACAAAGAAAGGTTATCTTGATTCGATTTAAGCACTTAGCGGCCATGACATGTGCGACCTGCGAAGCATGGACTTGACCGTAACACATTGATATTTATTCAGTTGTTTGACGTTTATCCGAAGTTTGAATGGGAGCCTGTGGATATCCTGTTTGGAATTCACTGTGGCCAAATGACAACAGCCAGATTTTCAGTTGCGCAATCCCTCGGAGCGGCTTGACTTGTGCTTTGGAACAACCACGAACTGATGTAAGAGATGTTCAAGCCTAAACCGCTGGATGCTTGCATCAACTTGTTGCCTTATAGGGGTGGGATATGCGGATTTTCGTATTACTGGTGATTGGATTTCTGGTTGCGGCGGCAAGTGCTGCGCAAGCCGATGGTTATCGACTGAGACCTGGAGATGTATTGGATGTATCTGTTTGGCAAGACCCAAAACTAAATCGCCAAATCGTCGTCGGCCCTGATGGAATTGTGGCATTCCCATTGGCCGGACGGTTCAAGGCGAGCGGACTGACAACTGGCGCTGTAGAAAAAGCGCTTAAGTCTCGCTTGCAAAAACAATTTACGGCGGAACTTGACGTGACCGTCAGCTTTGTGCAATCAGCGAAGCAAGAAGCAAAGGCAGTTGCGGAAGTTCTGGAATGGACGATCTATGTGACCGGCGAAGTCAACAAGCCAGGACAATTTGTGGTGACCAAAAATCCACCGACGGTTCTGCAGGCGATTTCACTTTCGGGCGGATTGGGTCCATTTGCGGCAGAGAAGCGGATCCAAGTTCGCCGAAACGTGGACGGAGCCGAACTTGTTTTGTCTTTCAACTACAAGAAATACACCAGCGGCACCGACGTGACTGGAAACATAACGCTACAATCGGGTGACGTTGTTGTAGTTCCAGAACGCAAGCTGTTTGAATAGTCGGTGAAAAAAATGCACCTTCTCGGTTTCAAATGGCGATTGCCTTGGGGAGTGATGTGGCTCTTGGTGGTGGCTGCCTGTGTTCCCATGACAACATCGCAGGCGTTCGCGGGCGATTGGTCGTTGAAATTTCTATCATCAAGTACCGCCATCGCGGATGATAATGTGAATCTTGGAAAGACTGATCGCGATTCGGCGCTGGTTGTCTCCCAGACAATCAATGTTGATCTGCTTGCTGACGCCAGGACTTATGAGATCGAGTTCAGCCCAATTCTCAACTTGCAAAAGACAAGCTTTAGTGAAGGTGGAGATGAAGTTGATTTTTTTCCTTCTGCCAGCTTATCTCTTAGAAAGTCACTGAAAAATACGAGCTTTACGATCGATACATATGTAGCGAGGTCTGAAGCTTCAGCAAATGAATTGGTTGACGACGTAGTGCACCAAAATAAGGGTGACAGGCTGGACTCCTCGGTCATAGGCAATGTCACACATAAATTAGATGACAGAGACTCTCTCGTCTGGACCAGTTCGGTAAGGCTAGTTGATTTTACTTTACAAAGTACGGAACTTGTCCCTTTTACGAGTGTCGGGTCATCCATCGGTTGGCGGAGGCAGTTGACGGAACTGGTAGATACGGGTTTTTCCGTTGGCGCAGAAAACTTCAACCCGGATTCTGCAACTGAAGGAGAAACTCTGGTCTACCGCTCGACTGCAAGCGTAAACGCGCGGATGACCAAGCGTCTATCAGCAATGGGAAGCTTGGGCGCGTCATTACTTGCAGACGAGGGGGACAAAACCAAGGTCAATTTCAATTTCGCCTTAGGGGCGGACTACAAAATCAGAGATACGAACTACTCACTGAATGCTGCTTATGATGTGCTCCCGACTCAAGGTGGCAATTTCGAGAACACGCTTTCAACCAGAGCTATTGTCAATCACCAAGTCAATGACTTGACTTCCTTGAGTATTTTGGCTGCGTATTCGCTGCAGACTGGCTCCAGCAGCCAAGATTCGAGTGCGTTGACCTTAACACCTTCACTTTACTATCAGTTGTCACAGGAATGGAAATCTTCGCTTTCCTATCGGTTTATCCACTCAGATGATGGCGGCGAAAGAGCCTATTCAAATGCCCTGATGGTAAATCTCTCCTACGGGCGAGATCTCCTACCGTAGAAAGATGTCCAGCTGCGTGATGATTCGAAGCCAAATCCTGCGCTGGTTCGACTTGCGGAATGAAATGACATTATATTCAGTTTATGAGGGCCAGCGCTTTGGTCGTGCCCAATAGTCAGAATGACTTTGCGAGAAATGTATATTGCGTTCTCGGTGTTCCAGTGGACAACATCACAATGGACGATTTGGTCAGTGGCATTATTGCGTCAGCAGGCGCGCGGCAGCGCTATTTCATATCTACTCCCAACTTAAATTACTTGATGCTCAGCCAGCGTAGCTTGGAATTCCGGCTATCGCTCCTGCAAAGTGATGTTTGTGCTGCAGACGGCGTAGGGGTCTTGTTCGTTTGCGGACTTCTTGGCATCCCGATTAACGCCCGGGTAGCAGGGTCAGATTTGCCAACTGCGATAGCCTCGTCACCAAGAAAAATGACCAGCCGACCGCTTTCCCTCGCTCTCGTGGGCGGGGAGCCAGGAGTAGGTGAACTTGCCCGCGACGCCATCAACGTCCTGAAATCAGATAGCATTATTTGCACAGGGGCGATTGACCCCGGCGCAATAGATTTGGATAACCTGGGCAATTCCCGGACCATTGACAGCATTAATGCAACGCGGGCGGATTTCTTGTTGGTTGCACTGGGCGCACAAAAAGGCCAGGCATGGCTGGTGCGTAATCTGGAAGTTCTGGATATTCCTGTCGTCAGCCATCTTGGCGCTACGCTGGATTTTCTCGCTGGCACAGTAAGAAGAGCGCCGACCACAATAAGAAAGCTGGGTCTGGAATGGCTGTGGAGAATAAAGGAGCAGCCGCGACTATTTTCCCGATATTTTTCGGATGGCCGGCAATTGGTGTGGGCGTTGTTTGGCAGAATCCTCCCACTCGCTGTTTGGCTGCTTTGGCACAAGAAATTTGATGCCGGCCAACCCCCTCATGTTGAAGCGGTTGACGAGGAATTTGATGGCGTTAGAATTGTTTTGGGCGGAACACTTGTTGATGACCGCCTCGCGGCGGTTTCGGAGACTTTCAATCGGGTTGCAAAAAAATATGGTCCGATCACTTTGGATATGGAATGTGTTTCATTTTTTGAGATGGGACTAGCCGGGCAAATTCTGATGCTGGAAAAGATCGCGTACAAGCAGAAACGATTGCTCAAAATTATTGGCGCTGCCAATTCAACATCTCGTGCTTTGGAGTGGTGTGGCTTGAAACACCTGATATATAACGGGGAGAAGGCATGACCACCCAGTTAGGTTTCAGCGCTCCCAGCTTAATTTTCCGCCATGAGTTTTTATGATTTCATGCAACGCATTCTGGAGCGGAATTTTGAGATCGTCGCGTTCAAGGGCAAAGGCCACATTTGCTGTTAGAAACCCTACTTTGTCACCGCAGTCAAATGTCGTTCCTTTGAATTTCACGCCAAAAAAGGGTTGGTCATTCATTAACTCAATCATTGCATCAGTAATCTGGATCTCATCGCCGGCGCCAGGTTTCAAAGATTCAAGAATGGGAAAGATTTCTGGCTGCAGTATGTAGCGTCCTGAGATTATGAGATTCGAGGGAGCCGCCTGGCGTTGCGGCTTTTCGACCATCGACAGGATTGGGAAATGATTGTCCAGCCAGTCCCCGGCAGCAACGACGCCATAGCGGTGAACATTTTCCCAAGACATCTCTTCAACAGCCAAAACATTCCCGCCATCTCGGGCTGCGTAAACATCAATCATCTGCCGCATGCATCCTGGTTGAGATTTGATAATCATGTCGGGCAGCAAGACAGCGAAGGGTTCATTGCCTACAAGATTTCGGGCGCACCAAATAGCGTGTCCCAGGCCCAGTGGTTCCTGTTGGCGCGTGAAGCTTGCCTGTCCGGCTGCTGGCAAATCTTGGTCAAGAATATCAAGCTGTGCAGACTTACCACGTTTTCTGAGCGTTGACTCGAGTTCATACTGCTTGTCGAAGTGATCTTCTATTATGCCTTTGTTGCGACCGGTAACAAATATCAAATGCTCAATGCCTGCTTCGCGTGCTTCGTCGACAACGATTTGAATCAATGGCCTATCGACGACAGTAAGCATTTCCTTTGGCATAGCCTTAGTGGCGGGAAGGAATCGCGTGCCTAAACCGGCGACTGGAAAAATTGCCTTTTTTATGGTTTGTGCCACTGGATTGGTTTCCCCTTCATTTCGGAAAACTGCAGGCTAGCTTAAGTTCCTTGCAGTATATCGAACAAAATCCTCAACGAGCGCGCAAAAGTGTCAAGGGCTTAGCGGAAGTGTTCTTTGTTGTGCCAAGCCCATGCGTCTTTTAGTATGCTTGGCAAACCCGAACTGTTTGGGGTCCATCCTAGTATGCGACTTGCCTTGTTTGAATCTGCGACTAATATGGCCGGATCCCCACCGCGACGTGGCGCAATGCGATAGGGTACGGGTTTGCCAGTTACGTTTGTGGCTGCTTCGATGATTTCTTTCACGGACAAGCCATGCCCTGTCCCTAAATTGAAGGTATCGGCTTGGCCTCCACCGATGAGGTAGCGCGCGGCACCGATGTGAGCCTCTGCCAAATCGTTCACATGAACATAGTCACGAATGCATGTTCCATCGGACGTTGGGTAGTCATCCCCCATGATTTCGAGCGCGTCGATCAAGCCGTCTTGGGCCATAAACAGCCGTGGTATAAGATGCAGTTCGGGAAAATGCCGTTCACCAATTTCACAACCCGGATCTCCCCCGCAAGCATTGAAGTATCGCAAAGTGACAAATCGCAGGTCATGGGCATTCCCCAAATCCACACAAATTTGTTCCATCATAGTCTTGGATCGACCATAAGGATTGACCGGATTCTTGGGAGTGTTCTCGGTTATTGGCATGTGGTCAGGCTGACCATAGACCGCGCAACTCGATGACATCACAGCAAGTTTGATACCACAATCAAGCATGGCATGCAAAAGCGACAGTGTGCCAACAACATTGTTGTCATAGTAAAATTCTGGCTTGCTGTTGGATTCCCCGACAGACGATAAAGCTGCAAAATGTATAATAACATCGGGTTTGTACCATCTCAAAGTTTCCTTCAGCAAACTGGTATCGCGCAAGTCGCCTTTGATCAGCGGGCCCCACTTTACAAAGTCCCGGTGGCCACGACTCAGGTTGTCATACACAACCGTCTCGATGCCGAGTTTTGACATGAGTTTCGTTGTGTGACTGCCAATATATCCTGCACCCCCGGTGACCAGGGCACGGTCAAATTTGTTAGGCGCCATTGTCGCTTCCCCAGCCAAGTCTCACTCACCTGAACTCAATTCAATTGGCCAAAATTCGTAACATATGCAATAGGAGATTGTAGTATGTGCGACCGAACCTCTTGGGGAATGGCATAGGCATTTCCACGACGTCAAATGCCGCCTGCTTCTCTGAAAAACCACAGGAGTATAATGCCGAGGAATTTTCCCACCTCGGCCACGATCTAACGGGGAGCGTGGGCGGCTCTTGCTGCCTGCGCTTTTTTGTTTTTCTTGGTGGCCGTATTAGCTGGCACGTGAGGCTTTGCGGCATTCCACTGACATTCACGGATTGAGGAGCCTCCCGCAAGGGGGGTGAATTCAGGCGGGTCCGTCTTTGACTGCGAGAGAGGAACCGAAAATCTCTTGCAGCAAGCACGGGCGGAGACGCTAACTGTCTCTTTGCAACTGGCCTTGGTCCGTTGAACTTCTTCGGCTGGCGCAAGAAGCGTGCAGAGCGGACCCTTCACCCATCACGACCCTTACCGGATAGCTCCCTTCAGATTGTGGCGCGAGGTTCGAAGAAGGATGGGTGGTGGCTACCGTCGGTAATGGGGCTTTGAAGAATTACCGTTCCGGTGACCTTCCATGCATTGTTATGTACGCGCTCAAGCTTCACATCCTGTGTCGTCATAAGGCGACAACCGAGCACGAGGGCTTTTTCTGTTGATCGAGCCTTAAAATAAGTGATCCCATCGTCAGCGAACCGACTGCGGTTGTTCTGGACAGGGAATTGCCAGACTTGTTCATTAGAATTTTTGAACATGGAGGCCTCCTCCAGAAAAGTATGATGAACCATATTTGTGACAAGATTTGGACATCATTTAAGTCAGCGGTCCTGTTGCGAAACTCGCAGGGAACCGTTCGCGCCCGGATCCGCAACGCCGGGGCAGCTATCACCTAGTACCGTTCCACAGAGATTATGACTCCTTGACAGGATAGGCTTTGCGGAGTTTTTCGCGAGCTTTCTCGGTGGTGAACATCCACTGGACCTGAGCGCCTTCGGCG
>VFJY01000087.1 GCA_009885825.1 Rhodobiaceae bacterium | reverse complement strand
TCCATATTTCCGCTGTAGAGCGCGCCGGTCTGCGCACTCTCAAGGAAGGCCAGAAGGTCTCCTTTGAAATCGTGACCGACAAGCGCACGGGCAAGAGCTCGGCTGGTAACCTGACTGCCGCATAATCGCTAGCAAGTTATTTGCGAATTACGGTGCCCGATCTATTAGATCGGGCATTTTTCGTTTGATATGTTGCTTCGCAGCATAATCTGTTTTCTTATTCATGCAAATTTAGCATGTCTTGTGACAAAAATTTGGTATGATTTTCTCATGGTTTGTTCTGGGAAGTTAACATAAAATTAACCCATATGACGAAACAAAGCTGCATTTTTGTTGAATAATTGTCATATTTCAAGCTTATGAATGAATGATGCAAGACAGAGTGATGATTTATGAAAAGTAAATTTAATCATGTGTTAAATGCATATCAGATGTACCAAGCGAGCTCTGGAAACTGTCTCGTTTGGTACATATATGGATGATGCAATGGTGCGCCGCACAATTATGAACACCTCAAAGGGTCTGGTTTAGGTTCGCTTAGACTGGTTTTTTGAGAAGAAGGAGACAGAAAATGACGACAGTTACTTATGGCCGTGAAGCCATCCACAACAAGGGAGCAAGCTCTGCCCCGGGACTTATGGGCCGCGTAAAGACATATTTTGCCCGCGCCCGCGCTGAGCGCCAGCTGCATCAGCTGGATGACCGGATGCTTGCCGATATAGGCGTGCGCCGCTCGGAAATCCAAAAGATGGTTTGGGGCAACTAATCCAGCTCCCATCCGGGGCCAGTGGCTCCGGATACAAGACGCCCGGCGCGCAAGCGATCCGGGCGTTTTCGTTTTGAAGCGAGCATCAGGGTTGCCCAATTTTCACGGCAGAGCGTTCGGGTGTGGACCAGGCCCCGATTGTGGTAGGAGGCTGAAACCCAGCGTATCTGGTCGATCGTCAGGCCTGAGAGAATGAGGTTGCCGCCGGGCGCCAGGATGGATGCCAGGCCTTGGGCGAGGCTGATGAGCGGTCTGGCCAGAATATTTGCGAAGATCAGATCGTAGGGGGCGGCGTTCGCAATTTTGCAGTGTTTGAGGCCTGGCGCCGTGGCGGCCGCGATAAGCGGTGCCACGCCATTCAAAGAGGCATTCATCTTCGTGACCCGTATGGCTTCGGGGTCAATATCAGTGGCCAGTGTCTTCTGTTTGGTTGTGAGAGCCGCAGCAATGGCCAGCACACCGGTGCCACAGCCAAGATCCAATATTCTTTTCGGTTTCTGCCGTTTCAGAATAGCATCAAGCGCCAAGAGACAACCAGCAGTGGTTCCATGGTGGCCCGTGCCGAAGGCTGTTGCGGCATCAATTTCAAGGGGAACGCCGCCGGGACGCTTGCGGCCACGGTCGTGGGAGCCGTGCAGGAAAAACCGCCCCGCCATGACTGGGGCAAGGCCTTCAAGGGAGTGTTTCACCCAATCGGTGTCAGGCAGGGCTGAAATAATGCCCGAGGAGAGCTGCAAGTGCTTTTGCGCCATGCGGGCGTCATTCTCGCCCTCGAAATAAGCCACGGTTTCCCAAAGACTATTTGCCCCATCGGTCTCATTGATAGTGATGGCCAAAGGCTCAATGCGAAAATCGCTTTCGAACCGGTTGGCTGTTTCTTCGGCAGCGCCCAAGCTGAGGGCCGGGATGGTGAGCAATATTCGGGCGGTTGCCATGCGAGGGGCTTAGCTTCCCTCGCTGGCCAAGTCTATCAGGTCAGAGGGACGAGCTGGATTTCGACGCGGCGGTTCTGGGCCTTGCCCGAAACGCTGGCATTGGTGGCTATGGGCTGGCTTTCGCCCAGGCCCTGAACCGAAAAGCGCTGAGGATCGAGTTGTTGGGACACCAGATATTGGGCCACCGAATTGGCCCGGCGGTCAGAAAGCTCTTGGTTGTATTCGTCGGATCCATCGGAATCCGTGTGGCCGTTCACATCCACCAAGGTTTGGTTAAACTCCTGCAGCACGATGGCGACGGAATTCAGCACATCATAAAAGGCGGGTTTGATGTCCGATTGATCGGTTGCGAAGGTGATGTTTGATGGCATGTTGAGGATAATATTGTCGCCGTTGCGGGAGACGGAAACGCCTGTTCCTTCAAGTCGGTCGCGCAGCTTGGCTTCCTGATTGTCCATGTAAAGGCCAACGCCACCGCCTGCGAGAGCGCCCAAGCCGCCGCCAATGAGCATGGCTTTGCGGGTTTTCACATTTGTGGTGCCGCCCAGAAGCGCGCCGGCAGCGGTGCCGAGAACGGCACCTGTTCCTGCGCCAATCGCTGTCTTTGAGAGCTGCTGCTCACCCGTGTAGGGGTTCGTGGTGCAAGCCGCGATCAGGAATGCAGCGGCTGTCAGCGCCATAATGGTGTTTTTCATGGTGTCCCTCTTCATCTGTTGGGGCTTATTTCTACTCACATGTGGCCGAAATAAGGTTACTCCGCCGCCACGGCTTCCTCGTTTACAAGGAATCCGCCCGATTGGCGGCGCCAGAGGCTAGCATAAAGCCCGTTCTTTTTCAGCAATTGTTTGTGGGTGCCTTCCTCCACAATGCGGCCCTGATCCATGATGATCAGGCGGTCCATGGCTGCGATGGTTGAAAGCCTGTGGGCAACCGCAATCACGGTCTTGCCCTCCATCAGGGTGTAGAGGTTTTCCTGAATGGCGGCTTCGACCTCGGAATCCAATGCACTGGTTGCTTCATCGAGAACCAGTATGGGTGCATTTTTCAGCAATACGCGGGCGATGGCGATGCGCTGGCGCTGGCCGCCTGAGAGCTTTACGCCGCGTTCGCCCACATGAGCCTCGTAACCCTTGCGCCCCTTGGGGTCGACGAGATTAGCAATGAATTCATCGGCATGGGCCTTGCGGGCGGCGGCTTCGACATCGCGATGGGTGGCGTCGGGCATGCCATAGCGCACGTTATCGATCACCGAGCGGTGGAGCAGGGAGGTATCCTGGGTCACCACGCCGATATTGGCGCGGAGCGACTCCTGAGCCACCTGCGAGATGTCCTGGCCATCAATGCGAATGGCGCCGCCTTCCAAATCGTAAAACCGCAGCAGCAGATTGGCGAGGGTGGATTTGCCGGCGCCGGAGCGGCCGACGAGACCGACTTTTTCGCCAGGCGTCACCCGCAGTGAAAAATTGTCGACGATTTCACGGCCATGTTCGGGCGTCGGTTTTCCGTAGTTGAAGCGCACATGGTCGAAGATGATCTCGCCCTTTGTGACAGTGAGAGGCTTGGCATTGGGCACGTCTGCCACCCCACGGTCGCGGGCGATGGTTTCGATGCTGTCGTGAATGACGCCGATATCCTCAAACAAGCCAGCCACTTCCCAGATGATCCATTGCGACATGGCCTTCAGCCGAAGAGTCAAGCCGATTGAAAAGGCGATGGCGCCGATGGTTATGAGGCCTGCGTGCCACAACCAGATGGACATGGCGGACATGGTGAAAATGAGAATGCCGCTTAACATGCTAAGAGCAGAAGTCATGAAGGTGCTCATGCGCATGGAGCTGTTGACGGCGTCCAACATCCACGTCATGCCTTCTTTGGCGTAGATATCCTCCCTGTCGGCGTGGGCAAAAAGTTTCACGGTGGAAATATTGGTGTAGCTATCGACAACGCGGCCGGTGACGACTGAGCGCATGTCGGCTTGGGTTTCAGAAAGCTTGCCCAGCCGGGGCACAAAATACCAGCAGCACAATGCGTAGCCGGCGAGCCAGATGAAAAGCGGTATCATCAGCCTCCAATCACTGCTGGCCACAAGTATAACGGCGCCCAGAAAGTAGACGGCCACATAGACAACAACTTCGGTAATCTTCATCACTGCGTCGCGCACGCCAAGCGCTGCCTGCATGACCTTGGTGGCCACGCGGCCGGCGAAATCATTATGGAAGAAATCCATGCTCTGGCGCAGCACATAGCGGTGCGCCATCCAGCGAATGCGCATGGCGAAACTGCCACGCAGGCCCTGGTGGGAAATGGATTCGGAAATGAAATTCAGCAGCGGCAGAATGATCAGGACAAGCGCCCCCATGATGATGAGCTTGGTTGCATTGTCCTGCCAAAAGGTTGCGCGATCGGCGGTGGCAAGCAGGTCCACTATGTCGCCCACGAAAGCGAAGAGGTAGACTTCAATGAAGGCTATGGCTGTTGAAAACATGATTGAAGCGATAAGAAGCGGCAGGAACGGTCTGGTGTAATGCCAGGCAAAAGCCAACGGCTTCCCGGCGGGCTTTTCGGGCCTGTTCGTGGGGAAGGAATCGACGAAATTCTCAAGCCAGTCAAAAAATCGGGTGATCATTCTTCTGTTATAACGCCTTCGGCTCGTCAAAGCCAAGGCGGAGGTGGGGTGTCGAGCGCCAACATGCTAGGTAAAATTCTTTTTTGCACCCAGTTCAGTCCCAGAACATTCGGAACAACCCAGCGGCGTAGGATTTTGGCTGTTGGGCTGCTGGCGGTCAGAAGATTCGTGGGTTGCGCCGTAAGCTTTAACACCTTTTCACCAACAGGATGACGATGCAGGGTGTATTCACTTGCCCGGCCTTGGGACATTAGCCACGCCAGCCAACAGGCGTCTTCAATCCCCAAGTTCATGCCACGGCCGCCGACTGGAGAGTGTATGTGGGCCGCATCGCCCGCCAGATACACGTTGCCCTTCTGATAAGTTTCAGCCTGCCTATAACTGATGCGGAATTCCGATTCCCACACGACACGGCTGGGTTTGGCTTCCGTCGGCAATAAATTCATGGTGCCTGGCTTGGTTGTAATAAAGCGACCAAATCCTTCCCGCATTGGAATAAAGGCAACGACATGGTCTTCGCGGAGAGTTGCCACGCCTTGGTCCCAGGGAAAAGGCCAGGCGTCCAGTTCCACATCAGCCAAGCCAAAAACCTGTTCAGCGCTTTCGCCAGGAAATCCGAGGCCGAGGGATTTTCTGACGGTGGAATGCGAACCGTCGGCGCCAATCAAAATATTCGCCACAGCAGAACTGCCATTGCTCAGGCCAATTTCCATTTTGCCGCCCGCCGCCTTGAAACCCTCCAGGGCGGTTCCACGCTCAACAGTTCCGCCATGGCGGGCCAGTGTGCTTGCCAATACCTCTTCGGTTCTTGACTGAGGCAGGCTGAGAAGAAAATTGAAGCGGTGCCTAGCAAGATTCAAATTGAAGTAGAACAGCGGTTGCGAATTGTGCCGCACCAGGAGCCGGTTTATTCTGTGCCCCGCCGCGAGAAGTTCTTCAGTGGCACCCGATTGTTCCAGCAGGTCCAAGGTGCGGGGGTTTATGGCGAGAGCGCGTGATTGGCGCGAAACTTCCAAGTCGGGGTCCACGGCGCGAGGTGAATAGCCACGGCGGCGCAATTCAATGGCCGCGGTGAGGCCGACAGGGCCGCTGCCCGCGATGAAAATTT
Organism: Rhodobiaceae bacterium; assembly: GCA_009885825.1. Taxonomy (GTDB): domain Bacteria; phylum Pseudomonadota; class Alphaproteobacteria; order Rhizobiales; family Aestuariivirgaceae; genus Aestuariivirga. Next base: position 1,606 of record VFJY01000087.1, on the reverse strand, counting down.
CAGTATCCTTGCCCTGCTGCATGATGCCTACGCGATCATTGCATGAATTCCTCCGGTTCGCCATGCTATGGCTTCCGCACATGGACACACATTCACGCGTGATTCCCCTGATAATTGCCTCCGCGCTGTTCATGGAAAACATGGATTCGACGGTGATTGCCACATCGCTTCCGGCGATTGCAGCTGATCTGGGAACAGATCCCATCGTTTTGAAGCTGGCGTTCACCACGTATCTTCTGAGCCTCACGGTTTTCATACCCATCAGTGGCTGGCTGGCGGACAGGTTTGGGGCCAAGCATGTGTTCCGCGCCTCCATTGTGGTGTTCATGCTGGGGTCCATTGCGTGCGGGGCTTCACAATCATTAGGTTGGCTGGTGGCGGCGCGAGCATTGCAGGGTGTGGGTGGCGCCATGATGGTGCCGGTGGGGCGCATCATCATGCTGCGGGAAATTCCCAAGTCGCAGCTTGTTGATGCGTTGGCCTGGCTCACGATACCGGCCCTGCTGGGGCCCTTGGTCGGGCCACCCATTGGCGGATTTATCACCACCTATTTTGACTGGCGCTGGATATTCTGGATGAATATTCCCATAGGGCTCTGGGGCATTGGGCTGGCGACACGGCTGATGCATGACACCACAATCGAAGGTGTGCCGCCGCTTGACGTGCGCGGGTTTCTGCTTTCGGGGTTGGGACTGTCAGCATTGGTATTTGGGTTTACGGTGCTGGGGCGCGATTTACTGCCCGGCCAAACGCCTTCCGCTTTGATCATGTTAGGCGCGGTTTGCGTGGCACTCTATTTGCGCCATGCCGCGCGTGTCGCGGAGCCCATTCTTGACCTCAGATTGATGCGCAATCCGACGTTTTATGCCGGTGTCATGGGTGGTAGTCTGTATCGGATTGGCGTTGGCGCAATTCCATTTTTGTTGCCCTTGATGTTGCAACTTGGATTTGGCTACTCAGCGTTTGAATCTGGCATGCTCACATGCGCTGCCGCAATTGGCGCGATTGCCATGAAGTTTACAACCGCTCGGTTGCTGCGCCGCTTTGGCTTCCGGCAGTTGCTTGTCTTCAATGGCGCTCTGTCTTGCGGGCTCATGGCGAGCTATGGAATACTAGCGCCTGCCACATCAATTGGCCTGATCGTCATTATGTTTCTGGTCGGCGGCTTTTTGCGATCCCTGCAGTTCACGGCTATGAACGCCTTATCCTATGCGGACATCGAAAGGGATGAAGCGGGCCAAGCGACCAGTCTCTACACAGTGGCCCAACAATTGTCGCTTTCGGCGGGCGTCGCTGTCGCCGCCGCAATTCTGGAAGCCACCCAATGGGCGCGGGGCGATCTTGCAATCATAGCCGAGGATTTCTCTGCGGCGTTCTTTTGCGTGGCGCTGATTGCGGTATTTTCAGTAGTGCCATTCGCGAAGTTAAAACCACACGCCGGCGCTTCGGTGTTGGGACGGGAAATTGAGACGGGGGACTAGACCTAATCTTACTGATTCAGAAAGTCGCGGAGTTTTCGTGTGAAGGGCGGTGTATTTTGAGGGGATTCGTTTTCAGCATGCGGGGTATGAGATGGATCTTCGAACGGGCTCCAGTGAAGAACGGT
>VFJY01000040.1 GCA_009885825.1 Rhodobiaceae bacterium | reverse complement strand
TGGTGAAATCCTGCACGGGGTGATTGGCGCCATGGTGGCCCTGGTGCATTTTCTTGGTTTTGGCTCCAAGAGCCAGGCCCAGCATTTGATGCCCGAGACAGATACCGAAGATGGGCTTGCCACTGGCTATCAGCTTCCTGATTTCCGGAACTGCGTATTCGCCGGTGGCTGCCGGGTCGCCGGGGCCATTGGAGAGAAATATGCCATCGGGCTTCATGTCCAGGATATCTGACGCACTGGCGGTGGCGGGAACGACGGTGACATCGCAGCCCGCACTGGTGAGGCAACGCAAAATGTTGCGCTTGAGACCATAGTCGATGGCGACGACCCTGAACTTTCCGCCATCGGCTTGCGTGTAGCCATCCGTCCAGTCCCAGGTCTTTTCATCCCATTCCATGCGCTGGGTGAGGGAGACATCCTTTGCGAGGTCGAGACCTTCGAGGCCGCCCCAGGCTTTGGCCATGCTCACGAGCTTCTTCACATCGAACTTGCCCTTCGCATTGTGGGCCACGACGCCATTTGGCATGCCTTTTTCGCGGATGAAGTTGGTGAGTTCGCGGGTGTCCACGCCAGAAAGCCCGATGACGCCGCGGGTTTTGAGCCATTTGTCGAAATGCTTGGCGGAGCGGTAATTTGCTGGCTCGGTGACGGCGGCTTTGACGATGCAGGCCTTGACCGCGGCAGAAGCCGCAAGGTTGGTGGTTTCCAGGTCATCATCATTGGTGCCGACATTGCCGATGTGCGGAAACGTGAAGGTGACGATCTGGCCCGCGTAGGAAGGATCGGTGAGCACTTCCTGATAGCCTGTCATCGCCGTGTTGAAGCACACTTCGCCCACAGCTTCACCTTCGGCGCCAAAGCCCTGGCCTTCAATTACGGTGCCGTCAGCCAGCACGAGGAGGCCGGTAATGCGTGGGCTTTCCCAATCGCTGAAAGCTTTGCGCGGGGGGGCCTTGGCCGGTTTTGGGCTGGTCATCTGGGACTCCTGGGAATTTCGAACTCTATGGGGGAGAGGCGCAGTTCCGTCAAGGTTGCGGGAAGGTGCGACTCCGACTATTGAGCGGGTTTCCACATGAGGATATTTGCCATGGGTTTACGCGACCAGATCAATGATGACCTGAAGACTGCCATGAAGGCTGGCGACAAGCGCAAGGTTTCAGCGCTGCGGCTGATGAATGCCGCCATCAAGGACAAGGACATCAACAGCCGCACCGAGGGCCATGATTCCGCCCTGACGGCTGATCCCGGCATCATTGATCTCTTCACCAAAATGGTAAAGCAGCGCCAGGAGAGTGTTGGGATGTATGAGCAGGGCGGCAGGCCTGAACTGGCGCAAGCGGAGCGCGACGAGATTGCCGTTATCCAATCCTATATGCCGAAGCAGCTGTCCGATGATGAGGCGAAGGCAGCAGTTGCGGCGGTGATTGCGGCCGTGGGGGCAGCTTCGGTGAAGGACATGGGCAAGGTGATGGCCGAGCTCAAGGCGAAATACGCAGGCCAGATGGACATGGCAAAGGCCGGGGGAATTGTGAAGGGGTTGCTGGGGTGATCATATAATTTTCTGTTGTGCGGTTTAATTTTGCGTGCAATCTTTCCACTCGCGAAATGTTTCGCGGGAGGAAATAAAATGCGTAAATTTTCAAGAAGACTTGTCGTTGCCAGCGCACTGGCACTTTCCGTAATTACAGCACCGGCTGCCTATGCCGAGGACCAGATTCTTGCATCAGTTCCGGGCCTTACGTTTCCTTTCTTCGTTCACATGATGAATGCGTTCAAGGCGGAAGCGGCGAAACAGGGCATGGGTGTTATCGAAAGCGATGGCCAGGTTTCATCGCCCAAGCAAACAGCCGACGTTGAAGCTGCCATAACACAGGGCGTTAAAGGCATTGTCATCAGCCCTAACGAGGTGGATGCCATGGCGCCAGCCCTGCAGCAGGCCGTTGATGCGGGTATTCCCGTGGTAACAGTTGATCGCCGGGTCGAGCAGGTTGCGGGCATTCTGGCCCATGTGGGCGCTGATAACGTCAAGGGTGGTGAAGCCCAAGGCAATCTGATCCTCAGCATGTTCCCTGATGGCGCCACCATCATCAACCTGCAGGGCCAGTCCGGCGCTTCGCCGGCCATTGACCGCAACAAGGGCCTGCACAATGTGCTGGATGGCAAGGACAAGTACAAGATCGTGTTCGAGCAGACAGCCGGGTTTGACCGGGCCAAGGGTCTTTCCGTGACAGAAGCCGCGCTTTCGGGCATGGCAGAGCCACCGAAGGTGATCGTCGCTGCCAATGACGACATGGCGCTCGGCGCCATGGAAGCCGTGAAGTCGCGCGGCCTCAGCGGCATCGCCATCATCGGTTTTGATGCGCTGCCTGAAGCCATTGCCCAGGTGCGTGATGGCGGCCTCACCGCCACGATCGAGCAGTTCCCCGGCCAGCAAAGCGCGCTTGGCGTTCAAACCCTGGTGGACTTCATCAAGACCGGCAAGCAGCCAGCCGAAAAGGTTCTGCTGCTCACGCCAGTGGCTGTCACCAAGGACAATCTGAACATTGCCGAACGTCTGGGCGAGGTGAAGTAATCACATCAATCCATCTTCCGGCCGGGAAATTTTCCGGCCGGATTTTGGCATTGCCATGTCAGATACAGAAGCACCCCCGCCACTTCTCCGCATGACCGGAATTTCCAAGTCCTTTCCCGGTGTGCGGGCGCTTGACGCGGTTGACTTCGAAGTAGGCGAGGCCGGGATTCACGCCTTTCTCGGAGAGAATGGCGCTGGAAAATCCACGCTGCTGAAAATTCTTTCAGGTGCGCAGGCGCCAGATAGCGGCACCATTGAGCTCGGCGGCAAGACCATTTCTTTCACCAGCCCGCAGGAAGCACAGGCCAACGGCATTGCCACAATCTATCAGGAATTCACACTGGCACCCGATATGACGATTGCGGAAAACGTGTTCATCGGGCGCGAACCCGGGTCGAAGCTTTTCATCAACCGCAAGCAGCTTGAGGCCCAAACCAGCGCCCTGTCAAAACGCATTGGCCTTGAGCGGAAGCCCGATGCGCTGGTGCGCGATTTGTCCGTGGCTGAACAACAAATGGTCGAAATTGCCCGTGCCCTCTCAATGCAATCCCGGCTAATTGTCATGGATGAACCCACATCGGCCTTGAGCCGCACTGAAGTTGAAAAGCTCTTTGAAATTATCCGTGCCTTGAAGCGCGAAGGCATCTCAACAATTTTTGTAACGCACAGGCTGGAAGAAGTTTTTGAAATCTGTGACTGCTATACGGTTCTGAGAGATGGCCGCCATGTCGGAACGGGATCGGTGGCCGATGTCACGCTGGACCAGATCATCCGCCTCATGGTGGGCCGTGAGCTTGGGCTTCTGGCGCCGCGCGAGGAATCATACGCCACGGGTGAAGTGGCGCTCGCTGTGAAGTCCCTCACGCGCCGCCGCAAGGCCAGCGATGCCAGCGCCATTGAACTGCATGATGTATCTTTCAATGTGCAAAAAGGTGAAATTCTGGGGCTGGCCGGTCTCGTGGGTGCAGGCCGCACCGAAACCGCGCGGGCGATTTTTGGCGCTGACACTATTGACCAAGGCCGCATCCTCATTGATGGCCAGCCCGTCGCCATTACTTCACCCGCTGATGCAATCGCGCAAGGAATCCAGTTTTTCGTCGAGTGTATCTCCGTTTAGCTGTTGGACCGATTCAAATCGGTGACTGAGGTACTCAAGAGATTCTGGATCGGTGATCGTCATGCGGTTTGGTTTCGAGAATTTCGCAAGCATAATCTTCTGGGCGATGCCGCGAAGCCAAGGGCCAAATGGTCGCGTTGTGTCGTAGTCATCGATCCGTCGCCAAGCCACGAGCATAGTCTCTTGCCAAACACCCTCGGCGGCGGACTGGTCGGATTGGATGGAACGAATAAATG
>VFJY01000064.1 GCA_009885825.1 Rhodobiaceae bacterium | reverse complement strand
GGCGTCTACGAAGACTGGCCGTTATCTCCAAAACGCTATTTTCAGCCGGTTTTCCGGCGCATTTGGAGGACTTTACATGAAGAAACTATCAATTCTATTCGCCGCCGCACTGCTTGCTGGAACGGCCTTTGCCGCATCGGCCAGGGCCGCCGATGAGCTTACGATCACATCCTGGGGTGGCGCCTACCAGGACAGCCAGCGCAAGGCTTATTATGAGCCCTACAATGCCGCCGGCAACAAGGTAACCGAAGCGGAGTACAATGGCGAAGTGGCCAAGATCAAGGCCATGGTTGAAGCCAATGCCATCACCTGGGACGTGATCGACGTCGACTCGGCCACAGCGCTTCAGGGCTGTGCTGAAGGCGCTCTTGAAACCATCGACTGGGCCAAGCTCGGTCTCGACAAGGCCAAGTTCCTCGGGGCCGATGTTTCGGAATGCTCGGTTCCCACCATCGTGTTCGGCACGGTGTTTGGCTACGATACCTCGAAGCTGGCCGAAGGCCCGACCTCGATCAACGATCTGTTCGACATCGCCAAGTTCCCCGGCAAGCGTGGCCTGCAGAAGAATCCGACTGTTAACCTGGAATGGGCGCTGATTGCCGATGGCGTGCCTGCGGCTGACGTTTACAAGGTTCTGGCAACACCAGAAGGTGTGGACCGTGCCTTCAAGAAGCTCGACACGATCAAGAGCGAAATCGTCTGGTGGGAAGCCGGGGCTCAGGCTCCGCAGCTTTTGGCCGATGGCCAGGTCGTCATGACTTCCGCCTGGAATGGCCGCCTGCAAAAGCCAATCGATGTTGACGGCAAGCCGTTCAAGATCGTGTGGGATCATCAGGCGCTTGACTGGGATTTGTGGGCGATCACCAAAGGCACACCGAAGATCGAAGAAGCCTATCGCTTCCTCGCTTTCGCTTCGGGTGCAGCGCCTCAGGCTGAGCAGACCAAGTACATTGCTTACGGTCCTGCCAATGCTGACGCCATTCCGAACGTCGAGCCGAAGACGCTGCCAAACCTGCCGACAGCGCCCGACAATCTGAAGACGGCGTGGAATCTCGACACGCAGTTCTGGGCCGACCATGGCGACGAGTTGAAAGAGCGCTTCAACGCCTGGATCGCCCAGTAAGACATCCGGGGCGGGAGGCAACTTCCGCCCCGATTCTTTTCCGGTGATGGGACATTGGCGATGACTGATAATGTGATGCGTACGGCGGACGGTACGCCTTTAAAAGTTAAATTGCGCCAGGCGGAGCGCCGCGAGGTGAGGCGGGCGTTCATGCTGATTGCGCCTCTCTTCCTGTTCATTGTCATTTCGTTCCTTATTCCCATCATGGTCATGCTCAAGAATGCGTTTCATGACCCGGATATCGTCAACAACCTGCCGCAGACCAGCGAACTGCTCCGCCAGTGGGACGGCAAGGCGCTTCCAAGTGAAGAGGTGTTTGCGGCCTTTGCGGCAGACCTCAAAACCGCCAGCAAGGCCAGAACCGTGGCGCTGGTCGGCAAGCGCCTGAACTATGAAGTGCCCACCCTCAAATCCAAGGTGACGATCACCGCCCGGAAGCTCGACAAGATTGAAACGGGACCATGGATGGAAGCCGTGACGGCCGCCGATCCGGTTTGGAAAGATGTGGGCACTTGGGCCGTGGTGAAGCGGGCGGGCAGCGCGTTTACGCCCTATTACCTGCTGAGCGCGCTGGACCTGAGGCAAAGCGTGGATGGCGGCATTGAACGCACCCCTGAGAACCGGCGGATTTATTTGCAGGTTCTGGGCCGAACACTCGGCATCAGCCTGCTCGTGACCCTATGTACGCTCATTCTCGGCTATCCGGTTGCCTTCATGCTGGCAACACTGCCGCAGCGAACGGCCAGCATTCTGATGATTTTCGTGTTGCTGCCGTTCTGGACATCGCTTCTGGTGCGCACCACGGCGTGGACCATTCTGCTCCAGGATGGCGGCGCCATGGCGCAGTTCCTCCACATCACCGGCATAACCTGGACTGCCAATATGCTTGGGCTCATGTCAGGTGAACCGCAACTGTTCAAAACCCGCTTTGCCACCGTGCTGGCCATGACCCATATCCAGTTGCCGTTCACGCTGCTGCCCATCTACAGCGTTATGAAGACCATATCGCCCACCTATATGCGCGCGGCGAAATCATTGGGCGCTACGCCGTTCCACGCCTTCCGCACGGTTTATGTGCCGCAGACCATGCCGGGCGTGGCGGCAGGCTGCCTGCTCACCTTCATTTTGAGCCTTGGCTATTTCATTACGCCAGCACTGGTGGGCGGCGGTTCAGACAACATGATCGCCGGCTTCATTGATACGGCGATGAACAGCGAAGGCAACTGGGGCAAGTCCTCCGCCCTTGGCTTTGTGCTGCTGACCGCCACGCTCATTCTCTACTATGTTTACAACCGCCTCATCGGCATAGACAAAATGAAGCTGGGCTAGAACGCGATGGCATTGCCTCCCTACATGACAACTTCCGAAAAGGTCTCCTATTACGGCCTGCGGATTTTCGTGGGCCTGGTGCTGCTGTTCCTGATTGCGCCGATCCTGGCCATCATGCCGCTGTCATTCAATTCCGAATCATTCTTCAGCTATCCGATGCCGGGGTTTTCCACGCGGTGGTACACGGGGGGAGTCGATGGCTTTTTTACAGATCCGAGGTGGACTGGTGCGTTGAAGCTTTCGCTCTTTGTAGCTTTTGCTACAACTGTTCTCGCAACTTGCCTTGGAACACTGGCGGCCCTGGGCCTTTCGCGCTCCAATATTCCGGGCCGCGCCGCAATCATGGCCGTGCTGATCTCCCCAATGATTGTTCCGGTAATCATTTCGGCAATCGGGCTGTTTTTCTTTTATGCCTACACGAACCTCAACGGCACCCTTGTGGGTATCATTCTGGCGCACACGGCGCTGGCCACGCCCTTTGTGGTAATCACCGTGACAGCGACACTGATGAGCTTTGACCGCACCCTCATGCGGGCAGGAGCATCGCTTGGCGGGGCACCGCATACGGTGTTTTTCAAAGTGGTCCTGCCACTCATTCTGCCTGGGGTTATTTCAGGAGCGCTTTTTGCGTTTGTCACATCCTTCGACGAGGTAATCGTGATTCTGTTTATCGGCGGGCCGGAACAGCGCACGCTGCCGCGCCAGATGTTTGCCGGCATCCGCGAACAGATCAGCCCCACGATTACCGCTGCGGCAAGCGTGCTGATCGTGTTGTCAACGGTCATGCTGGTGACGGTTGAACTGCTGCGCCGCCGGGGCGAGCGCCTGCGCGGGATCAAGAGTTAACCAAGCTTCTTGAAATGCATCGGCAAGGGCTCTGAGGTTTCGGCGATGGATGCCGGTTCTGCATAGCTTTGCAAAAGCTCGCCCGCAGTGGCAAAATCATTATCAGCGAGCGAGCGGCTGATCTGACTGGAGCTTTCAGCGAGGGTGGCAATAGACGCAAAGAGGCGGCCAATGGGTGCGGTGTCGGCCAAGTTTCGAACCTTTCTCAGGGCGCCGACGCAGGCATCCCCAATATTTTCCTCGTTTGAAAATGAGAACTCTTCAACCATGCTGAACTTACCGACCATTACGCAAACTCCAGTGACATACTTGACGCAGGTTGAACGAAGGTCGTTAATGCTGGGTAAACGGCCTTGAGGGAGGCTTGACCGTGATTCAAGTCCATGGTTTGAGGAGGGAATGGCTGGTCATTCACAATATAAAAACATCATGCACCGCAAGGGCAGGCAAGACAAACTGCGCTCCAACGCTTTTGCCAAGCTGGGGCGGGAAATTACCGTTGCCACCAAGGCCGGCCTCCCGGATCCGGCCGCCAACTCGCGGCTGCGGCTTGCGGTGCAGAACGCGCGGGCCGGCAACATGCCATGGGACACGATTGAGCGGGCCATCAAAAAGGCATCAGGTGTTGACGCCGAGAATTTCGATCCGATGCGCTATGAGGGGTATGGGCCGGGTGGTGTTGCGATTGTTGTGGAAGCCCTGACTAACAACCGCAACCGCACCGCCAGCAATGTGCGGGCGCTGTTCACCAAGTTTGGCGGCAATATGGGGGAAACCGGTTCGGTGAGTTTCATGTTTGCGCGGGTTGGGGAGATTTCCTATCCGGCAACGAAGGGAAGCGCTGACGCCATTCTGGAAGCCGCCATTGAGGCGGGCGCTGATGATGCCGTGTCTGATGAGCATGGCCATGTGATCACCTGCAGCTTTGAGAATATCGGCGAGGTTTCGGCAAGCCTTGCCAAGAAACTGGGCGACGCGGAGAGCGTCAAAATTGTCTGGAAGCCGCAAACGCTGGCGCCCGTCGACTTCGAGAAGGCGGAGACGCTGCTGAAGCTGGTTGATGCGCTGGACGATGATGATGACGTGCAATCGGTATTCAGCAATGCCGATATTCCGGATGATGTGATAGCCAAGCTGAGTGCCTAAAGTTCGCATCATCGGCATTGATCCCGGCCTTCGCAATACGGGCTGGGGGGTGATTGAAGTTGAAGGCACGCAGCTTTCCTATGTGGCCGATGGCAGCGTTCACTCGGATGCCGATGCGCCGCTGGCCACGCGGCTCTTGCAGATTCACACGCAGCTTGCTGACGTTCTGGCGCGGCATTCACCCGATGAAGCGGCCATCGAGGAGACTTTCGTTAACAAGGATGCGCGGGCGACCTTGAAGCTTGGGCAAGCGCGGGGAGCCGCCATGCTGGCCCCGGCGCTGGCTGGTATTGCAGTTGCCGAATATGCGCCTAATGTGGTGAAAAAATCCGTGGTGGGGGCGGGACATGCGGAGAAGGACCAGGTGAAGCACATGGTCAAGATTTTGCTGCCGCGAGCCGAAATGAATACATCGGATTCGGTGGATGCACTGGCGATTGCCATCTGCCATGCGCATCACCGGAGCCTTCAAACCCTGGCTAAGATCATGGCTCGTTCTTGACTTGTTCACGTATTTGGGATAAGTAATACCTGAGAGGTATTACCATGCGCGTGACCAGCAAAGGCCAGGTGACCATTCCGAAAGAAGTCCGCGACAAGCTGGGCATTGAGGCCGGGACCGATGTCGGATTTGCCGAGGATGAAGGCGGAAAATTCGTTCTCTTCAATCAAGGCGAGGCTTCCGGCGAAGATGTTGCCGAAAAAATGATCCGCCATATGGTGGAGTTTGGCCGGACAGCAAAACGCATTCCGATGACGGACAAGGAATTGATGGAATTGACGCGCGGGCCATTCAATGACCTCGACGCTGATTGACACCAATGTGTTTCTTGATGTCGTGGAGATGAGACCCCAATGGTTTGAGTGGTCCAGCCGCATGGTTATGAGTGCCAGGCGCAATGGCGATGTAGTTGTCAATCCCGTAGTCTATGCGGAAGCCTCTCTGCCCTACGAGAGTGAAAGCGCATTTTCAAAATTTGTCGATGATGCGGGATTCTTGAAGGAGGACCTGCCTTGGGCGTGTGCATTTGTCGCCGCCAAGGCACATATTCGCTACCGGGACAGGGGCGGCGTCAGGGGCACGACGTTGCCGGACTTCTTTATTGGTGCCCATGCCAGTATGAGGTCCTACACGCTGTTGACGCGTGATACCGCGAGATTCCGCACTTACTTCCCGACCCTCGACATCATTGCACCGGATACCCATCCATGATTGGAAAATTGAAGGGCCGGATTGACAGTTTTGGTCCGGATTGGCTGATCATCGATGTTTCGGGCGTGGGGTATCATGTGTTTTGCTCGTCCAAGACTTTGAGCGCCTTGCCGTCAGTTGGCGAGTTTGCGGAACTGCATACGGAAATGCTGGTGAGCCAGGACATGATCCGGCTGGTGGGGTTTGCATCAGTTGTTGAGCGGGAGTGGTTCCGGCTTTTGCAAACGGTGCAGGGGGTGGGGACGCGGGTGGCGCTGGCCATTCTTTCCACGCTTTCCACCGCTGAAATTGGCAATGCCATAGCGTTGCAGGACAAGCCGATGATCGGGCGCGCACCAGGTGTGGGCAAAAAACTTGCCGAGCGTATTGTGCTGGAATTGAAGGACAAGGTTCCGGCGTTTTCTGCCTCTGATGTTTCATTGTCGAAGCTGCAAGCCGATCTTGGTGGCGCCCGTCCCACCGCTGCATCGGATGCGGTGTCGGCTCTGGTTAATCTGGGCTACGGGCAGTCGCAAGCCGGGGTCGCTGTTGCTAGCGCCATGCGGAAAAATGGTGATGATCAGCCGACGGAGAAATTGATCCGGCAGGCGTTGAAAGAATTGGCGCTGTCATGAGTCAACGCCTCATAGACCGCGATGGAAAACCTGAAGACCAGGTTGACTCCCATGTGCGGCCACAGAACCTGAACGAGTTTGTGGGTCAGATCAAGGCCAAGCAGAACTTGCGGGTGTTTATCGAGGCGGCGCGGTCGCGTTCCGAAGCGCTGGACCATGTGTTGTTTGCGGGGCCGCCGGGGCTTGGAAAGACGACGCTGGCGCAGATTATGGCGCGGGAATTGGGGGTTAATTTTCGCGCTACTTCTGGTCCTGTGATTGCCAAGGCTGGTGATCTCGCCGCCTTGCTCACCAATCTGGAGGACCGGGATATTCTGTTCATTGACGAGATTCACCGGTTGTCTCCGGCGGTGGAGGAAATTCTCTATCCAGCCATGGAGGACTATCAGCTTGACCTGATCATCGGCGAGGGGCCAGCGGCGCGCTCGGTGCGGATTGATCTCGCCAAGTTCACGTTGATTGGCGCCACCACGCGCACGGGGCTATTGACGACACCGCTCAGGGACCGGTTTGGCATTCCTGTACGGCTGGATTTTTACAACGAGGAAGAACTGCTCGATATTGTAAAGCGGGGATCGCGGGTGATGAAGGTTGCCATCACCGAAGACGGGGCGCGGGAAATCGCCAAGCGCTCACGCGGAACTCCCCGCATCGCAGGAAGGCTTTTGCGCCGCGTGCGGGATTTTGCTTCGGTGGCGGGTGATACACAGGTTGATGCGCGCTCTGCTGACAGAGCCTTGAGCAATCTCGATGTCGATAAACGCGGGCTTGATATGCTGGATCATAACTACCTCACCTGCATTGCCCATAATTTTGGCGGCGGGCCGGTTGGTATCGATACGATTGCTGCGTCGCTTTCAGAATCCCGCGATGCGATTGAAGATATTGTTGAACCCTATTTGCTGCAGATCGGTTTTCTCAACCGCACATCACGCGGGCGGATTTTAACGCCGCATGCCTTCAAGCATCTGGGGCTTGCCGTGCCGCAGCGGCCGGAGATTACGCAAGGAAATTTGCAGTTTGGAGAGGAAGGGGGTGGCAAATGATCTGGGATTGGCTGCGTAAATCAAAAAACTTAGATACACCTGAGGATGTTGAAATTTTTCTCGGTGGTGTGGCTTTTGATCGTTTTGATGCTGCATCTCAAGTCTTGGGTAATTTCATGGACGGTGACGATGAGATGAGAAGGTTACTCTCACGAACTGTATATTTTGTGGCGAAAAGATTGCTCAAAAAAATGGCTTTGAGAAGTTCATGGATGTGATTGATCGTGGTGATAGGCAGGCAATCGAGTCGGCAGCAAGATTGGCTGAAGATGCAGCAAGACAACTTCACACAACAATTGATCCAATGCTCGCAATGACGTCAGGTGGATATGCGTGCATCTCAATAATGCTTGATGGAAAGAATCGAATTTTTGAAGATGATAATAGCAAACGCGAAATCACGGAAATGATAGCTCATTTATATGCCGCAATCGAAATTGTACATGCACAAGGTTGAACGAGACCAGTTAACTGGTTGGCCTGATCTCGCGGGGCGCATCGAGGGCAAGGTGCATGTGCTGCCCATCCGTGTCTACTACGAGGACACGGATTTTTCCGGCGTGGTGTATCACGCCAATTATCTGAAATTCTGCGAGCGGGGGCGGTCGGATTGTTTGCGGCTGCTGGGTGTTCACCACAACGAGTTGCATGGCACGGCAAGTTTTGTGGTGCGACGGATGGTGTGTGACTTTCTGAAACCGGCGACGATTGATGATGTGCTGCACGTTGAGACACGGTTTATCGAGTGCGCTGGCGCGCGCATGGAACTGGCGCAACAGATCAAGCGGGGACGTGAAAAATTGTTTGAAGCGAAAGTGACCGTTGCGCTGATCGATGCTGACGGAAAGCCCAAGCGCATCCCGCCGGACATGTCAAAGCGGTTTCTTTCCCGTGTTGAATCAAAGAATTAACCCAAACTTAACCATAAAACAGGCATTTGGACTGGGCGTTTGGGTTGAGGCCGCCGAAAACCTGCGAATCGCCGCAGTTTCGACAGAATTAACCTGTTTCAGGACGCCGGGCAGTGGGGCAACGGGGTTCGGGCGCGGGTTCCGATGGTTGGGAAATTGGCATGGATCCAGTAATTATCGATACAGTCGCACAGCCGGGACAGATTTCGCTGTGGCATCTGGTGATGCAGGCGAGTTGGCCGGTGTTTCTGGTGATGGTTGGTTTGGCGTTTGCATCTGTCTGGTGCTGGGGCGTGATCATCGAAAAATATTTCGCGGTTCGCCGCATGAATTCGGCCAATGACCGGTTTGAGCAAAGCTTCTGGTCGGGCCAATCACTCGAAGACCTCTATCTGGCGTTGGGCACACGGCCCAACCTGGGGCTTGCGGCGATCTTCATGGCGGCGATGCGGGAATGGAAGCGCAGCCAGGATGCTGCCCTGCGGGCCGGCTTCCAGGGCGTGCAGAAGCGCATCGAGAAGGTGGTTGATGTGCAAATCCAGAAAGAGATGAGCACAATTGAATCGCGGCTGTTGTTTCTGGCAACGACGGGTTCGGCAGCCCCCTTTATTGGCTTGTTTGGTACGGTCTGGGGCATCATGGTGTCTTTTCAAGCCATCGCCAATTCGCAGAACACCAACCTCGCGGTGGTGGCGCCTGGCATCGCAGAAGCGCTGTTTGCCACGGCCATCGGTCTTTTGGCCGCCATACCAGCGACAATCTTCTACAATATGTATTCCTCCGACGCGGCCAGGATTGGCATGCGTCTGGAAAATTTCGCCGATGAATTCTCCGCGATCATATCGCGTCAGCTGGATGAACGGGTTTAGGCATGGGTGCATCGGCAGGCAGCGGAAGAACTGGTTACACGCGGCGCAATTCCAGGCGGCGCGCATCATCGGCTGGCGTGATGAGCGAAATCAACGTGACACCCCTGGTGGATGTGATGCTGGTGCTGCTTATCGTGTTCATGGTGGCGGCCCCCTTGATGACGGTTGGCGTTCCCATTGAGCTGCCAAAGACCGAGGCCAAACAGCTCGACAGCAATACGGAGCCGCTCTACGTGACGGTGCAGGCGGACAAGACAATCTATTTGCAGGAAACACTCATTCCGCTGGCCGAGCTTGCGCCCAAGCTTTTGGCTATCGCCAAGAACGGCAATGAGGAACAGATCTTTGTGCGCGCCGACACCAATGTTGATTATGGTTCGGTGATGGAAGTGATGGGTTTGCTCAACAGCGCCGGCTATCGCAAGATTGGATTGGTCACCGGCAATATCGACAAGAAGGTGGGAACGCCCAACTAGACATGCGCAAGAGCCTCATCGCATCTTTTGTCTTGCATGGCGCGATCCTCGTCGCGGCCCTTGTGGTTTTGCCCAATCCGGAAGAATTCAAGGTCAAGCCGCAGAATTCGATCGAGGTTGATATTTCGCAGATCACCGATGAATCAAAGCGCAAGGCGACGGCCAAGGTTGAGGCGCCGCCTGAGAAGAAGGCTGCGCCTAAAAAAGTTGAAGAGGTGAAGAAGGTTGATCCGGCGCCTAAAGTTGCGCCTGAGATAAAGACTGCCACCAAGGAGCCTGTCGCCCCGCCGCCACCGGAAGCGCCAAAGCCGGACAAGCCAAAGAAGGAGGAACCCAAGCCACTTGATCCTGATCCTCTGGAAGCCCTTATCAAGAAGGTTGAGGAAAAACCCAAGCCCAAGGAAGAAGTTAAGAAAGCAGAAGTGAAGCCGGAAAAGAAAGCGGAAAAGAAGAAGCCGGATAAGAAAAAGCCTGAGCTGAAGCTGGACGACATAGCGGCGTTCCTGAACAAGGAAGATACTGAGAAGACCGCGCCGCAACAGCCTGCGGAAGAAGCAGGCGCGCCAGAATTGGCCGCAGCCGATGCCCAAGGCACGGATGATGCTTTGGCCGCAACACTCGTGGATGCGCTACGGCAGCGGCTTACGCAGTGCTGGTCGGTTCCCGCAGGCGCGCGTGAGGCCGACATTACCGTGAAGGTTAAATTCTTTCTCAATCAAGATGGCAGTGTAGCCGGTTCACCGCAAGTTTTGAATCCAAATCCCGATCCCATATTCACAGCAACCGCGCAATCTGCTGTTTCAGCCGTTATGGAATGCCAGCTCTATGATTTTCTGCCCCGTGAAAAATTTGATGTCTGGAAAGACATCACCATAAACTTCAATCCAAACATGATGTTTGGAACCTGACCGCCATGGATTTATAAATGCTGAGAAATGTATTACTCGCCTTAATGTGCGTATTTTTTGTCGTGGCTCCGCGCGCTGGGTTTGCCCTCGAAGTTGACGTGTCAGGCGGCCGGATCAATCCGCTGCCGATTGCGATCACGCCTTTCTTGACGGGTGAGGGCGCGGAAGAAGCGGGAGCGACGCTGAATGAAGTGATCGCCAACAATCTCAACCGCTCCGGCTATTTCACCACGCTGCCGCAAGAGTCGTTCATTGAGCAGATCTCCGATTTCAACCAGGAGCCACGCTTCGCGGATTGGCGGCAGGTGCAGGCCAAGGCGCTGGTCACGGGGCAAGTCTATGTGGAAGGCGGCAAGCTGCGGGTTGAGTTCAAGCTGTTTGACGTGAACTCCCAGCAGCAAATCGCGGCGCAGCAATTCACCACCTCGGCCAAGAACATGCGGCGCATCGGACACCTCACGTCCGATGCCATCTACAAGGCGCTGACCGGCATTGACGGATATTTTGACACACGTGTTGTTTTTGTGGATGAGTCTGGCCCGAAGGACCGGCGCATCAAAAAACTCGCCATCATGGACCAGGACGGATTTAACGTCCGCGCACTGACGGATGGCAGAGAGATTGTGGTGACGCCGCGGTTCTCGCCGAACAGTCAGGAAATCACCTTCATGGCGATTGGCGAGGGAACGCCCCGGGTCTATCTCTATAATATCGAAACACAGCAGCGCGAGATTGTCGGCGAGTTTGCCAACATGAGTTTCGCGCCGCGCTACTCACCGGACGGGCAGCGGGTTATCATGAGCCTGCTGACTGCTGACGGGCGGAATTCCAATATTTATGAAATGGATCTGCGGTCGCGGGAGTTGCGCCAGCTGACCAATACGCCAGCCATCAACACGGGGCCGAGCTATTCGCCGGATGGCGGGCAGATTACCTTTGAATCTGACCGCGGCGGCGCCCAACAAATTTACGTGATGAATGCGGATGGCTCCGGGCAAAATCGCATCAGCTTCGGCAATGGCCGTTATTCGACGCCAGTGTGGTCGCCCGATGGAAAATACATCGCGTTCACCAAGCAGGCCAGCGGGCGGTTTTCGATCGGGGTCATGCAGCCCGATGGGTCAGGCGAGCGGATATTGACTGAGGGGTTCCACAATGAAGGGCCGACTTGGGCTCCAAATGGCCGAGTTTTGATGTTCTTCCGGGATTCCCAGGGTGAAAATGGCGGCCCACAGCTGTTTTCGGTGGACATCACAGGTTACAATGAGCAGCAGGTGCCTACACCGGGCTTCAGCTCAGATCCAGCCTGGTCGCCACGCCTGAATTGAGGATGCTTCGGCCACAAAATCGCCGTGCTGGCGGGGTTATGAGCCGTAACTCATCGGGCTATCGAGGAAATTCGTGAATTCGCTGGTGAGGATTTGTTAACTCTCTGCCTTCACAATGCGGGAAGAGTTTTTTAACGGGTCGGCAAGTTTTGGGCCGATCGCTGATTTTACATGTTCCGGGAAAAGTTGCAGGGACGCAGCGCGAGGAATAGTTCGAGGAGTGGGATGACATGATGGGTCGGATGGCTGGTTTCAAGATTGCCGTGGCTTGCTGCTGTTTTTTGGCATTGGCTGCGTGCTCAAAAAAGAATACGCCTGATCTGGGCGCTGACGGCGGTGTCGGCCAAGCCGCCCCTGGCTCGATCAGAGAGTTTGAACTCGTCGTCGGTGACCGCATCTATTTCGTTGTCGACCAGTCGGACTTGACGCCTGAGGGCACGGAAATCCTGACCAAGCAAGCCGCCTGGCTGCAGCAGTATTCCAATGTGATGATCCAGGTTGAAGGCCATTCCGACGAGCGCGGAACGCGGGAATACAACATTGCGCTTTCAGCGCGGCGCGCGACAGCGACACGGGAATTCCTGATTGCGCAAGGCGTGAACCCAAAGCGGATTTCTTCCATTGCCTATGGCAAGGAACGGCCGGCGGCGCTCTGCGATGCCGAGCAATGCTGGACGCAGAACCGACGCGCCGTAACGGTGATCACCAGCGGCGCTTCGTAAGCCGTGATCAAATGTGGCAGTCTGGCAACAGTGCCGGACTTTCCATTTACCACGCGCAGGGAAGCCTCAATTTCACCCTGATTCAGGCCAAGTTGCCGCTTACACTGACTATTGGACTCAGCTGGCACAGCATTGGTTAAAGACATGTCGAAATCCTTGAAGCCCTATTTCATCGCTGTTCTGTTTATGGGAACGGCTCTTTTTTCTCCCGTTCAGGCGCAAACCGCCGAAGAACTCACTGGCCGCCTGAACCAAATGGAAGAACAGGTGCGGATGCTGGTTGGGCAGGTGGAAGAGCTCACATTCGCGGTCAAGCAGTTGAAGGGACAGCTCGGCAAAGCACAGCAGACCGGCGCTGCGGAGGCTCCAGCCAAACAGAAATTGGCGCTGCAACCGTTGACGACCGGACAGGGCGTTGAAGAAATTCAAGATAACGCGCCCCAGGACATGGTGACCACTGTTGTTGGCGAAGATGGAACCGAGCAACAAGTTGTCGTTCGCAAGGCCCCGGGTGAAAAACTGTTGGGCGCAATTTCCGATGGGTCTGCTGCTGCAGCATCGCTAGAAGATGCCGGGTTTCAGGGGCAGGTGTTAGTGCCGCCGGATGCTGATGGACAGACGGCGAGCCTTGAAAATAATGGTGTTGATCCGGATGCCATTGAGACGGTTTCCTTGTCGGCGGAGACGCCAGAAGCCCTGTATGAGCGGTCCAATGAGAGTCTGTTGCGCCGGCAGTTTGCCGATGCGGAAGCTGGATTCCAGAGTTTTGTGGAGAAATATCCCGATCATAACCTGGCTGGCAGCGCGCAGTTCTGGCTGGGTGAAACTTATTACGCGCAGGGCGATTTCCGTCAGGCCGCGAAAAATTTTCTGGCGGGCTACAAGAATTATCCCAAAAGCAGGCGCGCTCCCGATAGCCTGTTGAAGCTTGGCATTTCGCTCAACAAGCTTGGGCAGACGCAACAGGCCTGCGCTTCATTCGGCGCGCTTGGTGGGCAGTATCCCAATGCGGTTGACGCCAAGAAACGGGCCCAGGCGGAATTCAAGCGTGCGGCTTGCTGAGCCAGGCTTAAGTATTCCTGCCGGGCAATTATTTGCTATACTTGCGGACGAAGGCCATGTGGCCCTGGCGGTTTCCGGTGGTTCTGACTCGGTGGCCATGATGCTATTAGCGCAGGACTGGGCCAAGGAACATGCGCACTCACTGAAACTCACGGTGCTTACTGTTGATCATGGTCTGCGGCCTGAGGCTGCCGCTGAAGCGGCACTGGTCGCGAGGTGGTGCGGCGCGCTTTCGTTGAACCACCATATTCTCAAATGGGAAGGTGTGAAACCTGCGACAGGCGTGCAGGCGAAGGCCCGGGCGGCGCGGTATGGCCTGATGAGCGCCTGGTGCGCTGCCAACAGCGCCAAATTTTTGCTGACAGCACATACGCTGGATGACCAGGCCGAGACAGTGTTGATGCGGCAGCGACGGACTGACACGGCAGAAAGCCTGGCGGGCATCTGGGAAACGACAAGCTGGAACGGCATCGAGATTTTTCGACCGCTGCTTGGCGTTAAGCGGGCGGAGCTTCGGCAGTATCTTGCGCATGTGAACCAGCCATGGATTGATGATCCCAGCAATTTGGATGTCAAATATGAGCGTGTGCGGTTGCGCAGTGAATTGGCGTCTGAAGATGCGCGCATGGAAGCGCTGGCGGGGATTGCCACTGCGGCTGGACATGAGGCGCTGCGCTTGGCGAAGGCTGCAAAGGATTGGAATCTGCAACACCTCAAATCCTATCCGGAAGGGTATGGCATTGTTTCACGTCCGGAATTTTCAAAGCTTGGGGCGGACATTCAGCAGCGTGTGCTGCAACAGCTGATCGGGCTCTTTGGCGCAGGAAACCGCGCGGAACCTCAGGAACTTGTGGAGGTGTGCAAGTGGATTGCGGGCCAGAGCCTTTCGCGGCGGACGCTGGGCGGGGCGGTTTTGGCGGCCCGGAAGCGGAGCATTGTGGTGGGGCGGGAAGCCGGGCGGATTTCATCTGATTCCGTTTGTGTTCCCGAAACAGGGGAAATTGTTTGGGATGGCCGATTCTTGATTAACGCGCCGCCGGGCTCACAGGTGGTTCCGGTGGCCCATCTCAAGAATTTAGAGCGGCGGCCAGATATTCCAAATTTTGTTGGGCTGGCACTGCCAGTCGCGTTGTTGTGTGAAAACAATGCCGTGATGCCCCATTTAAGCCTCGGAGAGGGTGTTTCGGCAAAATTTATACGTTATTTACGATAGCAGCATGCTTGGAATTGGCTTAATCACATCTTATGTTACTATTCACGTTTGGGTTGAATACTTGGGCGGCAAGACCTGCGCCTGAGAGATTTGAGGGATAATTTGTACCAGTTCCGTAATTTTGCAGTTTGGATTGTCATCGCACTTTTGCTGTTCGCGCTTTTCAGCCTGTTCCAGGGGCAAGTGGGTGGCGCCGCCGACAAGGAAGCCAGCTATTCGCAATTCTTTGAGCGGGTGAACGCGGGCGAGATCAAATCCGTGAATTTTGCGGGACAGACCATCACGGGCAAGCTGGCCGATGGCAAGACCGTTTATTCCTACGGCTACCCGATTGAAGAAGATATCAAGAGCATGCGCGCCAAGGGCGTTGAGGTCAGCTTCAGTCCGCCCCAGGGTGATTCACTTCTCAGCAATGCGCTGATCTACTGGCTGCCGATGTTGTTGCTGGTTGGGGTGTGGATATTTTTTATCCGGCAGATGCAATCGGGTTCCGGCAAGGCCATGGGCTTTGGCAAGTCGAAGGCAAAGCTTTTGACCGAGAAGCATGGCCGCGTGACGTTTGATGATGTGGCCGGCGTTGATGAAGCCAAGGAAGATCTGGTTGAGATCGTTGACTTCCTGAAAGACCCGCACAAGTTTCAGCGTCTTGGCGGCAAAATTCCAAAGGGCGCACTGCTGGTTGGCCCTCCGGGAACGGGCAAAACCCTGCTGGCGCGCGCCATTGCCGGCGAGGCCAATGTTCCCTTCTTTACGATTTCCGGCTCTGACTTTGTCGAAATGTTTGTAGGCGTTGGCGCTTCTCGTGTGCGCGACATGTTTGAGCAGGCCAAGAAGAACGCGCCTTGCATCATCTTCATTGATGAAATCGACGCCGTTGGCCGGCACCGTGGCGCAGGCCTTGGTGGCGGCAATGATGAGCGCGAACAGACGCTCAACCAGTTGCTGGTTGAAATGGACGGCTTTGAAGCCAACGAGGGCGTGATCCTTGTGGCGGCGACCAACCGCCCCGACGTCCTTGATCCCGCGCTCTTGCGGCCCGGCCGTTTTGACCGGCAGATTGTGGTGGCCAATCCTGACGTGAAGGGACGTGAACAAATTCTCAAGGTGCATATGAAGAATGTGCCGCTGGCGCCGGACATTGATGCCCGTGTGATTGCCCGTGGCACGCCTGGATTTTCGGGCGCCGACCTTGCCAATCTGGTGAATGAGGCAGCCCTTCTTGCGGCGCGGCGCAACAAGCGGATGGTGACGCAGGCCGAGTTTGAACATGCCAAAGACAAGGTGATGATGGGCGCCGAGCGCCGCACGCTGGTGATGAGCGAAGAAGAACGTCGCAATACGGCTTACCATGAAGCGGGCCATGCCATTGTTGGACTGGTCGTTCCTTATGATCCCTTGCACAAAGTCACAATTATTCCACGTGGTCGCGCCCTTGGGGTGACGATGAACCTGCCGGAAGGCGATCGTCACAGTCAGACGCGCGAATGGTGCAATTCCCGCCTGGCTGTCCTGTTTGGCGGACGCGAAGCAGAACTTATCCATGGCGGCGAAAAGAATGTGACCAATGGCGCTTCTGGCGATATCCAGATGGCAACGCAGCTGGCGCGCGCCATGGTGACCGAATGGGGCATGTCTGACAAGCTTGGCCGGGTGCGCTACAATGGCAACGAACAGGAAGTGTTTCTGGGGCATTCGGTGACGCAGACCAAGAACCTGTCGGATCAAACAGCCAAGCTTATCGATGAAGCCGTTCGCGAGCTCATTCAAACCGGTGAAGTGACCGCCAAGAAAATATTGCTGAAGCACCGGGCGGAACTTCATGCCGTGTCCAAAGCGCTGCTTGAGTTTGAAACCCTTTCGGGCGAAGAAGTGAAGAAGATCATGGCGGGCGGCACGATTGACCGCGACGATGACCTGGCCAAGAAGAAGGCCGCCAGCAAGCCGTCATCGACTGTGCCAAGAGCAGGCGGCGCCAAGCGCGGGCGAAGCGGCTCTGAGGATATGGAACCGCAACCGCAGTCGTAAATGACCAAGACTTACTTTCGCGCGACTGGCCTGTGTTATGGGGCTGATGCTGAGCAATTGATGGCCCGGCACATTGCCGGGCGGTTGGGTGGAAGTCCTTCAATCGGATTTACGGCTGTTGAATGCGTAGCGCGCAACAGCGCAAGTGTTACCCGCGAATTTCTTTCCTATGCCAATGCGGTCAAGCTGGCCCCCCTGCAGTTCATCGAAGCCCCACGCGGGGCGTTTGGCGCAATTGCGTTGGACGGCCCCAAAATCATGGGCATTGTGAATGTGACGCCTGACAGCTTTTCCGATGGCGGACAACAGGGCACGGGGGAAACAGGCATGCGCCTGGCATTGGATGGCGCGCATATTCTTGATGTGGGCGGAGAATCGACCAGGCCAGGTTCTGAAGCAGTCCCTGCCGAAGAAGAATTATCGCGGGTCATTCCGATTATCCGGCGCCTTCGTGCCGAAGGGCATGTGGTTTCTGTTGATACACGGAAGGCGGTGGTAATGCAGGAAGCCGTAAAGGCGGGGGCCCAAATCATCAATGATGTTTCAGCGCTCCAGTATGATCCCGATAGTCTTCGCGTTGTCGCCGAATTGGGTTGCCCGGTTGTGCTGATGCATGCGCAGGGCGATCCCCGCACCATGCAGCTCAATCCCCATTACGATGATGTGGCGCTTGATGTTTATGATCATCTGGAAGCCCGCATTGAGGCTTGTGTCGCGGCGGGCATTCCCCGCTCGCGCATTGCTGTTGATCCTGGCATCGGGTTTGGCAAAACCTTTCGCCACAACATTGAATTGCTCAATCAGATAGCCCTGTTTCATGGGCTGGGCGTCGCCGTTCTGGTGGGCCTTTCGCGCAAGGGTTTTATTGGCGCATTGACCGGCGAGAAAGTCGCTGGAAAGCGCGTTCATGGTTCGGTGGGCGGAGCTGTGCATGCGGCCCTGCATGGGGTTCACATTCTCCGTGTTCATGATGTAAAAGCGACCGCAGAAGCACTGGCTGTCGTCATGGCCTCGGTCGATCCACGATCGGTGGAATTCTAGGTTTGAGGACCAATGGCATGACACGAAAATATTTTGGAACCGATGGTGTGCGCGGCAAGGCCAACAGCGGTTCGATGACGGCCGAGATGGTTTTGAAAATCGGGTTGGCTACTGGAAACCTCTATCGCCGTGGCGAGCATCGCCATCGGGTGGTGATTGGCAAGGATACGCGGCTTTCCGGCTACATGATTGAGCAGGCGCTGACGGCGGGGCTTCTGGCATCCGGCATGGATGTGTTCCTGCTGGGGCCCATTCCAACGCCGGCCGTCGCCATGCTGACACGTTCCATGCGGGCTGATCTGGGCGTGATGATTTCGGCATCGCATAATCCCTATTTTGACAATGGCATAAAAATATTCGGGCCTGACGGCTATAAGCTGAGCGATGCTCAGGAGCATGAAATTGAGCGCATGGTGGACAATCCGGCGCTGGCCGAGGTTGCCAATCCGGACCAGATCGGGCGGGCAAAACGCATTGAGGATGCGGGCGCCCGCTACATTGAATTTGCCAAACGCACCTTTCCGCGGGATTCAAACCTGGATGGCCTGCGCATTGTCATCGATACGGCCAATGGCGCAGGCTACAAGACGGCACCGCCCGCATTGTGGGAGCTGGGCGCTGAAATCATCCAAATCGGCGATGAGCCAAATGGTTTCAATATAAATGAAAAATGCGGATCCACCGCGCCGCAAGCCATGTGCGACCGGGTGCGTGAAACGCGCGCCGACATTGGCATCGCCCTTGATGGCGATGCGGACCGGGTGATCATTTCCGACGAAAAGGGCCAGGTTATTGATGGCGACCAGGTTATGGCGCTGGTGGGCAAGTCAATGCATGAGCGCGGCCAGCTTGCAGGCGGAGGCTTGGTGGCTTCGGTCATGTCCAATCTCGGCCTTGAACGGTTCGTTGCGTCGCTTGGGCTGACGCTGGCCCGTTCTGCCGTTGGCGACCGCTATGTGGTGGAGCATATGCGGGCCCATGGTTTCAACTTGGGAGGCGAGCAGTCGGGCCACATCATCCTGTCGGATTTTTCCACGACTGGCGATGGCTTGCTGGCAGCACTTCAAGTCTTGGCTGAAGTGAAGCGGGCGGGGAAACCGGTGAGCGAAGTGTGCAAGATGTTTGACGCTGTGCCGCAGGTTTTGAAGAACGTGAAGTTCAAGAGCGGCAAGCCTTTGGACGACAAAGATGTCATGCAGGCCATTGCCGATGCCCAGGCGCGGCTTGGCAAGAGTGGCCGGCTGGTCATTCGGCCATCGGGAACGGAACCGCTTATTCGAGTGATGGCGGAGGGCGATGACGCCAAGTTGGTGAATGCCCTTGTTGATGAGCTGTGCGGGGTTATTTCGAAGGCGGCGGCCTGAGGGTCATTTCGCCAGACCCAGTGTGAAATCGGCGATGTCCTTGTCGTTCAGCAAGCTGTGTTTGGCCTCAATTGCGGCCTTGGGATAGGTTTCCCTGTCAACGGTTCCCCATGTTTCATCGGGCATGTAGATCTTGCCGCCGCAATAGTAATAATACTCTGTCGATTGCTGGCTGACCGCAAACGGGCCATCGCCGATGATATGCCGGATATAAGCAATGTGGGTTTTGGCGATTCAATAGGTGTTTTTGTCCACGACACTCAGCCGCCGTTGGGTTCTGCCGCCTTCGCCGTAATCTTTGCGAAAGATGGTGTGCAGGCGCCCATCTGGCTCACGGTAGATTTGCCATTCGCCACCTTCTGTTGATTGACGGGTTGAAGCCCGGCGTTCGAGCGGCTTCATGTGACCGAGCGGGGCTGCAAGCGCTTCGGAAATCCTGTCAAGCGGGCATTCGGCGCGGGCGGTTGCGGCGCTCAAGAGAATGATCAGAAAAATTGAAATGATCTTCATGGCGCTTTGCTCCAGTTTGGCAGTGCATTGAAACGGCTTATGGCGATGCCTGTGAGAATGAGAAACAGGGCTGCGAGAATGCTCCAGCTTAATTCTTCGCCCAATGTGAGCGCGCCGAAGAGCACGGCATAAACAGGCACCAGATAATTGGAATAGGCGACAAAGCTCGGACCGATACGGTTCATCAGGCGGTACATCAAAAGGGTTGCGAAGGCGGTGGGCAGCAGACCGAGGCCTATCACGGCCCAGTAAGCGACCTGCGGCTTGCCCAGAAGGCCTGTGGGGCTGATACTCACCGCAAAGGCCAAACCCATCACTGCGGCAGCGATGCAAACGCAGGCGCTTTGTTTGAGAGGGTTTTCAAAGCCCAGGCGCTTGGCGGTTACGCCATGCACGGCGTAGCACAGGCAGCCCGCGAGAATGGCAAGCTCACCCCAAAAGGCCTCACCGGAGATGGAGAGATTGAGAAGCTTGTCGGGACCGATGAGAACGACGATGCCAATGAAGCCCAAGAGAAAACCCGCTGATTTTGGCACTGTGAGGGATTCGTCATCGAGAAAGAAATGCGCCAGCACGACAAGGAACAGTGGAACGGCACCCATCAGCAATCCGGAAATTCCGGAGCTTACATAATGTGTGCCCCATGTGATCAGAAAGAAGGGCGCGGCGTGACCAATGAGGGCGAGCCAAGTGAATTTACGCCAAACGGCGCCTGATGCGAAAAACGATTCCCCGCTGAACATTGCATAGGGAGCGAGTACCAATCCGGCAACGGAAAGCCTCAACGCCATGATCCACGCAGCATCAAGATGTTCCACTGCAACCTTTGTCATGGCGAAGGAAGAGCCCCAGGCGACCACAAGACCTGTAAGAATTAACCAATCGAGGGTTGAAGTTTGTTTCATTATCGCGCCCGCTTGCCTTATGGTTTACGGGGAGTCAATGGAGCGTGCCGAAGGTGAACAAACGGGTGTGACTTTGCAGCAACATTTTCGATTTGTCACTGTTTCGCCATTTTCACGCCTGTGTTGGGACACTAGTATTCTCTAGAAATCGATCATCAGGCGGACGATTTTTTTGGAGGTTTGTAATGCGTATATTCAAGTCGATTCTCTTGGCATCGCTAGTTGCTTTGCCATTGTCCATTTCGGTCCAGGCCGCAGACGTCACGGTTGAGGATACCGCGGCCAACACCGAAGCGATGGGTTTCTATTTGCGCGGTGATCTTGGCTGGTCATTTCTGGAATGGAGCGGTGGCTCTGATGACAGCACGTTTGTCGCCGGTGGCGGCGCAGGCTACCGCTATAACGACAACTTGCGCACTGATCTGACGGTGGATTGGTCGGGCGATTATGACGTCGCGCCGGGCGCGGATTTGAGCACGACAACGGTTTTGGGAAATCTGTATTTTGACTGGGCGAATGACTCGGCGTTCACACCTTATGTGGGCGCTGGCATCGGCTATGGCTGGGTTGATTCCGGCCTTGGCGATGACAGCGGGTTGGCCATGGGCCTGGCGGCAGGCATCTCAATAGGACTTTCCGACAATATTGATCTTGACGCTGGCTATCGCTTCCGGGACATCATGATTTCTGGCCCGGATGCCCAGGAGCATCAGGCTGTGGTTGGCGTGCGCTTCGCATTCTGATCTGGCAAGTTCGTGTTTGACAAGCGGCGGCGGAGAAATCCGCCGCTGTTTTCCTTTGTGAAGAGGTCGCTGTTGACCTTTGGAATTGTCTGTCGCATAAGGCTCCCGGGCTAACCCTCCCCAACGAGGGTCAGTCCATCTGCAAGGATGGAGAGAGACATGACGAAAGCCAAACCGGCATTGCGGCCGGTCAACCCGCAATTTTCTTCCGGCCCCTGCGCAAAGATTCCGGGCTGGACTCCCGACCTTCTCAAATCAGCATCTCTTGGCCGCTCGCATCGCTCGGGTGAGGGCAAGGTGCGTTTGAAGCAGGCTATTGACCTCACACGCGATGTTCTGGAAGTGCCTTCCGATTACCGTATAGGCATTGTGCCGGCATCGGACACGGGTGCCGTTGAAATGGCGCTGTGGTCGCTGCTGGGCGCGCGCGGTGTAGATATTCTCGCGTGGGAAAGTTTTGGCGAGGGCTGGGTGAGCGATGTGCTCAAGCAACTGAAGCTGAAGGACGTGAACAAGCATTTGGCGCCCTATGGTGAGCTGCCCGATCTCTCACGCGTCAATTTTTCGAATGACGTGGTTTTCACCTGGAACGGAACCACCTCTGGTGTTCGGGTTCCTGATGCTGGATGGATCCCTGCCAACCGTGAGGGCCTGACGATTTGTGACGCCACGTCGGCGGCTTTTGCGCAGGAGCTGGAATTCTCCAAGCTCGATGTGGTGACCTTCTCGTGGCAAAAGGTTTTGGGCGGCGAGGGCGGGCATGGCGTCATCATCCTCAGCCCGCGAGCCATTGAGCGGCTTGAAACCCATGTGCCTGCCTGGCCCATGCCAAAGATTTTCCGCATGACTTCTGGTGGCAAGTTGATGTCGGGACTTTTCGAAGGCGAGACGATCAATACACCCTCCATGCTGTGTGTTGAAGATTATCTGGTGGCGCTAAAATGGGCGAAGCGCATTGGCGGGCTGAAAGCTTTGCGTGCGCGCGCCGATGCCAATGCGGCGGTGCTTGACGGCTGGATTTCGGCTTCTCCCTTTGCGACAAACCTGGCGAAGGTCCATGAAACAAAGTCCAATACTTCCGTGTGTTTCTCGCTTGTCGGCGATGAAGCAGTGCCAAAGAAAATGGCGAAATTGCTGGAAGCGGAAGGCGTTGCCTTCGACATTGGCGGTTATCGCGATGCGCCGCCGGGGCTTCGCGTCTGGTGCGGGGCGACGGTTGAAACGTCCGATGTGCAAGCGCTGCTGCCGTGGCTCTACTGGGCCTATGAACAAGCGAAGGGAATATAATGTCATGACTCCACGGGTTCTCGTTTCTGACAAGCTCTCGGAAACCGCCGTTCAAATTCTCCGGGATCGCGGCATAGAGGTTGACTACAAGCCAGACCTTGGCAAGGACAAGGACGCCTTGCTGGCGGCCATCCCGCTCTATGATGGCTTGGCCATTCGCTCGGCCACCAAGGTGACGACGAAGATTTTGGAAGCGGCGAAAAATCTTAAGGTCATTGGCCGCGCTGGCATTGGCGTGGACAATGTGGATATCCCGGCAGCGTCGGCGCGGGGCATTGTGGTGATGAATACGCCGTTTGGAAATGCCGTCACTACGGCCGAGCATGCGCTTTCGATGATGATGGCGCTGGCGCGGCAAATTCCGCAGGCCAATGCTTCGACCCATGCGGGCAAGTGGGAGAAGAACCGCTTCATGGGAGTTGAGCTTTATAACAAGACGCTGGGCATTATTGGCTGCGGCAATATCGGATCGATCGTGGCGGACCGCGCTCTTGGATTGAAGATGAAGGTTATCGCCTATGATCCTTTTCTGTCACCGGAACGAGCGATTGGTATCGGCGTCGAGAAAGTGGAACTGGATGATATTTTCAGGCGCTGTGATTTCATTACTCTGCACACTCCGCTGACCGAGAAGACCCGCAATGTGGTGGATGCGGCGGCGCTGGCTAAATGCAAGAAGGGTGTTCGGATCATCAACTGCGCAAGAGGCGGCCTGGTGTCGGAAGATGCGCTTTATGATGCGCTGAAATCGGGCAAGGTTGCGGGAGCCGCACTTGATGTTTTTGAAACGGAACCTGCTTCAACGCACAAGCTGTTTGGATTGGAGAATGTGGTGGCAACGCCGCATCTCGGAGCCTCCACGGGCGAGGCGCAGGAGAACGTGGCGCTGCAGGTGGCAGAGCAGATGGCGGATTATCTGATCACGGGGGCGGTGACCAATGCCCTTAACATGCCTTCGATTTCAGCCGATGAGGCGCCACGGCTCAGGCCTTTTGTGGCGCTGGCGGAGAAGCTTGGAAGCTTTGCCGGGCAATTGACTGATGGGCCAATCACGGGTGTGGTGATTGAATACGCGGGCGACGTGGGCGAGATGAACACGCGGGCACTTACATCTGCGGCGCTCGCAGGTGTTTTGCAGCCGATGCTGGGCACGGTGAACATGGTGTCAGCCCCCATTGTTGCGCGCGAGCGTGGCATCAAGGTCGATGAGACACGGCAGACCCAGCGGGGCGCTTATGAAACTTATATAAGGTTAACGGTTCGGACCGAGCAGATCGAGCGCTCGGTGGCCGGAACGGTGTTTTCTGACGGCAAGCCGCGCATCATCCAGATCAAGGGAATTGAGCTTGAATCGGATTTTGGGGCGCACATGCTTTATGTGACAAATCAGGACAAACCCGGATTTATTGGGGCGCTCGGCATGTTGCTGGGCAATGCGAAGGTCAATATCGCCACCTTTCATTTGGGTCGGCATTCGGCCGGCAATGACGCCATTTGCCTGGTGCAGGTTGACCAGCCGGTTCCTTCGTTAATACTTGAGGCCGTACAAAGGCTGCCGCAGGTGCGCCAGGTTAAAACGCTCGCTTTTTGACGCAATCCCGTCCTCAATAAGCCGTAGCGCTGGGACTTTAATCTTCCATCTTAACTGGAGGAGTTTGCCATGCGCCTAAGACTAGCAACCATCATTTTCGCGACAACCAGCCTTTCGACAGCCTTTGCGGCCGATCTTAAATCCACATCCAATGTTGACGCGGTAACGGTTTACCCTTCTGGTGCCGAGGTGACGCGGGTTGCAGAAGTGCGCCTGCCAGCAGGCGAAACAACCCTGATACTGGAGGATCTGCCGGGTGAGCTTGACGCCCAATCCATTCGCGTGGAAGGCTCCGGCGGGCAGGGGATTGAGATCGGCTCGGTTGATACCAAGCTCATTTACATTTCCGCCCAATCTGAAGAGGAAGAGCGCGCGCGCCTGGAGAACCAGATAGAGACACTGCAGGATGAACGGCAAGCCCTGGACCAGACGCTTTCGGATGCGGATTACCAGAAGCGGCTTCTGCTCACACTGGCTGACAAACAGCTTACACCATCAACCAATCCTGAAAAGCCAAATACGATTGACGCAACGCAGCTTGGCGGATTGCTGGACCTGGTGAGCGTCAAGCTTGGGGCCATATCCAAGACCATACATGAGGCGCAGATCCGGCAACGCGATATTGACAAGCAAGTTGGCGACATACAAAATGCGCTTGCCAATGTGGCGCCTGCAAAGGCCTCAAAAATGCAGGTGGCAGTTCATTTGACAGCGCCGTCCGAAACCGATGGCCTTTTCAAAGTTCGGTATCGTATCGGCAATGCGGGATGGGCTCCGTTCTATGATGCGCGATTGACGACGCCTGATAAGAACCAGAAATCTAGGATTGAAATCGTGCGGCGCGCCGAGGTGATGCAGAGCAGTGGCGAGAGCTGGGACAATGTAGCGCTGACACTTTCGACAGCGCGGCCACTTGGCGCAACGGCTGCACCTGAATTGTGGGAACAGGAAATTCAGATCTATCGGCCTTTGGCTGCCAAGATGAAGGAGGAAAATGATGCACTCGGCAGTGCTGACAAGAGTGTTGCGGAATCGGTGGTGGCGTCGCCGAGGGTGGATGAATTGGCTGGGCTGCTTGACAAAAGGAATTCTGAGCAAAAGCAGGCCCTCGTTGAGATCGCAGGATTTCAGGCGCTTTATGGCATTCAGGGCCGGGTGAGCGTTGACAACGCAGGGACAACAAAAAAAGTTCGCATTTCGACGGACAGCTTTGATGCCGCTTTGAACGCCATCGCTGTGCCCAAGATCGACGCGAGCGCCTATCTCACGGCGAGCTTCACGGTCAAAAGCGAGGCACCGATGCTTCCCGGCACCGTCAATCTTTACCGTGATGGTGTGTTCATGGGACAGGGAGCATTGCCTCTTCTCAACCCGAATGAAGAGGCCAAGCTTGGATTTGGCGCTGACGATCTGATCAAGGTGAAACGCACGGAAGTGAAGCGAAAGACGGGCGAGGAGGGCATCATCACTTCATCCAATGTGGAAGAGCGGGCTTGGGACATCGTGGTCAAGAACCTGCATGACGTCGCAGTTCCGGTCACCGTGTTTGACCAGGTTCCATTTTCGACAATCGAGGATGTGATCATCCTGCCGATGGCAACCATGACGCTGCCCACCGAGAAGGACTTTGAAAAGCGGCGTGGTGTCTTGGCATGGAAATTTGATCTGAAGTCCAAGGCGGAAGAGACCATCAAATTTGGCTACAAGGTCACCTGGCCGCAAAACTTTCAGGTGGGGATGAATTTGGAGTAGTATTTGCTCCTGCTGCGGTTTCGTGTATGACCTCGCAACGGCTCCGGAGAGAGATTCTCTGGGGCCGTTTGCATGTCTGACAGGAGCAATTGATGGCCAATGTGGCAGTGGTCGGCGCCCAATGGGGCGACGAGGGCAAGGGTAAGCTGGTGGACTGGCTTTCTGAACGCGCCGATGTGGTGGTGCGTTTCCAGGGTGGCCATAATGCGGGCCATACGCTGGTCATCGACGGCGTAACCTACAAGCTTTCGCTTTTGCCTTCGGGCATTGTGCGGCCTGGCAAGCTTTCGATCATTGGCAACGGCGTGGTGATCGATCCCTGGGCGTTGGTGGCTGAAATCGAGAAGCTTTCATCGCAGGGCGTTTCTGTCTCGCGCTCGAACCTGCGCATCGCGGCCAACGCGACTCTAATTTTGCCTTTGCATGGTGAACTGGACCGCATCCGCGAAGAGGCGGCGGGGGCTGGGAAAATTGGCACCACAGGGCGCGGCATCGGGCCTGCCTATGAAGACAAGGTGGGACGGCGCGCCATTCGGGTGAACGATCTGGCTGATCTTCCAACGCTTGGGTCCAAGATTGACCGGCTGCTTGCTCATCACAATGCGCTGCGACGGGGCCTTGGGCAGACGGAAATTCAGCATGCGGAAATTTTCAAACAGCTCGGTGACATTGCGCCGAAGATTTTGGTCTATTCGGATTCGGTGTGGTCGTTGCTGGATGAGGTGAAGCGCGAGGGAAAACGCATTCTCTTTGAAGGCGCACAGGGCGTTTTGCTTGATATTGATCACGGCACTTACCCCTATGTGACATCCTCCAACACGGTTGCCGGGCAGGCAGCGGCTGGCTCCGGCCTTGGGCCTTCCAGCATTGGGTATGTTCTGGGTATTGCCAAGGCCTATACGACGCGGGTTGGTTCCGGGCCGTTTCCAACGGAACAGCAGAATGACATTGGTGAATACATCGGCCAGCGGGGCCGTGAATTTGGCACTGTCACAGGGCGCAAGCGCCGGTGTGGCTGGTTTGATTCCGTTCTGGTGCGCCAGGCGATCAAGACGTCTGGCATTCATGGCATTGCTCTGACCAAGCTGGATGTTCTGGACGGCTTGAAGGAAATCAAAGTGTGTGTGGGCTACACACTTGAGGGCAAGCGGGTTGACCAGTTTCCCGCGGCGGAAGAGGCGCAAGCCCGTGTTGAACCGGTTTATGAAAGGCTCGAGGGTTGGCAGGATACGACGGCTGGCGCGCGTTCGTGGGCGAAGCTTCCGGCGCAGGCGATCAAGTATGTGAAGTATCTTGAGGAGCTGATTGAATGCCCAGTGGCGCTGCTGTCAACTTCACCGGAGCGCGAGGATACAATCTTGATGAAGGATCCGTTTGAGGATTAGAATTTTCGCTGTTCGGCGAAGAAGCCGTACATTGAACTTAGCAGGCTCAAACTGAAGAGCGTGAGGAAGAGATTTGCCGGTACGCTCAGAACCACCGCCGCTATCTTCATGAACACGGGGCTTATATTGCCAGCGGCTTTCACGAACACACCAAAAACGAACACGGTCAAGAAAAAGATCAAGAAATTGAGAACAAGAACTCCCGCAAATTGCAGATTGTTTCCAGCTGTTGCGTTGAGAGCTGCCATGATGTTGAAATCCCGACGGTCAACTGCGATGGCTGGCAGGGAAATCCACATGCGCATCATATAGACTGCGGCGATGGCGACAGGAACGATCAGAAGGGACTTGGCTGCAGGATTTATGTTCACAATCGCGATGCTGATTCCGACAAGCGGCGCGAACACAATCAGCATGATCAAGAGGAAGCGCCCGACATATCGCCACACAAGGGCGTCGAGCCGGAAAATTTTCTGTGGCGGGGTGATCTCGTCACGCAATATGAACCGGTGCCAATTCACGGCAATGGAAGAAACGGCAATGGTGCTCAGGACAGCGAACACGACATCAGCCTGCCGAATTTCCATGGTCTGGCCTGGGGCATTGTCCGATAGAATTGCTCCGCCGAGGAAGGCGAAATCCAGCGACTTCAAGGCCGCGAGGACAAGCATCCATAACAGGCCAATCCGCATGCCATTATCCCGGAAGCTGACAATGGCCTTCAACGCGTGTTTTACAGCAATAAGAACAGGAAGTTTCTGCATGGAACACCGTGGTTGCGTGAAAAGCGGTAATAGCCAATATGTCCCTGTTTGGAAAGGGTGATGATATGAAGCGCTGGTTGCTGGCGGGAACAATATTCGTTGCGTCGGTGCTTGCGGGTTTTGCAAGCGAGGCGCGGGCTGAAACCTATTATGAGGTGGCGCAGGGATTGCTCAGGAATTTGCCGGGCGACGCGCGATTGCGAGGTGATCTGGAAGCGGTCATTTATGCTGAGACCAAAAGCTATCGCGGCAGCAAGGGGATTGGAGAATTGAAAGCCAGTGACCAGCTGCGGGATGCGGCGCGCGCGCATGCGATTGACATGATGCTGAACGGCTTTGTCGGCCACAAGGCGACAACTGGCCAGGAATTTGATTCGCGCATGCGGGCCTTCATTGGCAATCCTCTCATGATGCCGCGCATGGCGGAGAATGCGGCGCGGGATACGCAAAAGGGCGTGGCAGATGCTGGCAAGGCGCGGCGTCTGTTTCAGCAATGGGTGAAAAGCAGGCCGCATCGCAAGACATTGCTGAACGGCAGCTACAGTCTCGTTTCAACTGGGGTCGTGCAGCGGGGAAACAAGATTTGGGCTGTGCAGATATTTTTTTCGCCGCTGCCAGGGGAGAGCACCACACCTGGCAGCGGCGGCTTGTATTAGCGGGCGGGGAGCGCTGCTGCAGCGCGCGGTGTCAGAGCTTTCTGTGCCGCGTTTTTTACAGCCTTCTGAACTTTCTCAAAGGCGCGGACCTCTATCTGGCGGATGCGTTCGCGCGAGACTTTGAACTCCACTGAAAGGTCTTCCAATGTTACGGGATCATCGCGAAGTTTGCGGGCTTCGAACACGCGGCGCTCGCGGTCAGTGAGTTTTTCCAGCGCCCCACTGAGCATTTCCTTGCGCATTGCGGCTTCTTCATTGTCAGCCATCGTGACTTCCTGGCTGTCGGTATCATCAACGAGCCAATCCTGCCACTCGCCTTCCGCGTCGGCGCTCACATGGCTGTTGAGCGAGGCATCGCCACTCAGCCTGCGGTTCATGTTGACGACTTCTTTTTCTTCAACGCCAAGGCGCGTGGCTATCAACTTCACCTGATCGGGCTTCAAATCACCCTCATCAAGGGCTTGGATTTGCCCCTTCATGCGGCGCAGATTGAAGAACAGTTTTTTCTGGCTGGCGGTGGTTCCCATTTTTACCAGTGACCAGGAACGCAGCACGTACTCCTGGATAGAGGCCTTGATCCACCACATGGCATAAGTCGCCAGGCGAAACCCCTTGTCTGGCTCGAAGCGTTTCACAGCTTGCATGAGACCCACGTTGCCTTCGGAGATAACTTCGCCGATAGGCAAGCCATAACCACGGTAACCCATGGCAATTTTGGCCACGAGCCTTAAATGGCTGGTGATCATGCGCTCGGCCGCTTTGCTGTCGCCGTGTTCTTTGAAGCGCTTGGCCAGCATGAATTCTTCATCGGGCTGCAGCATGGGAAAGCCACGAATTTCTTGGAGGTAGCGATTGAGACCGCTTTCACCGGCGGCAATCGCCGGCAATGCTGTGGTTCTAGCCATAGTCACTTTCCTTCATTGCAGTGCCCCAACATATAATACGTCGTCGCGCGAATAAAAGTTCAATGTAACAGATACTGTTTCACTTTATTTTGATTGCTGCCTGAGCGCCCGTAACAATTTTGTCATATCATCAGGCAGGGGGCTTTCGAAACTCAAGGCCTTGCCCGTCCGGGGATGCTCAAACCCCAATAAGAAAGCGTGAAGAGCCTGTCTATTCAATGACATAACAGCGTCTCTTGCGAGATCGCTTAAACTGTTCAGGGAGCTCTTGAAGCCTTGGCTATAGGTTGGGTCGCCCAATAGAGGGTGGCCCATATGGGTCATATGCACCCGGATCTGGTGGGTGCGGCCGGTTTCCAGAACGCAGCGAATGAGCGAGGCTAAGGGCGGATTGCCAAAATTTTCCAGAACCTCGTAATGGGTGATGGCTTCACGGGCTGTGGCGGATTTCGAAACCATCATTTTTTGGCGATTGCTGTTGCTGCGGGCGATGCCGGCTGAGACGGTCC
Organism: Rhodobiaceae bacterium; assembly: GCA_009885825.1. Lineage (GTDB taxonomy): Bacteria > Pseudomonadota > Alphaproteobacteria > Rhizobiales > Aestuariivirgaceae > Aestuariivirga. The sequence continues at coordinate 1,344 of VFJY01000064.1, read as the reverse complement.
CGCGACTGCGCTCGGGTGCACCCCAGACGATAGCTTGATAAGCGCGCTCCAACTTGCCATCCAGCCCATGGGCGGCAAACTGCTCCGAGAGGCCCTGGTGGGCCGTGTCATTCTTGGCCACCACCAACAGACCGCTGGTATCCTTGTCAAGCCTGTGGACGATGCCAGGGCGTTTGACGCCGCCTATCCCTGACAAGCTGTCACCGCAGTGGGCAATGAGGGCGTTAACCAGGGTTCCGGTTTCATTGCCGGCGCCGGGATGGACCACGAGGCCCGGCGGCTTGTCGATGATAATCAGATCCTTGTCTTCATAGACAACTGTGAGCGGAATGATCTCGGCCCGGGGTTCAGGTTCAACGGAGGGCGGAATAGCTGCGGTTATGTTTTGACCGGCTTTCAGCTTGTAGCGGGTTTCCAGAACGGGATTGCCCTCGACAGAAACCCGGCCATCCGCGATAAGCTTCTGAAAGCGGGCGCGGCTCACGTCGGGAAAGGCTGCAGCCAAAAACCGATCAAGACGGTCAGGGGCTTCAGCGGTTGCTTCGAGTATTTGGGAGTTGGGCGAATTCATGGATGATCAGGCTTCAAACGCGGGCGAAGTGCCGCCGGTCAATCGGTTTTTGGTATTTTCCGTATACTTCATGGGGGCAATTCTCGTTTTGCTGTTTCTAGGCTTAATTGGCGGCATAATCTACAAGATCAAGAACCGGGCCGCAGTGCTGGAAGGAACGGGCCTGGTGGAGCTTGGACTGCCAGCCACAGCTTCGGTTAAAGAGGCAACGCTTACGGGCGACCGGCTGACGATCAATACGGGCACGGAGGTTTTCATTGTCGAAATAAGCTCGCGCAAGGTCTTGCTGCGGGTGAAGGTCGCCGGGCCGTAATACTTGCGCTCTTGGCGGTGGCCCGATATAGGAGGGCCTTCGTGCCTCAGGGTCCCTTCGTCTATCGGTCAGGACGACAGCCTCTCACGTTGTAAAGGCGGGTTCGATTCCCGCAGGGATCACCATTTTCTCCCTCTCGTCGCTTGAAAACATTGATTTTGTTGCCTTCTTGGTTTTTGGTGATACAAGATGGTGATACAAAATGGGTCGTGAAGGAGATCAACGAGTTTCTCAAGGACTTCAAGCTCACCGGAGCATCTCACCGGGGCTATCGTCGTATCTTCAACTTGGGGGACGATCCTGAGACCTATGGCTGGAACAAGGGTGGGCGACTCTATGGTTCAGGCGGAGAGGACAACTATCTCACGATCAAGAAAGCCAAGAGACAGAAAATCCTGATTGATGGAGAGGAGACTGTTGAGGTTGACATAAGAGCCAGCTTCATGAACATTTTTCATGC
>VFJY01000197.1 GCA_009885825.1 Rhodobiaceae bacterium | reverse complement strand
TTACGGGCACGGGAATTCCGCCCGCCGCCGCGATCACGCCTTCGTAGGTGGCGTAGTAGGGATCGGCCATCAACACTTCATCGCCCACTTCGACGGTCGCCTGCATGGCGACAAAGAGGGCTGTCTGGGTTCCGGGCAGAAAGATGAATTGCCGGGCGTTGATGGCGCGGCCCGTGTTTTTGGTGTAGTGCTTCGACAGGCTTTCGAGGAGTTCGTTTTCGCCACGGAATGCAGCATATTTGTAGCGGCCGGCGCGCATTTGGGCGTTGGCCACATCCATGATGGCGGCGGGCGGCGGCGCGTCGGGCTCGCCAATGGAGAGGAATATCAGGCTTTCACCCGCTGCGGCGCGGCGCTTGCCTTCGATGTGGACGGCCCATTTGTCTGAGCCAAGCCCGCTGAGTCTTTGGGTGATGGATGCCAGTTTCATGGGGGTGCTTCTACCCCGTCATCGGTGATATGCAAGTAGGCGTTTTTGGAAAACGCCGCGAATTCCTGCGGCGAAATGGCAATGACCGGGCAGGACTTGCCGTAGAGGGTTTCGGCAACCTGGGCGCCTATGGCCAGATTCATATCGGCTTCAACCAGGATTATTCCGGCAGGGCCAGTGCCCAGGCGGATGGCTTCGGCGAGGCCGCCTGAGGCGCTGCCCGACCCACGGCTTTCGCGCATAATCAGAATTTTGCCTTTGACGGATTGACCGCGCTGGGGATGATGGACATCGATGATGATGCCCTGGCGGGGATCGAAAGCACCCCAGAAACTCAAGGGTTCGTCGAGCAGGAGAACAGCGCCCTGGGCGTTGCCTGCGTGAAGGACAGTTGTCATGCGCGCCACAAATCCGGATCGCGCCAGGTCTCGCCCCTCACAGCACTTTCAACGCATTCCTGGAGACTGCCGAAGCACACTTCAACGCCCAGCATGCCCGGCGCGTAGTAGGCCCATTTCGCCGCGTTGGTCATGATGCGGCCCTTGAGGCCTTGGATTTTGGGGGAGTAGTAGGTGCAGATGTCGACCGGAATGGTGATGCCGGCATCGCCCAGGATTTTGGCCCAGCCCTTGGCCACGAGCATTTCCCGCACGCCTCGGCTGGTTGAAATGAGAGTCGTTGTTTTCACTTTGCGGCCCGCGAGCAATCTTACAAGTTCTGAAAACTCGGTGATGGAAAAATGCGGTGTGCCGAGGGCCACGCAATCGAGTGGACCGTCTTTGGCGGTTGACAGGTCGCGGTGGGCAGCTTCGATATTTTCCCGGGTGATTGCAATGGTTTCATGCGCGTCTGAAATAGCATCAAGTGCCGGCGCCTCAGGTGTGACACCCACGACGTGCAAGAGCTCGATGCCGCCCGCTGCGGCACCAGCGGCACACAGGGCTTTGAGATTATCGGCGGTGGTTTCCTTTGGCACAGCAGAAATCACCGGAATGCGGCGGCCGGCAACGCGGCCAATGTGATGGCCAAGCAGGTGGAAGAAAATATCCTGGCGCTTCCACGCATCGGGAATGGCGTCACAGGAAAAATGGATGCTGGCTTTGCGCCCCTCGTCAGTGTGGAGCCCGGCAAAGGGCACGAGGCCTGTGATGGCGCAGGCCACATCGAGGTAAGCGCCATACTTGTTGCTTCTGGCGCCGATGGCGGAATTGTAAAACGCCACGGCATTTGATTCGGCGACCGCGATGTGATCACCCAATTTGGGGCCGCCGGCGAGTTGGTAGGGCGCGCAGGTCCAGGTTGGTTTGCAGCCCAATGCCGCATAGCCCCGCATCAGTTCATGGGCGCCCGCCACCATTTCCGGATCGCTATGCAGCGGGCGCAGACTTGAATCGTCGATGCTGGCCACGCTGTTGTTGGTCCAGGTGGGAACGGCGAGCGTTGCCTTGCGCTCCAGCATGAAGCGGATGAAATCCACGTGCGGCTGGCCGGTGAAGAAACACGCATCGATGTGGGCGAAGGAAATGGGAATGAGGCGAGGCGCAGCCATGATGGTGGCGGCTTTCACCACCAGCTGCATGGCGAGCTGGTGGGCCTTGCCCCGCTTTCCATCAAGAAAGCCTTGCTGGCGATCGTCAAGCTCAAGACTCACTCTTTCGCCTCGTCATTGGCCAATCTTGTCAGCGTCATGTAGTCGGTCTTGCCGGAGCCGAGCAGCGGTATTTCCTGCAGGCTGACAATTGTCTTCGGCACCATCAAATCCGTCGCGCCGCGGGATTTCAGTTCGGTTGAAATTGCCTTGCGGTCGGCCTTTGCAAGCGTCGTGAACAGCACCAGTTGCTCGCCCTTTTTCGGGTCGGCGATGGCGACGACGGCAAACTGTTCGGCGGCGAAGGCTTGCTGCAATTTGCTTTCAATAGAGGTGAGAGACACCATTTCACCGGCTATCTTCGAGAAGCGCCTGGCGCGGCCCATAATGGTGATGTAGCGCTGCTCGTCGATTTCGACAATGTCGCCGGTGTCATACCAGCCATCAAGGGGCGGTTCGATGACGCCGGGGTTGTCGGCGCGCAAATAGCCCAGCATGATGTTTGGGCCCTTGACATGGAGCCTGCCGCCATTGCCGATGCCTTCAACAGGCTCAAGGCGAAACTCTATCCTGTCCAGAAGGCGGCCCACGCTGCCGGTGCGGTTGTGCATGGGCGTATTGACGGAAAGCACTGGTGAACATTCGGTTGCCCCATAGCCTTCCAGAATGCGGTGGCCGAATTTTTCCATCCAGATTTCGCGGGTCTCGGGCTTCACGCGCTCGGCTCCGGCCACCACAAGCCGCAGGCTGTAAAAGTCATAGGGGTCGGCGGTCCGGGCATAACCCATGAGGAATGTGTCGGTGCCAAACAAAACGGTGGCATCGGTATCGTAGCAAAGCTCCGGCACAATCTTGTAGTGCAGTGGCGAGGGATAATAGAAGCTGTAAACGCCCGCCAGGATGGGCAGCAGGGTGCCACCGGTCAAGCCAAAGGAATGGAACATGGGCAGCGCGTTGAAAACGATATCCTGGGCGCTGAAACCAATGCGGGCTGCGGCCTGCAGGCGGTTTGAATTCAAATTAGCGTGGGAAAGCACAACACCCTTTGGAACGCCCTCGGAGCCCGACGTGAACAGGACAATGGCGGGGCTGTCAGGGTTGGTTGCGGAGCCGGCGGACTTGAGCGCCGCCTTGGTGAAAAATTTCGCAAACAGCCCATGGAGCTTGTCGAGAGGGCCTAGGGTTTCCCGAATGTCTTCGAGGTAAATGATGCGACAGGTTTTTCCAAGGATGTCGATGTCACCCTGCATTTCCGCCGCTTCGATGAATTTCCGCGAAGTGACAATGGTTTTCACCTGGGCTGCCGTGCAGGCGGCTGACATGTTGACGGCGCCGGTTGAAAAATTCAGCATGGCGGGAACGCGGCCATAGGCTTGCAAGCCAAATATCGTGAGCAGGCAGCCAATGGCATTTGGCAGCAGCACGCCCACAAACTTCTGGTTGGGCGCGAGCCTGGCAATCTTGCGGCCAAGGATGAAACTTCCCATGATGACGCGGTTGTAGGACGTGGGCTTGCGCTGAATGTCTTCGACAATCTTGTGGCCGCCTCCATGCACGGCGCGGGCATCGAGCAGGGCTTCAAACAGGGTTTGATGGGGATTCGAGGTTGAGAACACCATGTCGCTCATCACGTCATAGAGCTTGTTTGCCTGATATTGGCGGAGCTTCGAGCCTTTGAGGTGTTCCGGCGCATTGAACTTCACCGGCGGCAGGAAGGTGATGGTGATTTTCGGAAACCAGCGCAAGCGCAGCTTGCCGTGCATGCGGGAAAATTTTGAAAATTGCGCGCCATCGATGCGGACAGGCAGAACTTTCGCATCGGCCATCTGGGCAATGGCGCCGGGGCCTTCGTAAACCTTCATGAGGGCGCCTGTGACAGTGAGGCGGCCTTCCGGGAATATGACCACGCGGCTGCCTTTCCTGACCGTCTCCACAAGGGTTCGGATCGCCAGAGGATTGGTGGGGTCAATGGGAGCCAGATCAAAAAGCGCGAAGGCAGGCTTCACCCACCAGCGCCTGGCCATATGGGAATTGATGGCGAAGGTTGAACGGTCCGGCAGGAAAGCCGACAGCAAGGGGCCGTCGAGCAGTGATGTGTGGTTGGCGACAATGACGGCCTTGCGGCCCGCCTGCTTGTAATATTCGAGGCCACGCACTTCGACGCGAAAGAGAAAGCGGAAGAACTGGCGCGCGAGATTGGCGGTGAGCTCCTGCGGCAGCAGCACAATGCTCCAGACGGCGGCCACCGCATTGGCCAGGGCGAGGCAGAGGAACAGGCCGCGCGCCGACATGACCTGCAAGAGGAATACGGAGGCAACCGTTGCGGAAATCATGAAGATGGCGTTGATCACATTGTTGGCGGCGATGACGCGCGAGCGCCTGGGCGGCGAGGCCTTGGTCTGCATGATGGCGTTCAGCGGCACCGCATAGATGCCACCAAAGAAAGCCGTCATGAAGAGATCAACGGCCACGCGAAAGCTGGACCAGCTTGAGAAGAACGCGCCCAGGCCATTCAATGTGGTTCCTGCAAGATTTGCATTGACCAGACCCGACGCGAAGAAGAGATCAATAAGGAACACCGTCATCAGGATCGCGGCGACGGGCACATATTTTGCCGAAACCTCGCCCTTCAACAGCACGTTGGTGAGCATGGAGCCCAGGCCAATGCCGATGGTGAAAGTGGCGATGAAGGCGTTGGCGACATTCTCGTTGGCGAGCAGCACATCCTTGGTGAAAACCGGAAATTGCACCAGAAGCACGGTGCCGAGAAACCAGAACCAGGATGCGCCGATGACGGCCCAGAACACATCGCGGCGCTCTTGAGCGTAGCCCAGCAGTTTTCCGGTCTGGCGGAGCAGGTTCCAATCCATTTTGAGGTCGGGGTTCGCCGCAGGGGCTGGCGGCATCTGGAAGGCGGCGTACCAGGCGGCAAGCGAAAATCCGACGAGGGCCACTGACAGTATGGACCTGCCAACCGGATCGATCACCAGAAAGCCGCCAAACATGGTGCCGAGGAGAATGGTGACGAAGGTTCCCATTTCGATCATGCCGTTGCCGGCGATGACTTCATCCTGTTTCAGGTATTGCGGCAGAATTCCGTATTTGATGGGCCCGAAGAAGGCGGCGAGCGAGCCTGCGAAGAACAGCACGGTGAGATGGAGATAGGGGTTGTTGAGCCACAGGCTGGCGGCGCCAAAAATCATGGCGGCAATTTCAACCAGTTTGACGCGCCGCGCGATCAGCGCCTTGTCGTATTTGTCCGCCAACTGGCCGGCGATGGCGGAAAACAGGAAATAGGGCAGGATGAACAGGGCGGTTCCAGCCTGCACAAAGAGCGTGGCGTTCCAGCCCTGGTTTACGGCGAGATCGAAGGTGATGAGAATGGTGATGGCGTTGCGCAGGCCGTTGTCGTTGAAGGCCCCGATGGCCTGGGCGATGAAGAGCGGGAGAAACCGCTTGGTGCGAAGAAGGGAAAACTGGCTATCACCGCTCATATATTAAACCTCATGCTAAGATTTTGGCCACCCTATGATTTGAAAGCCAAATATCATGAATTGAACCAATTTCTTCTTAATTTGTCATCCCGGCGAAAGCCGGGACCCAGTGGTGGTGGTGCGCTGAATGAAGTTGCTATCGTTTTGTCACGCGGGTCTGGGTCCCGGCTTTCGCCGGGATGACAGATGTAATCATGAAATCAACACCCATAGACTGATTGAAAGATGCGTGAATCCGATAACGGCTTTCGCCGGAATGACGGCATTTGAAGAATTGCCTCAGGCATTGGCCATGGCGGGGGTCATTTCAATGAGGGTGGGGCCATCGGCCTGGAGAGCCGCTTTTATCGCGACGGAGAGCGCCTTGAGGTTTGCCGGACGTTCGGCGTTGATGGCGTAGGATTTCGCCAGCATCTGGAAATCCGGGTTTTTCAAGGTCACGGCATTGGGTTGAATGCCGAAGCTCACCATATTGTCGTAGATCGCGCCAAGGCTTTCATTGTTCCACACGAGAATGATGACAGGCAATTTGTGTTCAGCGGCTGTGCCTAATTCATTCAGTGTGTATTGCAGCCCATAGTCACCGATCATCACGGCGACAGGTGTTTCCGGCTTGCCGAACTTGGCACCGATGCCGGCAGGCAATGAAAAGCCCAGTGTGCCGAAGCCGACGGGATGGATCCACGTATGCGGCTCGTAAACCGGGAAGGCCTCGTTCGCCACATAGGCGATCTGGGTCATGTCGGAGCAAATGATCGTCTCGCGTGGCAAGGTCGTGCGGATTACCTCCAGCACCTTGAGAATTGCCTGTTGTTTGGCATTTGTAACAACATCCCGCAGATAATCCCTCTCGCTCTCGGCGATTTCGTTCTTGCCGGTGCCTACATGCTGCGCAAGTCCTTGGGCGATTGCCTCAAGGGTTGCCTTGGCGTCGGCCTGGATGGCGATCTCAGCGGTATGCGGTTGGGCAAGCGAGTCGGCATCTATATCGATCCGGATCAGGTTCTTGTCGATCACCACGTTGTCCTGCCAGAAATCGGTTTCCGAAAGCTGCGAACCGGCACAGAGGATGGCATCGGCAGACTTTATGAAATCGACCGCCGGTATACGACCCATCCTGTAACCCATGCAGAGAGGATGGTCCTCGGGGATTGCGCCTTTGCCGGCGGTGGTGGTGATGACCGGCGCGTCGAGTTTTTCGGCAATAGACAGGGCCGCCTTGCCGCAATCAAGCGCGCCGCCGCCAAGAATGATGATCGGGCGCTTTGCCGAATTCAACCGCGCCACGACCGCAGCGATTTGGTCAGCTTGTGGCAAGGCGCGGCGCGGCAGCGGTCGTGTGTGCCAGCCGTCACCTGCTGCAACCTTCAGCATGTCGAGCGGGATTTCAAGATAGGCGGGCCTTGGCCGCTGACTGGAAAAATTGGCGAAGGCGCGCGCCAATCCGTCGCGTACGTCCTTGGGCGTATAGGCCCGCATGTGAAGATTGGTGACCGATGCCGCCGCCGCGCGCTGATCAATCATCTCGTGCAGCCGTCCGCGGCCTTGTGCGCTGTCTGCCATGTCGAGAGCAGAGGCGATCACCAACACATTGCTGGAGTCGGACCAGGCCTGCGCCATGGGCGTCAGGATATTCAACAGGCCGGGGCCGGTGATGGTGAAGCATACGCCGGGCTTGCCGGTGGCCCGCGCATAGCCGTCGGCCATGAAGCCGGCACCCTGTTCATGGCGGACCAGAACGTGCCTGATTTTGGAACGGGGCAGGGCGCGGTACATTTCAACATTGTGGACGCCGGGGATGCCGAAGATCGTATCCACGCCATAGGCTTCAAGCAGGCCTACGAGGGCTTCACCGGTTGAAAGTTCTGCGCGGATTGACATGGGTTCAGGCTGCCTTGGTTTCAGGATATGGATCATTTACCGCATGGCACGCCACGAGGCTCTGTTCATGGGCGACAAGATTTGGGTTCTCGCGGCCACATTTTTCAAAGGCAATGGGGCAGCGGGGATGAAAGGTGCAGCCCGCCGGTGGATTAAGCGGCGATGGCAACTCACCTTTCAGCACGATGCGTTCGCGCTTGCGGGCGGGATCAGGCGTTGGCGTGGCCGAGAGAAGCGCCTTGGTGTAGGGGTGCTGGGGTTTTTTGAAAATACTGTCGCGGGTCCCTTGCTCCACCACGCGGCCCAGATACATGACCATCACCTCATCGGCTATGTGCTTCACCACCGAGAGATCATGGCTGATGAAGAGATAAGCCAGATTGTGCTGCTGCTGCAACTTGGCCAGCAGGTTCAGAACCTGGGCCTGAATGGAAATATCCAAAGCCGACACCGGTTCATCGAGCACGAGGATTTCCGGATCGAGCATGAGGGCGCGGGCGATGGCAATGCGCTGGCGCTGGCCGCCGGAAAACATGTGGGGGTAGCGCTCATAATGTTCGGGCCGCAAGCCCACACGGCTCATCATGGCGCGGGCTTTTTCTCCACGTTCCGCTTTTGGCATATTGGTGTTCACCAGCAAAGGCTCTTCAAGAATGGAGCCAATTTTCTGGCGTGGGTTGAGGGAGCCATAGGGGTTTTGGAAGACGATCTGCACTTTGGGGCGAAGGCCGCGCAGGGTTTGTGATGTTGCGCCAACAATATCATGGCCTGCGATATTGAGGCCGCCGGAGGTGGGCAGTTCAATCATGGTGACGAGGCGGGCGAGCGTTGACTTGCCGCAACCTGATTCACCCACCACAGCCAGCGTCTTGCCGCGCTCAAGGGTGAAGCTTGCGCCATCAACGGCTTTCAGAATGGCGGCTTCCTTAAAGGCGCCGCGCGAAACGCTGTAATAGCGGGTGAGGTCTTGGGCGTTGAGAACCTGGCTCATGCGGCGTTCGTTCCCAAGGGGTAATGACATAGGGCGCCCTGATTGAGAATGGGTTCGGTCTTTTGGCAAAGCTCCGTTGCGTAAGCACAGCGCGGCGCAAAGAGGCAGCCGCTGGGCCTGTCAAATTGACCTGGCACAACACCGGGAATGCTGGGCAGAAGCTTAGCCGTGGCGCGCTCCGGCAAGGCAGCAAGCAGAGCCGCCGTATAGGGATGGCGCGGGTGTTTGAAGAGATTTGCCACCGGTTGCTCCTCAACTTTTTGCCCGGCGTATTGCACGCTGACGCGCTCGGCGGTTTCGGCGACAACGCCCATGGAATGGGTAATCAGCACAAGCCCCATGCCGGTCTCCTTTTGCAGGCGCACGAGAAGCTCAAGAATTTGAGCCTGAATGGTCACATCAAGGGCCGTGGTGGGTTCATCGGCAATCAGCAGTTTTGGATTGCACGACAGGGCCATGGCGATCATGACGCGCTGGCTCATGCCGCCGGAAAGCTGATGGGGAAACGACGAGAGCCGGGTTTCGGGAGCAGGAATGCCCACCTGCTCCAGCAGTTCAATGGCGCGTTTTTTCCGCTGGGGCTTGTCCATGTCAACATGGGTCTTGATGGCTTCCGTCAACTGGAAGCCCACGGTGAAGCAGGGGTTGAGGCTCGACATGGGTTCCTGAAAAATCATCGCCATGTCCTTGCCGGTGATCTTGCGGCGGTCGGCGGGCGTGATGTTGAGAAGATCGCGGCCATCAAAAGCCATGCGATCAGCGGTCACTTTCGCGGTCCACGGGAGCAGCCCCATAACGGCCAGCATGGAAACGGATTTTCCCGAACCGGATTCACCCACGATCGCCAGAACCTCGCGCGTATCGACGGCCATCGACACTTTGTCGACCGCGCGGAATGCACCACTGCGGGTTTTGAACTCAACGGTCAGATTTTGAATTTCGAGAAGAGGCATCAGGTTTACTTTAATTTCATGTTAATGGGCTTGATCTTGCAATCCGTGTCATTGTTCCTGTATGGTCCCGGGAGAAGGTAATTGAACATGGCCAGACCCAAACCGCAATCTACAGGTTTCCAGAAGCCAGGCTCGGGACCGCTTCCGGGTTATTGAGCAATGCTGCCGGCTGTGGAAGCCCGAGGGAGCTGCGCAGGGCATTTCGCGCCTGTTCTCCCGTGATCAACGCCGTTTTGATCTGCCAGACATAATCGCGATAAATTCTGGCCTTGCGATCCTGTTCAATTTCCTGATAGCGGCTTGAGCGCAAATCTTCGACCAGCTCGCGCAATTTGTATTCCTGCTTGTAATAGGCCACCACGTCATCAATGGTTTCGGTGGGGAGGATGTGAATGTCGGCCAGCATGGCTTCGAAAATAATCTCAGTGGCATAGCGCGGCACGAAAGGCGTGAAGTTCGCGCGGCTGGCTTTCTGCATGATCCTGCCAACCATCTGGTCAGCGTGCTTATCCAAATCAATCTCATCAAAGCGCGTCAGGTTGCTTTCAATTTCCGCCAGCAAGGCGGTTTGAACATCGACGATCTTCTCGATGCGGCGCTTGTCATCAAGCCGCTGCTGGCTCCAGTGGGAGGCATACCAGCCGAGCGCGGTGACGGCGGCGGAGACGATAGCCGCAAGGATTGCCGTATCAAGCAGGCTGGGCATGGCTCAGCTTTTTCTCAGGCGGGGATCGAGGGCGTCCCGCAGGCCGTCGCCCATGAGGTTGATGGCGAGAACCGTAATCAGGATCGCCATGCCGGGAAGCGCCATGACCCAGGGGTGGGAGGTGATCAAATCTTTTGAGTCGGCCAGCATGGAGCCCCACTCGGGCATGGGTGGTTGCGCGCCGAGACCCAAGAATCCCAGGCCAGCGGCTTCGAGGATGGCATCGGAAATTCCCAGGGCCGCCTGCACAATGAGGGGCGCCATGCAGTTTGGCAGGACGGTTTTGATCATCAGGCGCCAGGGGCCAACGCCAGCAACCCGGGCGGCCACCACATAATCCTTGCTAAGTTCGCTCAAGGCGCTGGCGCGCACCAGGCGCACGTAGCGCGGCAGATAGACAATGGTGACGGCGATGATGGTGTTGGTGAGGTTGGGTCCAATCACCGCGATGATGAGAATGGCCAGCACGAGGCTGGGAATCGCCATGATCAGATCCATGACGCGGATGATGATCACATCAACCATGCCGCCCCAGAAGGCGGCGAGCAGGCCCAGCGAAACGCCGACGACGGCGGATACGAGCATCACAGAAAGGCCGATAAACAGCGAGATGCGCGAGCCATAGAGAATGCGCGACAGCATGTCGCGGCCCAGCGGATCGGTTCCCAGGGGGTGGGCCCAGTTGCCGCCTTCGGCCCAGATGGGCGGCAGTTTGGTGAAGTCGCGGTATTGCTCCAGCGGGTTATAGGGCGCCAAAAAATTTGCGAAGACTGCGATGAAAACCACAAAGCAAACGATGGCGAGGCCGATCACCGCGCCGCGGTTTTCACGGAAGGCCAGCCAGAAAGAAAGCAGCGGGCCCGGGGGCTTTTGTGTGAGAGTTTCAACGGCCATGACGTATCCTTGGATTGATGAGGCCATAGAGAAGATCGATCAGCAGGTTAAGAATAATGACCATGCTGGCAATGAGCATGATGCCGCCCTGCAGGGCCGGGTAGTCCCTGCGGCCTATGGATTCGATCAGCCACTTGCCAACACCCGGCCAGGAGAAAATTGTTTCGGTGAGAACAGCGCCCGCAAGCAGGGTGCCGGTCTGCAAGCCAACGACGGTGACCACCGGGATGAGCGCGTTGCGGAGCGCGTGGAAACCAATAACGCGAAAGGCGGACAGACCTTTGGCGCGCGCTGTCCGCACATAATCTTCCTCGAGGACTTCCAGCATGGATGAGCGCGTCATGCGGGCGAAAACGGCAAGCGGCACGGTGCCAAGCACAATGGTGGGCAAAATGAGATGGCGGACGACGTCAAGAAACGCGCCCCTCTGGCCGGAGACAATGGAATCGATCAGCATGAAGCCGGTGACGGGCTGAAAATAATATTTGACGAGATCAATGCGGCCTGAAACGGGCGTGAGGTGCAAGGTGTTGGACATCAGCAAGATCAACATGAGGCCCCACCAGAATATGGGCATGGAATAACCGGTGAGGGCGGCTCCCATCAAGCTCTGGTCATAAATGCCGCCGCGCTTTGCCGCCGCGATGACACCTGCGGGGATGCCCAGCACAATCGCAAACAGCATGGCGCATATGGTGAGCTCAAGGGTTGCTGGAAAAAGCGTCAAAAATTCCTGGGCGACCGGGGTCTTTGAAATAATCGAGGTGCCGAAATCGCCGTGGAGCAAGCCCCAGACATAATCGATGAACTGTTTCCAGATGGGCTGGTCCAAGCCCATTTCATGGCGGAGTTCAGTCAATCGTTCAGGAGAAATGCCGCGCTCGCCACGGCGCACCTCGATGGGGTCGCCCGGCACAAGCCGGATCATCGTGAAGGTCACGAACATGAGGGCGATAAACGTGGGGATGGTAAGCGCCGCACGCTTTAGCAGGAAACGGAACATCCAGACTCCGGGAAAGTTTGCGGGGCATCCTCGCGAGAGAATGCCCCACAGCTCTAATCGTTACTCAGCCACGTCCACGTCCTGGAATTCGTGGGCGCCCAGCGGGCTTACCTTGTAGCCTGACACTTCCTTGCGGATGGGCTCAAACACGGTGGAATGCGCAACCGTCATCCAAGGCGCTTCAGCTTTGAAGATGGCCTGCATTTCACCATAGATCTTGGTGCGGGCGGCCTGATCGGTGATCTTGCGGGCTTCCAGGAGCTTGGCGTTGAAGTCGGCATTGCACCACTTGGCGATGTTCTGGCCCGCGGGGGTTCCATCGGCACCGCAGGACAGGAGGAACAGGAAATTGTCCGGATCGCCATTGTCGCCGGTCCAGCCCAAAAGCCCCATCTGGTGTTCGCCAGCTTGCAGGCGCTTGCGGTACTCACCCCACTCGTAGGACACGAGCGTTGCGTTGATGCCAACCTTGGCCAGATCGGCTTGCATCATTTCCGCCATGCGCTTGGCATTTGGATTGTAGGGGCGCTGCACCGGCATCCACCACAGGTCCGTATCCAGCGAGGTGACACCGGCCGCCGCCAGCATTTCCTTGGCCTTGTCTGGATTATACTCATAGTCTTTCGTTGATTCATCATAGGACCAGATGGTGGGCGGCAGCGGGTTGCGCGCTGGCTGGCCGGCATCCTGGTAGATTTCCTTGATGATGGCGGCCTTGTCGATGGCCATGTTGACGGCCTGGCGCACTTCCGCCTTGTCAAATGGCGGCTTCAATGCGTTCATTGAGAGATAGCCGATGTTGAGACCCGCCTGCTGGATCAACTGCACGTCGGCATTCTTGGCCATGTCGGCCAGGTCTGCCGGATTTGGCGCAATCATGACCTGGCATTCATTGGCCTTGAGCTTGGCGTAGCGGGCTGTTGCATCAGGCGTGATGGCATAGATCAGGTCGTCAACCTTTGGCTTGCCTGCCCAACCCTCGGCAAAGGCCTTGAAGCGGATGACGGCATCCTTCTGATAATCCACAAACTGGAACGAGCCGGTGCCGACCGGAATTTGGTCGAACTGTTCCGGGGTTCCCTTGGCCGTCAGATAACTGGCATATTCAGCCGAATGGATTGTCGCAAAATCCATGGCGAGGTTTGCCATGATCGGCGCATTTGGCTCTTTCAATGTCATCACAACGGTCAGGTCATCGGCGCCCTTTTCGATGGAAGCCAAAAGATCAGGCATGCCCATGTCGTTGAAATAATCATAGGAACCGGCTGAGACTTTTGCATAGGGGTGATCGGGCTTCAGCTGGCGCTCAAATGACCAGATTACGTCTTCGGCGGTCAAATCGCGGGACGGCGTGAAGCCGTTGACGCCCGAATGCACCTTGATGCCGGGGCGCAGCTTGAAGGTGATGACTTTGCCATCGTCGGAAATTGCATAGCTTTCGGCCAAGGCGGGCACCACGGTGGTGGTGCCGGGGGTGAATTGCACGAGCTTGTTGTAAACGGGGCGGGCGGCATCAAGGCTGGTGCCTGTGGTGTTGATGGCCGGGGTGAAGTTTTCGGGCGAGCCTTCCGAGCAATAGACCAGCGATTTGGCATTGGCCACGCCCACCGCGAGCATGGTGCTCATCAGCAGGCTCAAACCCAAGAGTTTCGTGGATTTCATGATATTCTCCCTTAGTTTTTTAAACACCCTGAGAGGGCGATAATTCAGTTAAGCACGTTTTTTCCGAATGATCAAAATTGTGTTTTATGTTAGGAGTGAATGGGAATGGAGTGGATTTATGATTAAGCTGCCTGATGACGCGATTTCAGATTTCAACCGGGATGGCGCGGTGGCGCTCAGGGGTTTCTTTAGCCGTTGGGTTCACTTACTGCGGGCAGGCATTGCGCGCAATATGGCGGAGCCCAGCGCTGATGTTAAAATCTATCAGGGCAAGGATGGCGGCGGGCGGTTCTTCGGGGACTACTGCAACTGGCAGCGCATTCCGGAATATCGCGATTTCATTTTCAATTCACCGGCAGCCGAAATTGGCCGCCAGTTGATGGGCAGCAAGACCGCACGGTTGTTTCATGAGCATGTGCTGGTGAAGGAAGCGAGCGCTGGTGTGGCCACGCCCTGGCACCAGGACCAGCCCTATTACTGTGTGGACGGCGATGACACGGTGAGCTTGTGGATTCCGCTGGATCATGTGCCGCTGGACCGCACTTTGGAGTTTGTGGGAGGTTCCCACAAATGGGGCAAATATTTCCGGCCCGAGCGCTTTGACAAGACACCGCTCAATGCGAATGACGGGCTGGAGGAAGTGCCTGATATCAATGGCAACCGCGACAATTTCAATGTGATTGGCTGGGAATTGGCGCCGGGCGACGCGGTGGCGTTCAATTATAAAACCCTGCACGGGGCGCCAGCGAATAATTCAGCGAGCGAACAGCGGCGGGCGTTCAGTTTGCGGCTGCTGGGCGATAATGCAAGATTTGCGAGACGAGAAGGCGTGAAAACGTCGCCGCCGTTTCGCGACGTGAAGCTTGAGCATGGGGCTGTCATGGATGCGCCGGAGTTTCCGGTGCTGGTGGGGTAATTCGTCCTTCTCTCGCAAGGGGAGAAGGGAAAATCATTGGAAGCGATTTGGCAAGATGTCGGACAGCATCAATCCTGCGTCCATTACATCTTGCGGAAGTTTTTCTTTCATCACCATAGCAGCAGCTGTGCGTGAAAGTGCTGGCGCGGACTGGATGCCGTAGCCGCCCTGGCCCACCAGCCAGAAGAAACCTTCGGCATGCTGATCATATCCAATGACGGGTGAGTCATCGGGGGCGAAGGTGCGGAGGCCGCCCCAGCTGTGATCCAGTCTTGTGACTTCAATCGTCGTAGCAGTCATCAGGCGTTCGATGCCTTCTGCTATGGCCATGTCATCGGCGTAGGCGTCGTGGGGGTCAACCGGGGTGGCATCCGCCGACGAGACGATCATCTTGCCGCTTTGCGGCTTGGCGTACCAGGTTTCGGCCACGTCAGTTGCCGTGGGAAAATCGGCAGCGCCAGCAATGCCATCAACGGGGATGACGCCGACCGAACGGCGTTTGGGCTGGAGACCTATGGGTTTGACGCCCGCCTTTTTCGCCACAAGGTCGCCCCAGGCACCCGCCGCATTGATGAGGATAGCGCTTTCGAAAACGCCTTGTGGGGTGGCGATGCGCCATTTGCCGCCTATGCGCTCGATGGTTTCGGCGGTGGCATTGGTCAGTAATTGACCACCGCGTGATTTGAACAGTTTGAGATAGCCGCGATGCAGCAGATCAACATCGATATCGCCGGTGTTGGGGTCGAGGAAGAAGCGGCTAGCATAGCCTTCACGCAAAACGGGGTAGATATTCCCGGCCTGTCTCCCGGTCAGTTCTTCAAGGCCAGCGCCAAGTTTCAATAGAGTTTCGGTAAAGGCCTGCTGGCCTTCCGCTTCCAGAAACAGCGAGGCGCGGGGCGCCAGCAACGGGCCATCGGCAAAACCTGGCGGCGGGTTCACAACAAAATCCCGGCTGGCGCGGGTGAAGGCCAGCATGGGCGGCGGCCCGTAGTTGGGTTCATAGGTTGCCGCTGACCGCCCCGTGGTGTGAAAGCCGGGGCGGTCCTCCATTTCGAGAATGAGGACGCGTCTGGTTTCAGCGAGGTGAGCCGCAACAGAGGCGCCCGCAATGCCGGCGCCGATCACGATGATATCAAAATGCGCGCTCATGGGCATGGGAGATAGCGTTAAAACATGGATTGGCCAATGGGGCCTTGATGGGATAGTGTGCCGCACATGGGAGGACGATCATGACGGCGGCGGATGCCACGACGGTTGAACTGTTTCAGCAGGACTGGAAGCTTTACCGCAAAATGGTGGACAATAATTTTTTGTTCCACCGGGAAGCCTACGCGGCGCTGCATGAGGTTCTTATCAACGACGCTGCGCGCCCATTCCGATTTCTCGATATCGCCTGCGGGGATGCCAGCGCCAGCGTTGGGGCATTGCGGGGCACGGACATCGCGCATTATCACGGGATTGATTTTTCCGGGGCGGCGCTGGAGCTTGCCGGCAAGGCGCTGACGGAACTTAACTGCACGGTGAAGTTTGAGCAGCGGGACTTTCTTGAAGCGCTAGCTGGTGTGGTGGAGCAGGTGGATGTGGCGTGGATTGGCCTGTCGCTGCATCATCTTCAGGGCATGGAAAAACTGGCCTTCATGCGCACCATCCGCAACGTGCTGGCACCGGGTGGCCTGTTTCTGATTTATGAAAACACCAGCCCCGACGGCGAGGACCGCGAGAACTGGTTGCGACGCTGGGACTTGCAGAAACCATTCTGGACGGCCTATTCGGAAGATGAATGGAACGCCATGGCGGCCCATGTTCACGCGGCGGATTTTCCGGAAACGGATGCAACATGGCATACGCTGGGTCGCGAAGCGGGCTTTGCCAGTGTGCGCGAGGTTTTTGCAGCACCGACCGATTTGTTTCGGCTATATGGTTTTTCCAAATGATGGAGTTTCATCGTGAGTGATTTCAACCAACCGGTCTCCGGCCTTGTCACGCCGCGCTTTGGCGGCATTGCGACGTTCATGCGGCTGCCGCATGTGTCGCTGGAGGACGCCAAGGGCGTTGATATCGGTGTTGTCGGCGTGCCGTGGGATGGCGGCACCACAAACCGCCCCGGCCCCCGCCATGGGCCACGGCAGATGCGCGATATGTCGTCGATGGTCAGGCGCATGCACCAGACGTCGCATATTGTGCCGTATGAACTGGTGAACGTGGCTGATCTCGGCGATTGCCCAGTGAACCCGGCCAATGTTGATGACGCGCTGGCCCGGGTTGAAACCTATTTCAAGAAGCTGGTTGCCAAGGGCATCCGACCTTTGTCTGCAGGTGGCGATCATTTGTCGTCGCTGCCGATCCTGCGCGCGGTGGGCCAGAAGAAGCCCGTTGGCATGGTGCATTTCGATGCGCACACGGACTTGTACGACAGCTATTTTGGCGGCTTCAAATACACCCATGGCACGCCATTCCGGCGGGCAATCGAGGAAGGAGTGCTGGACCCCAAGCGCACCATCCAAATCGGCCTTCGCGGCTCCATGTATGACCTTGAGGATTTCGAGTATGGCGAGAAAATGGGGGTTCGCCTCATGCGCATTGAGGAAGCCATGGAGCTGGGGCCGCAGAAGGTGATGGAAATTGCCCGGGGCGTTGTGGGGAATCAGGAAACCTATGTGAGCTTTGACATCGACATGCTTGATCCTGTCTATGCGCCGGGCACGGGCACGCCGGAAATTGGCGGCTTCACCACTTTCCAGGCCCAGCAAATGTTGCGGGGATTGCGCGGCCTCAACATTGTGGGGGCGGATGTGGTGGAAGTCTCGCCACCCTTTGATCCGTCGGGCATGACGGCCTATGCCGGGGTTTCCATGATGTTTGAAATCATGTGTTCGATGGCGGAAGACATTGCCGTTCGACGCAAGGGCTGACACCCGTTTGAAATATCTCCTGGGCTGGCGGCGCGTCGGCGCTGCCTTTCTGGCAGGCGTGCTGGCTGCCCTCGCCTTGCCGCCGCTTGACCTGTGGCCCGCGCTGTTTCTGGCGGTTCCCGCCGTTCTCATGCTGCTCGAAAATATCGGGCGCAAAAATTGGCGATCAGCCTTCCTCACGGGCTGGGGATTTGGCTTTGGCTATTTCCTGTTTGCCTTCCACTGGATTGCTTTCGCGTTCTTCGTGAACGCCCATGACTATCTCTGGATGATGCCGTTCGCGGTTGGCGGATTGGCCGCGTCGATGGCGGTCTATTGGGGGCTGGCTTTCTTGCTGGTCAATATGGCGGGGTTCAGGCGCCTGGGCCAGGCTGTGCTGCTTGGCGTTGTCCTGACACTTGCCGAACTCTTGCGTGGTTTTCTGTTTACGGGATTTCCCTGGGCGCAACCGGGTCTGGTGAGCGATGGCATGGGAGCCGTCGCGCAGACGGTTTCCCTGTGGGGCATGCCAGGATTGACGCTGTTGATCGTGCTCTGGGCCGGCACATGGCCGCTTTTGTTCGAGCGGCCGCAGCGGCTCATTGCCTTGTTGATCATGACCACATTGCCTTTGAGCTGGGCCTGGGGAATTTTCAGGTTGCAAACGGTGGTTACAGACGTCGCGGGCGTGAACATCCGGATTGTGCAGCCCAATATTCCGCAGGAAGACAAGTGGCGTGGCGACAATGCGCGCGCCATCTTTGACCAGTTGCTGGAAATGTCGGCCAGGCCTTCGGGAAATGGCAAGCCCATCACCCATATCATCTGGCCGGAATCGGCGCTGGCATTTTTGATTGATGAGAGCGCCGCCGCACGGGGCGAAGTGGCCACTATGCTGGGCGGCGCCAGGGTCCTGGTGACGGGCACCCTGCGGCGCGAGGTGAATGCTGGAAGCGAAGACAAGGTTTATAACAGCGTTCTCACCTTTGACGGGTCTGGAAATGTTGCCGCCAGCTATGACAAATGGCGGTTGGTTCCGGGCGGGGAATTCCTGCCGTTCGAATGGCTGCTGCAGCCCCTGGGGTTTCGCAAGGTTGTGACGGTGCCGGGCAGCTTCGCGGCAGGGCAGGGTCCGGCAACCTACGACATGCCCCATGCGCCGCCGGTGAGCTTTTCGATTTGCTATGAGGCGATATTTCCGGATTGGTTTGTCGATTCCGGGGTGCGCCCCCAATGGCTGGTCAATGTGACCAATGACGGCTGGTTTGGAAATTCCACCGGGCCTTACCAGCATCTGGCGCAGGCGAGACTGCGCGCCATGGAGCAGGGGCTGCCGATGGTCAGGTCTGCGAATACGGGAGTTTCCGCGGTCATTGATCCCCTTGGGCGCTATCTGGCCAGGCTGCCCTTGGGGCAAGAAGGTCTGATTGACTGGCCGTTGCCGCTGGACTTAGGTTCAACCCCCTTTTCAAGATATGGCGCCATGATTATTTTTGGGCTGTTGCTCGCTGGCGGAATCTTAGCATTTGTAACCGGCCGCAATCCTAGGTAGAATGCGCCATATCGGTGAATTGCTGCCGTGCTGCGACAGGCACTAGCCGGGACTGGGGGGTAACGGTCTGAGGTATCATGACAAGACGTGACCCAAATTATATCGATGTGCATGTCGGCTCGCGCATCAGGATGCGGCGGCAGCTTGTCAGCATGAGCCAGGAGAAGCTCGGCGAATTGCTGGGCATCACTTTTCAGCAGGTGCAAAAATATGAGAAGGGCACAAACCGCATCAGCGCCAGCCGGCTGTATTATGCGTCAAAGATTTTAGGCGTTCCGGTGCAGGCGTTTTTTGAGGATTTGCCGGGATCGGAAGGTGACGCGGGATTCAACGAACCGGCTGAAGACAACAACGTCATGTCGTCCCTCATGAACACCGAAGGCATTCAACTGGCCAAGGCTTTCCGCGATGCGGACAACACCACCAAGCGCAAGCTCATTGCAACCATGGCGCGAGCGATTGTGGACATGAAGGACTAAGTTCTGGCCTAGCCGCCGTGCCTGGCAAGCCAGCTGTTCATGAAAGCGATTTCACCTTCCTGCGCCGCCACCACATCATTGGCCAGCTTCAGGGCTTCGGGATCCTTGCCGTATTGCAATACGACCTTCGCCATGTCGATGGCGCCCTGGTGGTGGGGGATCATGCCCTTGACGAAATCTACGTCTGCGTTGCCCGTGTAAGGCGTCATCATGTTCTTCATCATGGCTGACATGGCTTCTTCATTGCCTTTGGTGGATTCGGGAACAGCAGGAAGCGCCGACGGGCTCACCTTGTCAAGCCAGCCCTTCATAAAGGCAATCTCGCTTTCCTGGGCCTTGATCACGTTTTCGGCGAGCGCCTTAATTTCCGCGTCCTTGCCAAATTGCAGAGCAACCTTGGCCATGTCGATCGCGCCCTGATGGTGCGGGATCATGCCTTGCATGAAATCGAGGTCAGGTTTCCCGGTGAGCGGCGCCATCATGGCCTTCATCATGCCCGCCATGGCCTGTTCATAGGCTTTGGTGGATTCTGACGTGGTGGCCGCGGTCGAAGCCGAACTGCCCATGCCCTGCATGGAATGCGGGCCGCCCATCGGGAGCTGTGAGTAGGCGACAGCTCCAAGCGCCATGATGCCTATGGCAGCGACAATGAATTTCGATTTGGCATTCATGATTTTCTTCCTCTGCGGTTTTGGTGGATTGAATTCGATTGGCGCTGCGGCGCTAACGGGCGCTGCGGCCAAGGACATCGATGATTTCCGATATTTTCCTGCGCTGGTCCTTCTTGTCGCCGCTGGCGATGGCGTGTTCAACGCAATGGCCCACATGATCCCGCAGGATTTCCTCTTCCGCGCGGCGAAGCGCCGCCCGCACAGCGGACACCTGGGTTACGATATCAATGCAGTAACGATCCTCCTCAACCATGCGGACCAGGCCCCGGACCTGTCCTTCGATGCGGTTGAGCCGTTTCAGGACGGCGGCCTTTGCTTCTGATTGCATGCTTGACGTATACCCATGCAGGGTATATTTGTCAAGTGATGATATACCCTGTTGGAGTATTGCAAGAGAGAGGCACCCATGAACAATCAACGCCCTGCTGCCGCTGCAACAGATCCGGTTTGCGGCATGACGGTTGATCCCGCTACGACAGCGCATAAAACTGACCACGAAGGACTGGCCCATTATTTCTGCTCTGCTGGCTGCAAGGCCAAGTTCGAAGCCAAGCCCGCCGCTTATCTTGGCGTGGGCGCAAAGGCTGCACAGCCTGTTGCAGCAGGTGTCATTTATACGTGCCCCATGCATCCGGAGATCAGGCAACAGGGACCGGGCTCCTGTCCGATATGCGGCATGGCGCTTGAGCCCCTCGCCGTTGCCGCCGATCAGAAACCCAATCCCGAACTTATCGATATGACACGGCGCTTCTGGATCGGACTTGCGCTGGCGGTGCCGATCGCCGCTCTGGAAATGGGCGGGCATTTGACCGGCCTCTTCATGATTCTGGGCCAGCAGTTCTCCAACTGGGTGCAGCTTGTGCTTGCCACGCCGGTTGTGCTCTGGGCGGGCTGGCCGTTTTTTGCGCGCGGCTGGCAATCGCTGCTGACACGCAATCTCAACATGTTCACCCTGATCGCGATGGGGACGAGCGTTGCCTGGATCTATAGCGTCGTTGCGACTTTTGCCCCTGACATTTTCCCAACCGCTTTCCGGCAGATGGATGGATCGGTCGCGGTCTACTTCGAAGCTGCCGCAGTGATCACGGTTCTGGTTTTACTGGGGCAAGTGCTTGAGCTACGGGCGCGCGAGCAAACGTCGGGCGCCATCAAGGCGCTGCTTGGCCTTGCGCCGAAAACCGCGCGCCGGATCGATTTGAAGGGCCATGATGAAGAAGTGGCGCTGGAGCTCATTGGCATCGGGGACTCCTTGCGCGTGCGACCGGGGGAAAAGGTGCCGGTCGATGGCGAGATCATCGGGGGCCATTCATCGCTGGATGAATCCATGGTGACGGGTGAGTCAATGCCAGTCAGCAAGGATGTGGGCCACAAGGTTATCGGGGGAACGCTGAACGCCAGTGGCAGCTTTGTCATGCGGGCTGAAAAAATTGGCAGCGAAACCATGCTGGCGCGCATTGTCCAGATGGTTGCCAACGCCCAGCGCAGCCGTGCCCCCATCCAGCGATTGGCTGACACGGTTTCGGGCTGGTTCGTTCCGGCTGTCATCGCCATAGCCGCCCTGGCTTTTGCCGCGTGGTCCCTGTGGGGACCGGAACCCCGCTTTGCCTTTGGCCTGGTGGCTGCCGTGGCCGTTCTCATTATCGCGTGTCCCTGCGCGCTTGGCCTTGCGACGCCCATGTCAATCATGGTTGGCGTGGGACGCGGCGCGCAAGCGGGGGTTCTCATCCGCGACGCAGAAGCGCTGGAGCGCATGGAAAAAATTGACACCATCGTGGTCGACAAGACGGGCACCCTGACGGAGGGCAAACCCTCGGTTACGTCAATCATTACCGTGAAAGGCTGGGATGAAAACAGCCTGTTGCAGCTGGCGGCCTCAGTTGAACAGGCCAGCGAACATCCTCTGGCGGCGGCGATTGTGAAGGCAGCCAAGGAGCGCAAGCTGGTGTTGGCCAAGGTCAAGAACTTCAATTCTCCGTCAGGCAAGGGAGCGACTGGCGCGGTGGGCCGCAGCCATTTAACAATCGGCAACGCCAAATTCCTGGCTGAACAAAAAATTGCGACTGAAAAACTGGATTCACAGGCCGATGCGATGCGTGGCAACGGAGCCACCGCCATATTCGTGGCCGTCAATGGCAAGCTTGTGGGTGCCATTGGCATTGCCGATGATGTGAAGGCTTCGACGCCACAGGCGCTTGCGGCGCTGCGCGATGCTGGCATCCGCATTGTGATGCTGACAGGCGACAATCGCACAACGGCAGAGGCCGTTGCAAAGCGTCTCGGCATTACGGAGGTTGAAGCCGATGTGCTTCCCGACATGAAGGCGGAGGTGGTGGCCAGGCTCAAGGCCCAGGGACGTGTTGTGGCCATGGCGGGAGACGGGGTGAATGACGCGCCAGCGCTTGCTGCCGCTGACGTGGGAATTGCCATGGGCACAGGAACTGATGTTGCCATGGAGAGTGCTGGCATAACATTGTTGAAAGGCGATCTGATGGGGATCGTGCGGGCACGCCATTTGTCCCAGGCGGTGATGAACAATATCCGGCAGAACCTGTTCTTTGCTTTTATCTACAATGCCGCAGGCGTGCCCATTGCAGCAGGCGTACTCTATCCTGTCTTCGGCATCCTGCTGTCACCCATGATTGCAGCAGCTGCGATGGCGCTGAGTTCTGTCAGCGTGATCGGAAACGCGCTCAGGCTGCGCGGCGTCGTGATTGACGATGGCAGGTAGTGGGCCAGTCTGAAATTTGCAATGTAGGTGCAGTGGCGGGACGGCGTCCGCTCTCGGCATCTGATGCGCCATGATGGCTCCGTCTGATGCTCCAGCAAGGGAGCCACCCACCACATCACCGTAGTTCCACCGCAATTCCAATTGAGACGGCCTCACCAGGTCTTAACGGATGAGATTTTGCATCGTCTGCCGCTCTTCCGCTGACCATTTTTCAGGGTTCTCCTGATGGGCGATTGAAGCGTGCAGCTCGATATGTTTCCAGAGTTCGGCCTCGGTTTCGGCCTTGAACGACCCCGGACAGGATTCCATTCCAGGATAATCCCCGCAGCGGTATGAATACGCCATATTCACTCCTCCCTGTTTTCACCAACAACAAGCGCAGACGCGGCTGGTTTGTCAATTCACGGTCAAGCGAAATTCTCCGCCATTCAGGCTGGCCCGCCACCCGGCAGCGCGGGCGCTTGACCTTCCTTATCAACGCTGCCATTAACCCTCCTGGAAAGGCATAAAGAAATCTTTATGCGCATTTAACCGAGGGATGGGGTCGAGGAATGTCACGCAAGAATTTTCTGTTTACCAGCGAGTCGGTGTCCGAGGGCCATCCCGACAAGGTGTGCGACCGCATCTCCGACGAGATCGTGGATTTGTTTTACCGCGAGGCCCTGGCGCAGGGCATGGACCCTTCGCTGGTGCGCGTGGCGTGCGAGACCTTCGCCACCACCAACAGGGTGGTGATTGGCGGTGAAACACGGGGGCCATCATCGGTCACCCATGCCAAGATCGAGGACGTGACGCGCCAAGCCATCCGGTCAATCGGCTATGAGCAAAGCGGATTCCACTGGCAGACGGCGCGGGTTGAAATCCTGCTGCACGAGCAATCGGCTGACATCGCACAAGGGGTGGATTCGGCCTCCCAGAAGGATGAGGGGGCTGGCGACCAGGGCATCATGTTTGGCTATGCCTGCGATGAAACGCCTGACCTGATGCCGGCGCCTTTGTATTACGCGCAGCGCATTCTGCAGCTTCTGGCGGAGGCGCGGCATTCGGGGGCGGAAAAGGCCCTGGGGCCTGATTCGAAAAGCCAGATCACCCTGCAATACAAGAATGGCAAGCCGGTCGCGGCCACACAGATCGTGGTTTCGCACCAGCATATCGACGAAAGCCTCACTTCGGCGGATATGCTGAAGCTGGTGACACCCTATGTGAAGAAGGCTCTCCCCAAGGGCTGGATCACCAAGGACACGGTCTGGCATGTGAACCCCACGGGCAAGTTTTTCATTGGCGGGCCGGATGGAGATGCGGGATTGACGGGCCGCAAGATCATTGTGGACACCTATGGCGGGGCGGCTCCCCATGGCGGGGGCGCGTTTTCTGGCAAGGATCCCACCAAGGTTGACCGTTCGGCGGCCTACGCCGCGCGCTATCTCGCCAAGAATGTGGTGGCGGCGGGATTGGCCAGGAAATGCACCATCCAGGTTTCCTACGCGATCGGGGTTTCCAAGCCGCTCTCGATCTATGTGGACACCCATGACACGGGCAAGGTTTCCGAGGCCAAGCTGGAGAAGGCCATCGCCAAGGTCATGGATTTGACGCCGCGCGGCATTCGCACCCATCTCAATCTCAACCGGCCGATTTACGCGCGCACCGCCGCCTACGGCCATTTCGGCCGCGCGCCCGCCAAGGATGGCGGCTTCTCGTGGGAGAAGGTTGATCTGGTCAGGGCCCTCAAAGCGGCGGTGAAGTGAGCAGCGAAGACCGGCGATTCCAATACTATGGGCGGCGCAGGGGTAAATCCTTGCGCCGTCATCATTTGGACTTGATGGAAGAGCTGCTGCCGAAATTGCGGGTTGACTTGAATGATCCGTTGCCAGCGGGCGAGGTTTGGCTGGAAATCGGTTTTGGCGGCGGCGAGCATCTGGCGCACTTGTCGGGGTTGTTTCCATCGGTGAATTTTATTGGGGCTGAGCCGTTTCGCAATGGCGTGGCCAAACTGCTGGTTTTTATTGAGACCAAGGCGCTGACCAATATCCGCGTGCATGATGATGATGTGAGGTATCTGCTGGAGAAGCTTCCACCTGCATCTCTGGCTAAAATATTTGTGTTGTATCCTGACCCATGGCCGAAGAAGCGCCACCATGAGCGGCGGATTGTGAGCGCAGATACACTGAAACAGTTTCATGCTTTGCTGAAACCGGACGGCGTGTTTTTGTTTGCGAGCGATATTGCGGATTACGTGGACTGGACGTTGCGCGAGTGCGAGGCCCATGGCGGGTTTGCATTGTTGAGTGATTCAGGCGAGCCGTTCGAGAACTGGATTCAGACACGGTATGAAGCAAAGGCTAAGCGTGAGGGGCGGGAGACAAGGTATTTGAGGTTTGGCAGGAAGTCTGGGTAGTCGGCTTGCTATCGCTCATTCAGCAATGTCATCTGGCCAAGGACTCGAAGAATGCCGAATCCGCAGGACCAGCAGTTCCTTGTCGGCAGGCTGATAAAAAACCAGAAATGGATATTTCGAAATGGGTCTGACCCGCACATCAATCATGTCGGTTTGGCGAGCTGACATTGGGTATTCGGTGAGAAGATTTATCGAGCGTTCAATTGCGTTTATAACCGACCTGGCTGCACGCGGATTTCGGGAATCGAGATATTCAAAAATGTCGTTCAAGTCACGCTGCGCGGCGGTTGTCAGCCGCAGCTTTAGTTTCGGCATTTCGCGAAAAGCGCTTCGACTTCAGCCGGGTCTGCAAAACGGTTTTCTGCAACGTCTTTCAAACCAGTCCCGACAGCGGCGCGCTCTTCGGAACTCAACACATAAATGCCCGCATGTTCCCGCTCAATTTGTTCGGCTGCCCGCAACAATTCTGCTTGGGCTTCTTTGGGCCAAGTCTCCGCGCGTTTGAGGAGTTCTGAAAGTGTGCTTTCCATTTCAGATATATGGCACAAATCGGGATGAATTTAAAATCCGGGCTTGCCGAAGCCTACCCCTCTTGCAGAAACCGGCCTGCAGGCGTATATAGCAGTTAACTTAAGTTCACTCGCAAGTTTTGAGAGTGGGTTCCGATCTCCGGGGCCCGCTTTTTTTATTGCCTTGGGATAGAGATGGATACGACGCGGATAACACGGGAAACAGGGCCTGCCTTGCGGGTAGCAGCACTTGTGGAGCCGGTGCTAGAGAGCATGGGGTTCAGGTTGGTGCGCGTGAAATTGACTGGCACCACTTTACAAATCATGGCGGAACGGCCTGACGGGACGTTTTCCATTGATGATTGCGAGCAATTCAGCCGGGCGATTTCGCCCATGCTGGATGTGGCGGATATTGTATCGACGCGGCATCAGCTTGAAATATCCTCTCCGGGGATTGACCGGCCATTGGTGCGCCGGGAAGATTTTGAGCGCTGGGAAGGGCATGAGGCCCGCATTGAAATGGCAGTGCCGGTGGCTGGCCGCAAACGCTTCAAGGGGCATCTTGAAGGGATGACTGAGGGCGAAGTGCGGTTGTTTATTGAGAACCCCGAGGGCGGCAAAGAACCTTTATTGATTGGCGTTTCCTTCGCCGACATAGGCGATGCCAAACTGGTTTTGACGGATGAATTGATTGAAGCTGCGCGCGCCAAACTCCCGGCAAAGGGGTTGGGCGATGGCAGCGAATGGACAGAAGAGAACGGGAGAGAAAAAAATGGCTGAACCAGCAGTAAGCGCCAACCGGCTTGAGCTTTTGCAAATTGCCGATGCTGTTGCGCGGGAGAAGGTGATTGATAAATCCATCGTGCTGCAGGCGATGGAAGAGGCCATCACCCGGGCCGCCAAGGCGCGCTATGGCGCAGAGAACGAAATCCGCGCCGAGATTGATCCGAAGTCTGGCGAAATCCGGCTCAATCGCCTGCTGCTGGTGGCTGAAAAAGTTGAGAATGAAGCCACCGAAATCAGTCTGGCTGAGGCCAACCGGCGAAACCCTGCGGCAACGCTTGGTGATTTTATTGCGGAGCCTTTGCCGCCGGTGGAATTT
Organism: Rhodobiaceae bacterium; assembly: GCA_009885825.1. Taxonomy (GTDB): domain Bacteria; phylum Pseudomonadota; class Alphaproteobacteria; order Rhizobiales; family Aestuariivirgaceae; genus Aestuariivirga. Next base: position 959 of record VFJY01000197.1, on the reverse strand, counting down.
GGCCGCATCGCCGCCCAGAACGCCAAGCAGGTGATCGTGCAAAAGGTGCGCGACGCCGAGCGCGAGCGCATGTACGACGAGTTCAAGGACAGGATTGGCCAGATCGTCAACGGCACGGTGAAGCGCGTCGAATACGGCAACGTGATCGTCGACCTGGGGCGCGGCGAAGCCATCGTGCGACGCGACGAAGCGCTGCCACGGGAAACCTTCAGGCCGGGCGACCGGGTCCGGGCCTATGTGTTCGACGTGCGCCGCGAACAGCGGGGGCCGCAGATATTCCTCAGCCGCACGCACCCGGAATTCATGGCGCGGCTGTTTGGCCAGGAAGTGCCGGAAATCTATGATGGCGTGGTGGAAGTGGTTTCCGTTTCGCGCGACCCGGGATCGCGCGCCAAGATCGCGGTGCGCTCCAAGGACGGCTCCATTGATCCTGTGGGCGCCTGTGTCGGCATGCGGGGTTCGCGCGTGCAGGCGGTGGTGAACGAGCTGCAGGGCGAGAAGATTGACATCATCCAGTGGTCGCCTGATGTGGCGACGTTTGTGGTCAATGCGCTGGCGCCGGCGGAAGTGGCCAAGGTTGTGCTCGACGAGGAAGCCGAGCGCATTGAAGTTGTGGTTCCTGACGATCAGCTGTCGCTTGCCATTGGCCGGCGCGGACAGAATGTCAGGCTCGCTTCACAGCTCACCGGCTGGGACATTGACATCATGACGGAAGCGGAAGAGTCAGAGCGCCGCCAGAAGGAATTCACCATCCGCACGGCGCGCTTTATCGAGGCGCTGGATGTGGATGAAACCCTGGCCCAGCTTTTGGCCTCCGAAGGTTTCGACACGGTGGAAGAAATTGCGTTCGTTGATTTGAACGAAATCGCCTCCATTGATGGGCTTGATGAGCAAACCGGTGAAGAGCTGCAAAACCGGGCGCGGGAATACCTCGAGCGCTTTGCCACAGAGCAGGATGC
>VFJY01000009.1 GCA_009885825.1 Rhodobiaceae bacterium | reverse complement strand
TATGATTACACCGTGAATGTAACCGATGTTGTCTTCGAGAACTTGGGTCCGGTGAATGGCTTGAGTATACTTGGTGGCGTAGCCGGAGAACTGCTGAACGGCGACACGCTCAATGACATCATTCAGGGTGGCGGTGGCAGGGACCGGGCTAACGGTCTTACTGGCAACGACCGCTTCATGGCCACCATCGGCGATGGCAACGACCGTTACAGCGGCGGCGCAGGAATTGACACCTATGATCTCTCCCAGACGATGGCCGACAGCAATGTCAACCTCGCGCGTGGCAGGTCTTCAAGCGGTGAAACCGGCAGCGACAGGCTCGTATCCATCGAGAATGTTGTCGGCAGCCACGGCAACAACAGGATAGTCGGCAGCGCTGGCGACAACGTCATCGATGGTCTGGACGGCAACGATAACCTCAGTGGCGGGCGCGGCGCTGATACACTGTTCGGCGGCGCAGGCCTTGACATCCTCAATGGTGATGCCGACAACGACATCCTCGTCGGCGGCACAGGCAACGACGTCATGAATGGCGGCACCGGCCTTGATACGTTCGTCTTTGCCAATGGCTTCGGCAACGATACCATCACAGGCTTTGATGCCAACGCAACTGGCGGACAGGACCTCATGGATATCTCGGCATTCGGGTTCTCCGCCGCAAACTTTGCAGCCAACGTCGTCATCACCGATCTCGGTGCCGACACCCTCGTTGACATCGTCGGAACCGACAACACGATCCTGCTGGTTGGCGTCAATGGCGTGGGCACGAACGCCATAGACATGAGTGACTTCCTGCTCTGATCGGGGGGTCGGGTAGAAAACCTAACCGCGGCATGGATGCCCTCTTATCTGGCCCCTGATTGTCCCGGTCTTCGTTAAATCGAAGACCGGGATATCTTTTGCGGCGGTGAAAAATACAATCCCATTGGAAATGGGCTGCTTGCCTATTCCATCATCATTCAATTCCTGCTGACCGGTTTCGACCGCATCCGGCGAACTGTCTCGCGTTCGGCGCGGCGGCAGATGACCGGTGGGAGGCCGCGCATCATGAGGTCCATGTCGTCGAGCACCATTTTGCCCATTTGCTTGAAAGCCACGTCAAGCGCCCCGGCGCGGTGGGCGGACAGTATGAAACCTTCGAGTGCGCGAACCGGATGATCGGCGGGCAGCGGCTCTTCGGGATAGACATCGCTGGCGGCGCGGATGTGGCCGGATTTCACAGCCGATATCAGGGCCTCGAAATCAACAACTCCGGCACGGCTCAGGAGCACGAAACTGGTGCCTTTGCGCATCTTCGAAAATTCGGCGGCCCCGAGAAACCCGCCATTGTCTGAAGTCACCGAAGCCACCACAAAGATGACATCGCTTTGCGTCAGCACCTCATCAAACGAGACCGGATCAACCCCAAAGTCTTGCAGGAGGCCCGGCGGCAACCAGGGATCGAACACACGAATACGCGCCCTGAAGCCTGCCAGCAACCGGTGCAGGGCTTTTCCCAAATCGCCAAAGCCAATGAACCCGACGCTGCCACCCGACATCAGCCGCGCCTGCACGTTGCCATCGCCGCCCCACAATTCCTTGCCGGCGCGGAAGTCCCTGTCGGCGCCGCAAATATTGCGCTCCAGGCTGAGTGCGAGTCCGAGGCCGATCTCAGCCACAGGCACAGCAAACACTTTCCCTGTGGTGAGCACATGAATGCCATGGGCGAAGCAAAAATCATAATCCATGTTGTCGAGGAAATTCGTCTCCACATTGAAGATGGCTTTGAGTTTCTTCGCGCGGGAAAGCACGTGGATGGGCAGGGGAGGCTGGCCAATGATAAAAGCCGCTTCGGCGATGTTTTCTTCAAGAATGTTGTCTGAACCTTCAACAATCCTGAAATCACGCCGCAAGCGGGCTTCATCTTCGCTGGTGAAAATCAACTCCAGGCTTCTGGGTTCCGGGATTGATATGATGAGGGTGCGATTATCGGCCATCTGAGCGCGCTCCAGGGGAAATTCGAATTTAGACGACAGACCGATTTACAGCGCAAGATAAATCGGCTTATCTTCGCTTCGACCGGGAGCCTAAAACTGCAAGGCAACAAAGCAAACAAGCAAAACCGATTGTAAAGCAAGAGATTTTCGATATCGAATGAGAAGCCCAGGTGAATGGGCCGCAACTTGAATTGCATCATAACAAATGGAGGATCCAATGACGAAATTAAAGACGATATTGCTGGCATCGGCCGTTGTTCTCATGGGAACAGCCGCGAATGCAGCCGACAAGCCGGTTTACGGCGTGTTGATGAAAACCCTCGCAAATCCGTTTTGGGGCGCCATGGAGCAGGGCGTGAAAGCCGGCTCCGATGCCGCAGGCGTTGAATACTATCTGCAGGCGGCAGAGAGTGATCAGGCCGCTGAGCCGCAGCTCAATCTCTGCAACACGATGCTTGAGCGCAAGCCCGCCGTGATGATCACGGCTGCCATCAACTCGAATATCTTGCTCCCGTGCCTGAAGGCAGCCAATGATTTGGGCATTCCCGTTGTTGATCTCGATGGCAACCTCGATCCCTCAATCAACGAAAAGGCCGGCGTGAAAATCGCCTTCCAAATCGGTTCGGACAATGAAGCCGCCGGCGCCCAGGGGGCGGATTTTGTCGTCGGCAAGCTTGGCGCGGACGCCAAGGGCCCGGTCCTTGTGATTGAGGGCCTGTCTGGCAACATCACGGGCCAGAAGCGCGCCCGCGGGTTCGCCGAGCAGCTCAAGAAAACCGCTCCCGGCTTGGAAATTGTTGCTTCGCTTCCCGGTGACTGGGACCGCGGCAAGGCAGCCAACATCACGAATGACATCCTGACCAAGCATCCTGACCTGGTTGCGATATTCGCCGCCAACGACGGCATGGCGCTGGGCGCTGTCGAAACCGTGTTCGCCGCCAACAAGGGCGAGCAGGTGACGATCGTCGGTGTTGATGGTAATTCCGATGCGGTGAAGTCGATCAAGGAGGGCCGCTTGACGGCATCGGTCGCCCAGCTTCCCTATCTGGTGGGCAAGCAGGCCGTTGAAAGCATCAAGCTGGTGACGGAAGGCAAGGAAGTTCCCGCCGTGGTTCATGTGCCAACAATGGTGCTGACCAAGGCCGTTCTTGATGCCGGAACGGAACCCATGCTTGAGTTCGTGAAGTAATCGGCCAAACGGCTACCCGCACGCGAGGCGCACTTTCCTTCGCGTGCGGGTTTTTTTGGGAACATCAGCATGTCATCCACCGATATGATTGCGCCGACTTCCGGCTGGCGGCAGCTGCAGTTTTTCTTTGATAGCAAACTCCACGTCCGCCTCGAATCCATCATTGTGCTGGTGGTCCTGGGCGTGGCCATGAGCGTGCTCTCGCCATATTTTCTGTCCGTTAGCAATTTCCTCAACATCCTGCTGGCGACGTCGACTATCGGTGTGCTGGCTATCGGCACAACATTGATCCTTTGTTCCGGCGGGCTTGATCTGTCCATTGGTTCCATCCTCGGTCTTGCGGGCGTTGTTGGCGCCTATTTTTGCGTGGAATTGGAATGGCCGTGGTTCATGGCGATTGTGGGAGCACTGGGCGCTGGCGCGTTTGCCGGTTTCGTAAATGGCCAATTCATCACGCGGCTGCGCATCCCCGCCTTTATCGTAACGCTTGGCATGCTGGGCATCGCGCGCGGTATTGGCCTCATTATCGCGCCCAACGGCGGAGCCATATATGGCCTGCCGGGCCCGGTGATTTATCTGGGGCAGGGCCGCCCTTTGGGAATTCCATCGCCCGTGATCATTCTCGCCATTGCGGCTGTTCTTTCCCATTACCTGTTGGCCTATTCGCGCTTTGGCTGGCACACGCTGGCCATTGGGGACAATGAATCAGCCGCGCGCGCAACCGGCATTTCCGTCGAAAGCCTGCGCCGCAAGCTCTACACCATCTCGGGGATGATGGCGGGCCTCGCGGGCCTGATCTTCATGGCGCGTGTCAACGCTGGCGATCCAACGGCAGGTTACACTTATGAGCTCACCGCCATCACCGCTGCCATCATCGGCGGCACCAGCCTGTTCGGCGGCAAGGGGTCAATCCTCGGCGCCGTCATTGGCGCCTTGATCATGGGGGTCTTGCAGAACGGCCTCAATCTTCTCGCCGTCCAATCCTACTATCAGCAGATTGCCATCGGCGCCGTTCTCATCCTCGCCGTTTACATAGACCAACTGCAAACCGGGAAGGAGAAGAAGGCATGAGCCTTCTCCAGATCAGCGGCGTCAACAAGCATTTTGGCGCGGTGCAGGTGCTCAATGGCGTTGATCTCACCGTCGAGGCGGGCACGGTCGTGGGGCTGGTTGGCGATAATGGCGCTGGCAAATCGACGCTGATGAAAACCATCACCGGGATTTACGCCGTCGATGGGGGCGACGTGCAATTCTCCGGCGAGTCCCTCATCGGCGTTGCCCCCGGCGCCAGGCGGCAGCGCGGCATCGAGATGATCTATCAGGATCTGGCGCTGTGCAAGCAGCAGGATGTCGCCGCCAATATCTTTCTTGGCCGTGAACCAGTGAAATGGGCATTTGGATTCCTGCCCGGCTTTGTTGACAAGGCCCGCATGGACGAGGACGCGTTGAAGATGATCGCGCGGCTCGGTGCCCGCATTCCCTCGATACATCGCCCGGTCGGCATGTTTTCGGGTGGCCAGCAGCAAACCGTGGCCATCGCCCGCGCCCTCACGTTCAATCCCAAGCTCGTCATCATGGATGAGCCGACTGCGGCTCTGGCCGTGCGCGAGGTTGAAAGTGTGCTGAAACTCATCCGCCAGATGCGCGACGAAGGCATTGCCGTCATCCTGATCAGCCACCGCCTCAACGACGTCTTTGAAGTGACGGACCGCATTGTGGTGCTGCGCCAGGGCCGCATCGAAGCGGACTTGCAGACCAGGAAAACCCAGATGCGTGAAGTCGTCAGCTACATCGTCGGCGCCCATTGAAGTATCGGAGAAAAACATGAGTGTGAAAATTGGCATGCATGCCAGCCTCTGGGCCGCAAGCTGGACCCGCGAAGCCGCCGAGCTGGCCGTGCCCGAAGCCGCTGAACATGGACTTGAGGCAATTGAATTTCCTCTGCTGGTTCCCGAAGAGGTCGACGCTCCCCATTCGCGCAAGCTTTTCGAAAAGTATGGCATCGAACCCACGTCGTCCCTATGCCTGCCCGAAGACAAGATGGCCCAGCTCTATCCGGAGAAGGCCGAGCATTTTCTCATCCAGGCGCTCGACAAGGCCCATGAGATCGGCTCCACCTATTTGGGCGGCGTCACATTTTCGGCCCTCGGATTCCGTTCCGGCAAGCCGCCCACCAAGGGCGAGTATGAAAACATGGTGCGCGGCCTCAAACCCGCTGCCCGCCATGCCCGCAAGCTTGGCGTCACCCTGGGCATCGAACCCTGCAACCGCTATGAAACACATTTGCTCAACACCAGCAGCCAGTCCCTCATGTTCCTCGAAATGCTGGATGAGCCGAACGTGACCATCCACCTCGACACCTATCATATGAACATCGAGGAAAAAGGCATCGGAGGCGGCTTTCGCAACGCGGGGAAGAATTGCTCGTATGTTCATATTTCTGAAAGTGATCGGGGCGTGCCCGGCACCGGAACTATTGATTGGGATGAAATCTTCCGCACGCTTGCCGATATCAAGTTCGCGGGAAAGCTGGTGATCGAGTGTTTCGTGACACTGCCCCCGGAAATCGCCGCAGCCCTGTCAGTCTGGCGTCCCGTGGCAAAGGACCGTCAGGAAGTTTTGGAGAAGGGTGTGCCGTTTATCAAGGGCCTGGCCAGGGTGCATGGCCTCACGTGAAGGCTTGCGGTTTACCTGCCGCATAGCGCCGCAGTCTCTCTTCGAGCGTTCCGGTATGCAACTCAAACAGGTGGTTGTCTTCATCATGGAAATAAATGGAGCGACCCTCGCCGTCCACCCGCGATCTTGCCTCGCGGACTTCAAGGCCCAGCGAGCGGACCAGTTCAAGACAGGTTGAATAACCCGCCTCGGAAATCTTGAATGCAATGTGATTGTAAGTCCGTGTCGGCAGGCTCTCGCCCTCCATGGTGGCGATCCAAATATCGCCAACCACGAAAAACCTTTCCCGCGAGGTGGAAAAGGACTCTGATCCGCTGTCATAAACCTTCCGCGCGTCCATTACCTTCGTGAGTATTTCTTCCATCCGGTCCAAATCACGGACGATAAAAGTCATGTGGCTCAGACCTTTGATCACGTCACTTCTGGCTTTCAATCAGCCGCTCAACCAAAAACGGCATGTGTTCGGCTGGCGAATTGGCGAAAGCAAAACGCAAGTAGGAGTCCTGATCCGGTCCAAACATTGAACCCGGCAAGCACAAAACGTCGTTCTCGCCCGCCAGGCGCTGCGCCACGGATTTAGCCGCCTCTTCCTCAAAGGGATGCCTCACATAGGCAAAGTAAGCGCCGGAACTCACGAGCTGGTATTTGAGAGCCGAGTGCTTGAATGCCTTGAGCAACTCTGCCCGGCGGTGCTCCATCATTGCCTGCTTCTCGCGCTTCCAATCATGCAAGTTCGCCAAACCGAACAGAGCCGCCCTCTGCGAAATATTGGGCGCGCAAATCGCCATGCAATCCAGGACTTTTTCTGCCTCGGACAAAATCCCTGTCCCCGCGATGATTGATCCCACGCGATAGCCTGTCAGCGCGAAGACCTTGGAAAAACTGTAAAGCTGCACAAAATTGTCCGGCCAGTCCTTCCTGGCAAATAGATTGTGCAGGGGCTCCGGCGAGGAGCGGAAATCCTTGTAGGTCTCGTCAATGATCAGCGCAACATTCGCGGACTTTGCCAATTCATAAAAGCCGTCGATAATCTCAGCGGGGTAAATGGCGCCAGTTGGATTGTTGGGCGAGCACAGAACAATGGCCCGCGTGTTCCCGTCAATCAACGCGGCCGCATCCTCTGGCAGCGGATAAGCCCGGCCCTCGGCGAAGGCCGGGACCAGGCGCTTTTCCACGCCCAGCATGTCCAGCCACATCTGGTGATTGAAGTAATAGGGCGCTGGCAGCACCACATTGTCGCCCCGCTGGGCCAATGCCATGATAGCAGCACAGAAAGCCTGATTGCAGCCCGATGTAATCGTTACATTCTCTGGCGTGATCGTCCCCTGATAGTCTTTCGCCATATGCTGGGCCAGCGCGTCACGCAATTCCGGAATGCCGCTGATGTCCGTGTAAAGGCTGGTCGCGGGCACCATCGCCAGACGCGCGATTTCAGCTTGCAGCGATTCGGCAGGCGCATAGCTGGGAACCGCCTGACAGAGATTCAGCAGCTCGCGGTTGCGCAGGCCAGGCCTCACCCAGCTCATCGCTTCCGCGATGGGAGGCGCATCCACCCGAGATATGTAAGGGGAAACAGTGACCGGCATCTGCCAGAATTCCTTCCAATTTGTAATACACCACTGTTTGCTGATATCGACTTGGAATTTCAAGCGATTTCAGGCAAGAGACAGTGGCACACAGGCTAAGGCGAGTATAGATGACAAAAGCGATCCGCATTGAGAGGGCCGGTGGTCCAGAGGTGATGAATCTGGTTGATGTGGATCTGCGCCCGCCCCGCGCAGGCGAAGTGCGTGTCAGGCACACAGCCATTGGCCTGAATTACATCGACACCTACCATCGCTCGGGACTCTATCCCCTGAGCATGCCGGTTGGGCTTGGCCTGGAGGCGGCGGGCGTCGTTGAAGAAGTGGGGCAGGGCGTCACATCTTTGAAAGTTGGCGACCGCATCGCCTATGGCAATGGCCCCATTGGGGCCTATGCGGGGGCCCGCAATATCCAGGCCGCGAAAATCATAAAGATACCAGACAGCATAAGCGATGAAACCGCCGCCGGAATGATGCTCAAGGGCATGACTGTGCGTTATCTCCTGCGCGCCACCTATAAAGTGAAGCAGG
>VFJY01000117.1 GCA_009885825.1 Rhodobiaceae bacterium | reverse complement strand
TTGAGAGTGGCGCCGCCAAAATCCTCCAGCGGCAGTCCCAGATGTTTCTGGTACCAGGCGGCGAGCGCCGCGTTATCGCTTTTCGCCTTGAAGAAAACCCCGCCGATCCCTGTGACTTTTGCCATTTCATTCTCCATAACCGCAGCCTGGAATTCCGCCAACTCACCACAGCACGGGCAACTTATGGCGTCAGCATGTCTCGGCGCAACGCTCCTCTGGTGCCACGAGGCCAATAGTTTCGTTCACCGCTTTCTGCAATCGCATCACTCAGACCTCATCAAGAGTTGTTCTGGCGAAATGCGAATGAATGGCGATGGCCGCCCCTGAAATGGCAATCAGCGCCATGCCGGGTCCGCGAGACCCGCAAAAAAAGGTTGACGCGGCAAGGCTGACGCCGCGCAGAACTACAAGGCCGGTGCGCTGTGTCGCCCACAACGCGCTGCCATGGCACCGCCCCATCACAACAGCGAGCAGCGCCAGATTCAAGGCATAACGCACGAAAGCCACAAACGGCACGTTGAAGCGCGACATCAGGTGTTTGCCCGCGGCATCCATGCAGGCGAAAACCAGAACCGCCGCCATGACGAGCATAATGCCGCGCAACGCGTGTTGCCTTCGAATTTCGGATTTTGACATGCTTGCGATGCGGTCCTGCAGGCTGCTGGTTTAGGGGCGGCCCAATGCGGTTTCAACCCGGTTTTGCATCTATTTTAGTGAATGGTGGTTCGATGAGCTAGCCAAACTGCACGGGCGGCTGAAAAACATCAAACTGTGATCTGCTTCACATCGCGGGGATCGCGGACCCGGCATGGTGCATCCCAAGCGGAGAGCCAAATCTTCGCAACCGTCAAAACAGAGGAGGATTTCATGCAAGCCCATCAAACCTATCAAGCCCGTCCAACCTATGCCGCCTATGAGACGCCCGAACGCCAGGCCGCGATTCCAACCGTGTTCAACTGGCTCAAGCGAAAGCTGGATGCCCGCCGCTCGCGCCTGAACCATGCGCGCAACATTGAATATCTGCGCAGCCTGGATCGCCACACCCTCGAGGATATCGGTGTCGATATCGCAAGCCTCGGCGAGGTGAGGCCAACACTGGCAAGCTCCAATCCCTATGTCGTGGCCAGCACGGTCATAGGGCGTTCGCTGCCGCCGCCCGTCACAAACTCGCGCTGACCGGGGGCACCGCCATGGAAAATGCTCTAACCGCGCTGGTGCAGCGCGCGCTCGTCGCGTTTGTATTGCTCGGCTGGGCGGCGGCGACCTACACCGCCACCAGGGCCGATCCGCAACTGGCCTCATGCGCGGCCGAAGTGGGCTACCTCAGGCGCTGCGCCGCCGCAAAACTCTGCGGCGCCGGAGCGGCGAAAGGCAGCCTCCCGGCCGCGTTCAGCCCGCAAGAAGACCAGGTATCAGCGTCCTCAATCATCGCCACCCGCAACTGACGCGAACTGCGCAACCCGTGGCTGGAACGGCAGGCCTGAATGAAGCAAGCTGGGCACCCCATCCTCTGGCGAGCCCCCGCATTCATCAGCCCGCCCGCTCCGGCCGCCCTCGGCTGCCTTGCGAAAAGTGGTGAGGGGTGCGAGATTGACGTGGGGCGGCCGGGGAGGCGTCAACGTGCCCTGAGCCATGTCTGAGATCGATAGGGAACATGCGACCCGCAATGCAAGCCGTTCAGGGGTCAATTTATCGCTTCGCGGGCTTCAGCCTCGATCCTGGCGCGGGCCTGCTGCGCAATGGCGAAAGAGAAATCATGCTGCGCCCGAAATCGCTCGAATTGCTGACGTTTCTGGTGCGCAACTCCGGCCGCGTGATCTCAAAAGACGAACTGCTGAGTTCAGTGTGGTACGACCGCATCGTGACTGAGGATTCGCTCACGCAGTGCGTGCATGACATTCGCCGGGCGCTGGCCGACGATGAGCAGAAGCTCGTCCGCACCGTGCCACGCCGTGGCTATCTGTTTCCTTCCGAAGCGCTTGAAGGCCAGATGCATGGCCCTGCATCTCTTGAAACAGCGGCGTCGGGCGATGCTGGCAGGCCGTCCATCGCGGTGCTGCCCTTCAACAACATGAGCGCCGACCCATCGCAGGAGTTTTTCAGCGACGGCATAACCGAGGACATCACGACGGCCCTGTGCAAGCTGAAGGGTTTCTTCGTGATCGCCCGCAACACGATGTTCACCTACAAGGAAAAACCTGTCGATGTGCGCGCCGTTGGGCGCGAACTTGGCGTGCGCTATCTGCTTGAAGGCAGTGTGCGCAAGGCAGGCGACAGGATACGCGTCACCGCCCAGCTCATCGACGCGGCTTCGGGCAGCCATCTCTGGGGCGACCGCTACGACAGAAAGCTCGACGACATCTTCGCCATTCAGGACGAAATCACCACGAGCGTCGTTGGCCGCATTGGCCCGGAGCTTTTCGCGGCCGAACATGCGCGGGCCCGCCGAAAACCACCTGAAAATCTGGATAGCTGGGAATGCACATTGCGCGCCCTGTTCCTGACTTCGCGGCTGTCTGAGGAAGACAGCGGGGAAGCGCTCGCCCTGCTGGACCGGGCTATCGGAACCGATCCCGCCAATGCCCATGCTTTGGGTCTCAAGGCATGGACCCTGATCTGGCGGACGGCTCAGGGTTGGCATGATAGAGACCGTGCGATTGAAGAGGCGGCCTCGCTCACCGCCCGCGCACTTGACGCCGACGAGACGGAGCCCTGGGCTTGGATGGGGCAGGGCATCGCCGATGTTCTGCTGCGCCGGCCTGGCCCTGCCACCGCCGCGTTCGCCCACGCCGTGGACCTCAACCCAAATTTCGCCATGGCCCACGGCATGCTCGGCCTCGCCCATGCCTTTGCGGGCGAGGCGGACCGGGCGATCGCGTTCATTGATCAGGCGTCGCGCCTGAGCCCGCGCGAAGTCTTCCACGGCGCCTTCGCCCAGCAATACGCCTTCGCGCATTTCGCCGCGGGGAGCTACGCGCTGAGCCTTGAATGCGCGAAAAAAGCCCATCAGCTCAGGCCCGGCCATGCCTATCCGCTGCTGATCGCCGCCGCCTGCGCCGGCCATTTGGGAGAGGCCGAATCCGCCACGTCGCTTCTGGCGGCGCTCACCAGCGTGGCGCCTGCCATCTCGACGGATTGGGTTGAGGCGAACGCGCCCTACGTGCGCGCCGAAGACCGCGCCCGGCTCATCGCCGGCCTCGTGTGCGCGGGCTTCGCCTAATCCCGTTTCCACTCCTCTTCTGCGAATTGCTTCGAGGAGTTCGTCTTCGGGAACGGGGTGTCCGGCGCATCTAAGCCGAGGAAACCGCACAACGGCTCCCAGCCCTCGCCGAGGTCGAAGGTGAGCAGCCGGTCTTTCGGGATTTCAGCTTGCACAGTTGCAATGTGCTCGCGGAACACTGCCTTGGCATGGGTGCGATCAGTCATCCGCCCACCGAACAGCTGCATCGCCACTGTCTCGTCCGCCATCTCGATGAGAGCGTTTAGGTGGGGCGTCGGTAGTTTGCCACGGCTGGCAAGCAGCGGCAGAATGGTGGCTTCCACGCTGTCGTAC
>VFJY01000005.1 GCA_009885825.1 Rhodobiaceae bacterium | reverse complement strand
TTTGCAGACCAAATTTCCGAAAAAACGGCAATTACTGACTAAAGGTCAGCTTTGCGGGGATAAGCGGGCATCCCGAAAACCCGCCACCAGGTCTCAAAAGGGCCATCTTCGGAAGTCAGTTCTGCTGCAGATCCTATCTTAGCTCAGCGTTTCCAGAAATCGCGGTGCGGCGCGAGCAGCTCATCCTCGATCTCGGGGAAAGGTCCGTGCACCTCGATCTTTTTCTGCCCCGAACCGAGCACCGTGCGGGAGGAGAGGTTTATCGTCGGGTTTTTGGGGTGGTCGCCGGTGAGCTCCAAGAGCTTGGTCTCCTCGAAGCCATAGACAAGCCGGCCGATATTCGCCCAGTAGAGCGTACCTGTGCACATCGCGCAGGGCTCACCGGTAGAGACCAGCGTGCAGGTCCAGAGAAACTGCGGCGGGTAGGCAACCGCAGCACGCCGCGCAAGTTCGACCTCGGCGTGATGCACGGTGTCGATATTGCCTTGGTGCATGAGGACGCGGTCGTCAGGACCGACCAGCACCGCGCCGAACGGGTGGTGGCCGTGCACGACCGCATCGCGAGCAACGGCGTTGGCAGTACGCAGGTGAGCAAGCATCTGGTCGCGGGTCATTATCTCTCCCGAAATTCGCTCGATGAGCGGCTTCATTGGGCAGAAATTGCACGCAAAGGACGGCAGGTGCAAGGCCGAACCCTCTCGTCGCGGTTTGCGCCCATACCAAGCCCGGCAAGCGCAATCCTATCATTTCGCGAGTCCGTCGTATGGCAGCCACGCCCTGATCATCGATCCGGTAACACCACCTCTTGTGGGAAAACGGGGCTCAACTGGCTGCACTTCCGAATTGGGTCAACATGAGACTAAGTGCAGCTGTCAAACCACGTCGGCTGGGCCGCTACATGCAGACCAATTTTCTCAAAAAACGGACATCGCAAGTTCAATGTCGGCTGTTCCATGATAAGCAGACAAGTTTCATTCTGGCCACGAGGTCTCAAACGGGCCAGATGCGGAAGCCAGTTTGAAATTGAAGATGTAGAGTTGGAGTGTCGGCAATTGATGATTCGAAGCGGCTGTTCCGTTGACTCGCTAAACTAAAGCTGGATCAACGTTTTGAGCGCGGCACGATCGACTTTTTCTGATAAGGTGAGGGGCATCCGGTCGAGCACTGTGATCTCCTCCGGAGCCTTGTAGCCGACGCGTGTGCGCGCAAAACCAATAACCTCTGCTAGAGATACCCCAACGACGCCGGGTTTCAGTGTTATAAATGCGCGGACATTCTCCCCATGGACGAGATCGTGAACACCGACAACCCCGGCCATCGCCACGGCGGGGTGTTCCAGAAGGGCGTCCTCAACCTCCTGCGGGCTGATGTTCGAGCCATCATGAATGATCATCTGCTTTTGGCGTCCGCAGAACCATACGTAACCTTCCGCGTCGATCTTAACCACATCACCAGTGTCGAGCCAGCCGTCCTTGATTGTGGCGTCGGTTGCCTCCGGGCTTTCCCAATAGCGGATCATGTTGGAGCGAGATTTTATCCAAAGGCGTCCCTCAGCTCCGTCCGCGAGATCGTTGCCGTTGCTGTCCCTGACTGACAAGTGATAGCCGGTAATCGCGCGCCCGATAGAGCCGACCTTGACGTGTCCATAAGGTGGACTAATGGTGGCGACGCCGGTCTCCGTCATGCCGTATATCTCGTTGATTGATAGGCCGGTCATTGACTTGTACTCGCGCTCCAATTCTGTCGGTACCTTGTCTCCGCCCGCGCCGCAGATTCTTAGTGAAACCAGATCGTCTTGCGTCGTGCGAGGATCGCGAACTAACCCAAAAAGGGTTACGGGCAGAGCTAGGAAAATTGTAGGTCGATGCTGTCGTAGCATTGGCAAGAGGCCGTCGGCATCAAAATTACGGGGAATGCCAACGCGCGCACCAGCTGCCAGTCCCATGAAGCTATCCTGAAATGCACCAATGTGAGACAACGAACCGCTGACCATGACGGTGTCATCTGGCGTGGTATGGCACCCATGCACAAAGTTGGCGATCATCCATCCGAGCGTCTCGAAACTGTGGGTCACGCCTTTGGCGGGTCAGGTGCTGCCGGAGGTGAAAAGAATAATGGCCGGATCAGCCCAAGCCGGCAATGTCAGTCCTGCAATATGCGCCGGGCTTTCGACAAGCGCTTCGAAGCTTTGGCTGCGTCTTTCCTCCGAGCCGTAACTGATCACTCCGAAGGGCAATTCTGCTGCCTGCTTGGAGGCGACCATATCGGTATCACGCGAGCAATGCGCAAGGAGCGCGCTGGCTCCGCTCTTTTTCAATGCGTAGTCGATTTCCAAGGGTGTGTACCGAAAGTTCAGCGGTTTTGCCACGATCCCCGTTTTGAAGCACGCAAGATAGTGGATAACCAGCGCATCGCAATTGGGCATGAGCGAAGCCACACGGTCGCCGGACTTGAGTCCGAGCGCCAGTAAATTGGCTCCGTAGTATTCACTTGCTCGATCAAGCTCGCGCCAACTCCGACTTCCCTCAGCGGAGATAAGTGCCAAGTCATCCGGCTTGAGTTCCAGCCCAGCAGCGAGAAGCCGTGGCATCCAAACGGGGACTGTGCTTTGCAGTTCCGGTAGCGGCACTTCGTCCCCTCCGTTTCTCCACAAAAGTCATATCAAGTACGTAGCCAAACGTAAATACCCTACGGGTTTGCTTGCCGATAAAGGGTTTCCAAACAGGTGACTGCGAGTCCGTTATGGGTCGATATTGTTGATTTAGTCGGCCATGAAGTTGCCTCGATGGAGTGATTCCGTTTCTCATGTGATTTGGGAGGAGGATGAGCCGATGATGGGGATGCAGGCAGCGCCGGAACAACTTTTCTACGATTTTTGCCTTGAGGATCATGTGCCCGGCGATAATTTGTTGCGGCGGATCGATGACTTTCTTGATCTGGATGATATCCGGCGGGAGCTAAAGCCGTTTTACCGCACGATAGGCCGTCCTTCGGTTGATCCTGCCTTGATGATCAGAATGCTTGTGATTGGCTATTGCTTCGGCATTCGCTCCGAACGTCGGCTGTGTGAGGAAGTTCATCTCAATCTGGCTTACCGCTGGTTCTGTCGGCTGGGGCTTGATGGTAAAGTGCCGGATCATTCAACCTTCTCGCTGAACCGCAATGGCCGCTTCCGGCAGAGCAACATTCTGCGTCATCTCTTCGAGACTGTCGTGCAACGTTGTTTGGCGGAAGGCTTGGTCGGTGGCGATGGCTTCGCAGTTGATGCCAGCCTCATTCAAGCCGATGCCAACAAACGACGTTCGGTGCCGGGTGATGAGTGGAGCGTGGATAACATTCGAGGTCATGCCAGCAAGTCAGTCAAAGATTATCTGGCGACGCTGGATGATGCAGCCTTTGGAGCCGCCAGTGAGGTAACGCCGAAGTTCATCTCGCCATCTGATCCGGCAGCCCAGTGGACAGGGGCGTTGAGGGGAGCAGCTTTCTTTGCCTATGCCACCAATTATCTGATCGATACCGAGAATGCCATCATCGTCGACGTTGAAGCCTCACGTGCAATCCGGCAGGCAGAAGTGGGGGCGGCCCGCACTATGATTGAGCGGACAGAAGAACGCTTTGCTCTTAAGCCTAAGCGACTGGCAGGCGATACGGCCTATGGTGCTGCGCCCATGCTGGCCTGGCTGGTGAAGGAAAAAGGCATAGCACCACATATCCCGGTCTTTGACAGATCACAGCGAGACGATGGGACCTTCTCGCGGGCCACCTTCACCTTTGATCAAAAGCGTAACATCTATGTGTGCCCGCAAGGCAAAACCTTGAAGACGAGCGGGCGTATCCCATCAGATAACACTTACCGCTATCTCGCGAGTACACATGATTGCGGCCCATGCCCACTGAAGCCGCAATGCTGTCCGAACACACCCCAGCGCAAAATACCCAGAGACATCAACGAAGATGCCCGCGATGTGGCGAGGTCTCTTTATGAAACACCTGCCTTTGCGCAATCACGGCGCGAACGCAAGAAGGTGGAGATGCTGTTTGCCCATCTCAAGCGCATCCTTAAACTCGGACGGCTTCGGCTGCGCGGGCCCTGTGGTGCACGCGACGAGTTCCTCCTTGCAGCAACGGCCCAGAACCTCAGAAAGCTTGCCAAGCTGAGGCCGAAACTGCCACCAACGCCTCAGCCAGCATAAGAAAATCGGAGAAACCAAGCCTGACATAAACGAAAATCTCAGTCTACACCGAAACCGGCCTAACAGCCGGAACGCAACGTTCGCTTCTATCAAAAGCAGACACAGAAGCTTTGTCCAAATACGACTAAATCAACAATATCGGTCA
>VFJY01000168.1 GCA_009885825.1 Rhodobiaceae bacterium | reverse complement strand
GCACGAAGATCGCGTCGAAACTGGTGCGGACGTATACCGACAAGCATGGTCTGAAGGATCTGGTCAAAGAGTTGCTCGACGTGGACCTGTCGAAGCAGCAGCAGAGCTCGGACTGGGGTGCGGCCAAGTTGAGCGATGCGCAGCTTTCGTATGCGGCGTCGGACGTGTTGCACCTGCACAGACTGAAGGCGACGCTGGACGCGATGTTGGCGCGTGAGGGCCGGCAGGAGCTGGCGCTGAGGTGCTTCGATTTTGTCGGCACGCGCTCAGCTTTGGATCTGGCCGGCTGGGCCGACGAAGATATCTTCGCGCATTAGGGCGCGTTCGGCTGCATTCGCCGGCGGAAACCGACACGGGAGTGTCTCGCCGCTCAATATCCTGCCGGATGAGGGCGCGCACATTACTGACCGGAATAGAAATGTTCATCGTGACCATGGGCTACCTCTCGATTGGCAAGCATTGCCAACACAGGCGCGCGACGTCTTGAGAATCAGACCGCAGTCCGCTTTGGTACCCGCTATCATTGGCCGGTGACACGGAAAACATAAAGGAGACTTTCACGCGAAGTCGCGAAAAGAATGGACGAGGCTTTTTCCGCTCGACTGCACTTGCAGGAAGTTCTCTTCTTTTCGCGTCATCGCGCTTTCGCGTGTGTATTTTTTTGTGTGCCTCGTGCCACCAGTTATGATTTCGTGTGCCAGGTGAAGGCAGCGCTTGAAATTCAGGTTGACGTGGCAAAATTGTTCTTTATATGTTCTACGCTTCTGGCCCCGCTCTAAAGAAGGGCGATGGTCAGCTGCGACTTGAAGTTTGAATAGATCGAGCAACCCTGCCCTGGCAGGCGGGGAACGGGATGGGTGCGCCGCGAAATCTGACGGGGCGCGCACCCCACGCCCCGCCCCTGGCTTGAGACGACTGCATGCATACATGTTGATTTTTCAGGTGGTTTTTTAGGGCTCAACAGATTGAAATATAACGGTCTTTCCTCCTTATATGCACGTATGCATGCGT
>VFJY01000140.1 GCA_009885825.1 Rhodobiaceae bacterium | reverse complement strand
CTGGCTTTTGTGAATTCCGCGCGTGAATAACAGGGAGAAGTCGAATGAAAAAATATATTGCGCTTGCAGCCACGGCTGCGATGGCGCTTGCCATTGGCGCCAGCGCCGCCTCCGCCAAAACCAAGGCCTGCTGGATCTATCTCGGCCCCATCGGCGATCACGGCTGGTCCTATCAGCATCACCAGGGCCTTCTGGCAGTTGAGAAGGAACTTGGCGACCAAGTGGAAACGGCCTATGTGGAAAATGTTGCTGAATCCGACAGCGAGCGCCCTATCGAGCGCTTCGCCAGGGATGGCTGCAACATCATCTTCACAACCTCGTTCGGCTTTATGGAGCCAACGCTGAAGGTTGCGAAGAAATTTCCCGATGTGAAATTCGAGCATGCAACGGGTTACAAGGTCGCCGACAACGTCACGACCTACAATGCCAAGTTCCATGAGGGACGCTATGTGATCGGCCAGATGGCGGCGAAAATGTCGAAGTCCGGCGTTGCGGGCTACATCGTGTCGTTCCCGATTCCGGAAGTTGTTTCCGGCATCAATGCGTTCCTCCTCGGTGCGCAATCGGTGAACCCGGATTTCAAGGTGAGGGTCGTTTGGGTCAACTCATGGTTCGATCCCGGCAAGGAAGCTGATGCTGCCAAGGTGTTGTTCTCGCAAGGAGCTGACATCATTACCCAGCATACGGACTCGACCGCACCGCTCCAGATTGCCGAAGAGCAGGGCAAGATGGGCTTCGGCCAAGCCTCAGACATGATTAAGTTTGCGCCAAAAGCACAGATGACGGCTGTGGTTGATAACTGGGCCCCCTACTACGTTCGCCGTGTGAAAGCAGTGATCGATGGCAGCTGGAAGTCGGAAATGTCATGGGATGGTATGGCGGAAGGCACAGTGATGATAGCACCCTTCACCAATGTTCCTGATGATGTGGCCAAGATGGCGGCGGATACATCCGAAGCGATCAAGACCGGCAAGCTTCACCCCTTCACCGGACCCATCACCAAGCAGGATGGCTCGGTTGTGGGCGAGGCCGGAAAGGGTCTGCCTGATGGCGATATCCTTGGCATGAACTGGTACGTGAAGGGTATGGACGATCAATTGCCGCAGTAACAGGGGTCAGTAGTCAGATGCCGGGTATCAGCAAGTGATATTCGGTAACTTTTTGAAACCTGATGCCTGATACCTGATACCTGGAGCCACAATGGATCCGTTTCTGATAGAATGGCTGAACTTGCTTGCCCGCTGGGGGCACATGATTGCCGGCATCGCATGGATCGGCACGTCGTTCTATTTTGTGGCGCTGGATTTTTCCCTGAAGAAACCGGCGGGCCTGCCTGCGGGCGTTTCGGGCGAGGCGTGGGAGGTTCATGGCGGCGGTTTCTATAACGTGCGCAAATATCTCAGCGCGCCCGCAAAACTTCCGGAAGACCTCATCTGGTTCAAATGGGAAGCCTATCTCACCTGGGTTACGGGCTTTCTGCTGCTTTGCTTGCAGTATTACATTAACGCTGGTTCCTATCTTATTGATCCGGCTGTGTTATCACTTCAGCCGTGGCAGGCGATTGCCATTTCTCTGGGCAGCCTGGCGGCGGGCTGGATCGTCTATGATTTTCTTTGCCGCCAACTTGCGGTGTCTCAGCCGCAGCTTCTGGCGGGCCTGGTTTTCGTGCTGATCCTTGCAGCCGCCTATGGCTACACGCAGGTTTACTCCGGTCGCGGCGCTTTCATTCACATCGGGATTTTTGTTGGCACGATCATGGCGGCAAACGTGTTCGCGGTCATCATTCCAAACCAGCGGAAGATTACCGAAGCGCTGATCAGGGGCGAAACGCCTGATCCTGCGTTTGGCACCACAGGCAAGCAACGCTCGCTGCATAACACCTATCTGACCCTGCCAGTACTCGTCATGATGATTTCAAATCATTATGCCATGGTCACCGATCATCCGCAGGCGTGGATATTGGCAGGCCTGATCATTGTGGGTGGTGTGGCGCTGCGGCATTTTCTAGTGCGCCATGAAGTGGGCGATCCCCTAAACAAGATAGCCTGGACCCTGCCGGTTATCTTTGTGACACTTGGGCTGGCATTGTGGATGACGAATGCCGGTCCCCTGAATGAAGATTGGTGGAACCTGCTGCTGCGCTGGGGCCACATGATTGCGGGCATCGCCTGGATCGGCACAAGTTTTTACTTTGTTGCCCTCGATTTTTCATTGCGGAAGCGCGATGGCCTGCCTGAGGGCGTAGCGGGCGAAGCGTGGGAGGTTCATGGCGGCGGATTTTACAATGTGCAGAAATATCTGGTTGCACCTGCCAAACTGCCCGATGATCTCATCTGGTTCAAATGGGAAGCCTATCTCACCTGGGTCACAGGCTTCCTTCTGCTCATCGTGCAGTACTATCTCAACGCCAGCACCTATCTGATATCCCAGGATGTGCTTGTGTTGACGCAATGGCAGGCCATCGGCATATCTGTTGCAAGCCTTATTGCGGGCTGGATCATCTATGACCTGATGTGCCGTTCGCCACTTGTGCAAAAACCGGGGCTTCTCGCCTTGTTTGTGGCCGCACTCATTCTCGTTGCGGCCTATGGCTTTACCCACGTGTTTTCGGGGCGGGGCGCGCTTATCCATGTGGGTGTGTTCATCGGCACCATCATGGCCGCCAATGTTTTCATGGTGATCATTCCGAACCAGAGGAAATCGACGGAAGCGCTGCTCCGTGGTGAAGTTCCGGACCAGAGCTTTGGCGCCACGGGCAAACAGCGTTCGCTGCACAACACCTATCTGACACTTCCGGTTCTCCTGATGATGATCAGCAATCATTATCCGATGATCACGGATCATGCCCAAGCCTGGATACTGGTTGGCCTGATTGGTGTGGGCGGGGTAACGCTGCGCCATTTCCTCGTTCGTCTTGAAGTGGGCGATCCCATTGCCGAAATCGCATGGACAATTCCGTTGGTCAGCGGTGCGCTGGCTGCCGCGCTCTGGTTCACCGAACCGGAAAAGACGCTGGCCTATTCCGGTACGGTGACGGATGAGGAAGCGCTGACAATCGTAAAGTCGCGGTGCAGTTCCTGCCATGCGCAAACGCCAAGTGATGCCACGATCAAGAAGGCGCCCAAGGGAATTGCTTTGGAAACATTGGGCGAGTTGAAGCGCTATGCCCAGCAGATTGAAACCCAGGCCGTGAAGAACAAGGCCATGCCTTTAGGCAACAAGACGGGCATGGTGCTGGAAGAGCGGGCGAAACTGGGGGCGTGGATAAACACACAATGAAAACGCTGGAACAGGTGAACGCCCTGAAAGCCACTGAGTTTGAAAAAGCATTTGGCGATGTGGCCGAACATTCGCCTTGGGTGGCGCGCAATGCGGCTGGTGTCAGGCCCTATAAGTCCCGGGAAGCGATGATCAACACCTTTCGTGATGTCGTACTGTCGGCATCGGAAACGGCACAACTGGCGCTGATCCGGGTGCATCCCGATCTGGCGACGAAAGCCAAGCTCACTGATGATTCCACCCGCGAGCAGGCGCAGGCAGGGCTTGGCACGTTAAGCAAGGAAGAATTTTCCCGCTTCACCCATCTCAATGACCTCTACAAATCCAAGTTTGATTTTCCCTTCATCTTCGCGGTGAAAGGCGCCACGAACCAGCAAATCCTCGCGAGCTTTGCCGAGCGGGTAAACCAATCCAAGGAGGATGAGTTCACCATGGCGCTCGAACAGGTGTGCCGCATTTTCCGCTTTCGCATTGAGGATCGCGTTGCGCCATGACGAAGCTCATCCGCGGACAAACCTTGAGCTTTGGCAAGACGCATCATGATGTCACCCATGAAAGCAAGGGCGGGGTTGTCGTTGGCGATGATGGAGCGATTTTGTGGAGCGGGCCGCTCTCGCTCCTGCCACGCAATTTTCAGGGGATTGCTACGGATGACTATGGCGATTGCATCGTCATGCCGGGCTTCATTGATGCGCATATTCATTTTCCGCAGCTTCGCATGCTGGCGGCCCCGGGCAAGGACTTGCTGGACTGGCTGATGCGTTTCACCTTTCCGGAAGAGGCGCGTTATTCCGACTTCGATTATGCCCAGGCGAATGCAAAAACCTTCCTGCAATATCTATTCGCAAACGGCACGACGGGAGCAATGGCATTTTGTTCCGTGCACAGGATTTGTGCCGATGCATTGTTCGGTGAAGCGCTTTCCCGCAAGATGGCGCTGGTTACCGGCAAGACGATGATGGACCGTAATGCGCTGCCTGAAGTGCATGACGATGCCACGACTGGCGGGCTGGATTCGGAGACGCTCTATCAGGCATGGCATGGCAAGGGCCGCCTGCGTTATGCGATCTCGCCACGCTTTGCGATTACCTCAACCGAGGCGCAGTTGAAGGTTTCGGGCGAGCTTCTCAAATCCTATCCCGATGCCATGATGCAGACCCATCTTTCGGAGAGCCCCGGCGAGATTGCGTGGATCAAGACCCTGTTTCCAAACGACCGCGACTACACGGCGGTTTATGAGCGCTTTGGACTGGTGAAAGATCATAGCGTATTTGCCCATGGCATTCATTTGTCGGACAACGAATGCCAGAGGCTGCACGAGGCGGGTGCGACTATCGCACATTGTCCGACGTCGAATAATTTCCTCGGTTCCGGGTTGATGTCTATGAAGCATCTTGGAAAGAAGGAACGTCCCGTGTCAGTTGCGCTGGCAACGGATGTGGGCGGCGGCACGAGCTATTCGATGCTGGCAACCCTTGGCGAAACCTACAAGGTTCAAATGCTGACGGGTTACAAGCCAACAGCGCTGGAGCTCTTTCATCTTGCGACACGGGGCAATGCGGAACGCTTGCGTCTTGATCATGAAATTGGGGCGCTGGAGACGGGCAAGTTCGCGGATATTGTCGTGCTTGATCCCAAGGCTACCCCTGTACTGTCTGCGCGGCAGGACCTATCGCAATCGCTGGAAGATATGCTTTTCGCGCTGATGATCCTGGGCGATGATCGGGCCATTCGTGCTACCTATGTGGCAGGAGAGAAAGTTTATGACCGACTACCCGCGTGACATGAAGGGTTACGGCCGCGCCATCCCCGATCCGAAATGGCCAGGTGGGGCGCATATCGCCGTGCAATTCGTGTTGAACTACGAAGAGGGCGGCGAGAATAATATTCTCCACGGCGATGCGGCTTCGGAAGCCTTTCTGTCTGAGATAGTGGGTGCGGCCGCCTGGCCCGGCCAGCGCCACTGGAACATGGAATCGATCTATGAATATGGCGCGCGTGCAGGCTTCTGGCGGCTCTGGCGGATGTTCACGGGCCGTAAAACTCCCCTGACGATCTATGGGGTGGCCACGGCCCTGGAACGCTCGCCTGAGCAGACGCGCGCAATGATCGAGACGGGCTGGGAAATTGCCAGCCATGGCCTGAAATGGATTGAATACAAGGATATGCCGGAAGAGGAAGAGTGGCGGCACATTCGGGATGCCATCCGCATTCACACAGAAGTCGTCGGTTCGCGCCCGCTGGGTTGGTACACGGGGCGTTGCTCGATGAACACCCAGCGCCTTATCCGGGAGGAGGGCGGTTTTCTCTATTCCTCGGATTCCTATGCGGATGATCTGCCCTATTGGGTGGATAAGCATCTGGTCATTCCCTACACGCTGGATGCCAACGACATGCGCTTTGCCACGCCGCAGGGCTTCAATACGGGTGAACATTTTTACCAATATCTGAAGGACTCGTTTGACAGCCTTTATGAGGAGGGAAAACGCGGCTCGCCCAAAATGATGTCAGTAGGCCTTCACTGCCGCCTCGCGGGCCGACCCGGCCGTGCCTTGGGGCTGGCAAAATTTCTCGACTATGTGCAATCCCATGACAAGGTCTGGATTGCGCGCCGCGTTGATATTGCCAGGCATTGGCACAAGAATTTTCCGGCTTAGGGCGCTTTAGTTTTTAATTGAAGCTCTTGGTGAAGAGGCCCTCATCCGCCCGTTGGGCACCTTCTCCCATGCCAAGGGGCACGGGAGAAGGCGATAATCCCAAAAGGTTTTGCCTTCTCCTGTCCGAAGGAAAGGAAACTTCTGTTACCGTGTGTAGTATGATGTTGCAACACGTTGCATAACGATTTGAATTCGCTTGATCTGTATCTTCTTCCGTGGCTCAGTCTTGGCCATCGTTTCATTTCGAACGCTACCTATTCGAACCTCAGGTAACAGGATGGAAGCTGCAGATGCCGAAACTTCATCTGACCAAGTCGGTCATCGACGAACTCGCACCGAGTTCCTCAGAAATG
>VFJY01000088.1 GCA_009885825.1 Rhodobiaceae bacterium | reverse complement strand
ACTCTGGTTGGCATGTCCGCCGGCAGTCTGCGATTGCTCTGGATTTGCCTCCGTCGACAGCTGCACCGTGGCCTCATCGGGCGCGACTTCGGCCGTGAGCCCGGGTGCATCGCTCTTGTCCACGAAGGTCGCAACCAGGATCTTTGCAATATCCTCAGCATTGCCGTTCTGCACGGCATAGACGAAATAATTGGTGTCTGTCACGCTCGCCTTGTCGAGCCTGCCCACCCAAACCAGCGCGCGCCTGACTTTTTCCTGGCTGTTGGCGATGACAACCACGCCATTCAGGCGCTCAAGCGGCACAACCTTGACGGCGTTGTTGCCCGATGTCGCGGTATCCTGCTCGAAGATGGCGTCCAGCTTGGAGACCATCTCTTCAGGCGAACTGTTGGCAAGAATGGCAAGGCTCGCGGTCTGGCTCCGCATCCAGTCAACATCGAAGGACAGCACAACATCAATGAGCGACCGG
The DNA here is from genome assembly GCA_009885825.1 of Rhodobiaceae bacterium. GTDB lineage: Bacteria > Pseudomonadota > Alphaproteobacteria > Rhizobiales > Aestuariivirgaceae > Aestuariivirga. The sequence goes on along the minus strand of VFJY01000088.1, from coordinate 1,287 downwards.
CGCTCGGAAGCAGGTCCGCGCACCAGAATGAGATTGCCGATATTGGATGCCCTGACCGAGCCACTGCGGGCAACGAAACTGTCAATCAGCTCCAGCATGTTGGCAATGCCGATGTAGCGTATGGGAATGGCGCTTACGCCATAGCCTGCGGAAACTTTCTCAGGATCAAGATCCGCAGTCCCCATTTCACCTTCCAGCAATTCCTGCAGGGCTACAATTTTGGTGACGTTGCCATCTTTCACCAGGCCCGCGCCGTTGAGGCGCAAGGCGGCCTCGAAGGCGTCCAGCACCTCTGGCCCGGTCAGCGGCCTGCTGCTTGAAAGCGTTATGGTTCCCTGCACCCGGGGATCCAGAACATAGGTCAGCCCAAGCGTTTCGCCGAGAACCAGTTTTGCCACTTCGCCAATTTCCGCCCGGTCAACATTGATGGTGTAATTGCCCTCCGCCGCGACAACTCCCGGCGGCGGCTCAAGCGAACCTTCCAGGAGGCTCTGCGGCGTGCCTTGAAACAGCTGATAGCTGGTTTTTCCCGTTTTCGTATCCGCTGCGCTTTGACCGCGCGAACCCACGCGTGTTGGACCCTTGGCGCTGAGATCAAGGTTGCCCGGATTTTCAAGGCTTGGACCGACATTGCTGGAGCAGCCAGCGAGGACAAGGCAAAGCCAGCACGCCAGCAGACGGCATATCTGCGGAATAGCAGTTAACTTGGCCGCTCCTGCCCCATATGCAAACGTCACAAAATCGCCCTCAAGCTCTAACCTGCCAAGCCCGTGTCGGCTGATTCGTTGCCAACACTATAGCAGTGTTAAAACATCGCTAAGAAATAAGCATTCTGGTTAAACCGGGAGCAAGTTTCAAGGGACTTAGGTCGCAACTTGCCAAGTGTAACCCATTGACCACAGCTCCCGGAGGGGCTTTTGCCGCTTGCAAAAGCCTGGGGCGGCCCATGACAGGCCGCCCCGGCATTTCAGGTCAAACAACCTTAACGCTGCAGATGGCTGCCACGATACATGAGGCTGTCAGCATCAACACTCTTGATGGCCTGGTCATTGGCTTTCGATGCGCCTTTGACAGCCGAAGTGGTCATGGCAAATTGCAATACGGCATCGGCTGCCGCGTCGCTCATTTCGTCAAATACAACCACATTGTTGTTGTCATAGTTGTCGCAGGCCTGATGATAGCAGGGATCAAGCGCTGCGCCAACGGTGCCGCCATAAATTGCCGCTTCCGCTACGGTTTTGAGCTCTTCGGCACCCGTGAACAGGCCGCCGGCCGGAATGCCAGCGT
>VFJY01000120.1 GCA_009885825.1 Rhodobiaceae bacterium | reverse complement strand
GTCAAATTGCTTCTCGCCAGCGGCGCCAATCCCAACGCTGCCTTGGCGACAAATTCGGCCCTGTACTTGGCGGCCAAAAGCGGTTGCCTCGAATGCGTAACAGCACTGGTGGATTTGGGGGCGGACGTGAATGCGCTCAATCAAGATCGCGAGCCGCCAATTCACGCAGCGAAATTGATCGGACTGCGTGAGATTGCCGATTACCTGGCCACGCATGGTGCTGCCTCACCAAAAGTCGCGCCGATCTCGGCCAAGCTCGGTGCTGCCGATCCCACCAAGGGACAGGTCATCTTTGTCAAGAATTGTGTGCAGTGCCACCACATCGAAGTAAAGAAAGGCACCAAATTGGGTCCCAATCTTTGGGGCGTGGTCGGTCGGCAGAAGGCATCGATGCAAAATTTTTCATATTCGGAGACATTGAAAAACTGGGGCGCTTCGTGGAGCTACGAAGACCTGAACACTTTCCTGTGGGGACCGGCGATTACTGCGCCAGGAGTGCGTATGAAATTCAAGGGTATCGAAGACGGGGCAGAACTGGCAAATCTGATTGCCTACTTGCGCACCCAGTCTGACGCGCCCGAGCCACTACCCTGACTGCCCAATCAGCTGGCGCCAGAGCATAGCATCGGCGTGAATGACCGCTCTTGGCCCGAAGGAGACAAAGTGATTGTTCAGTTCTTGGTCCGAACTTCGAGTTCACCCGCAAAAGCAGGTCCACTGGCATTTGCGGCAGTCCTAATGCTTACCTTCTTTTCTGCCGCAAACGCAGCCGTCAGCAGACTGGCCATGGCGGAAAAGCGCAACGGTTCAGACCGATCAAGAAGAAATGAGCGGTGTTCGCCCTTCTTGTTGATAAGGCTGAATAAAAACTGATGACCGCTGGTGCCATCACCCTGGACATTGATGCTCTCGACTTTGCCCACAAATTCAAACTGAACGCGTGTGGCCTTCTTGTCCTTGGGCACCTTTTTTGTGCTCTTGGAGAACTGGTCTGGCCAAGCTTTCTGTTTAGCTTTCTTGGCCTTGGGTTCGGTCGCCGGTATCTTCACTTCAACGGTTTCTGGCATTGACATGATCATCGTACTCCACTCGTTACAGGCAGTCACGGCACGGTCCAGTGGACTATTGACAGGAAAAGCGACGGTTGGTCAAGTTTCGGGCCGGTCCAGAAGCGGACTTGCGGGTAAACGTAGGAATGACAAACTAACGTTCGAGCATACACTTCGCTGCCGAGAGGCGATCTCAATCCCAGAATGCGTCCGTCTGTTTGAATTTCTTCCAGGAACTGCAAAGGCTCTCCTCGGCGGCGGAGACCTTACTCGCATACCAGCCCAGGATGAATCCCGATGCTTTTTCTAGACCCACTCCAGTTGTCGACGATAGCTTGTCGAGGAACTCTCTGGCCATTACGACATCATTTTGAGTGCCGATCAAATCCTGTAGCTTGGTGACGTGACCAACGTAGGACGTCACTTTTCGGGGCCGATTGAACAAACTGCCGAAGAACTCGACGCTATAGCGCAAATTTTTGAGGGCAATCCGCAGTTTATGACGAGCTTCGTCCGACAGGTCCGGAAATTCACTCCCACGCTTCAGAACCCGTTCACTGAACTTATTTAGTGTACGCTTTGCAAATTTCTTGGCAGTCACATTTAGATTCGGCTGCTTTTTGTTGGTGAGAGCTTTGCGCCAAGCTCGGCGTGTTAGGAGGCTTTGCACCTTAAGAACAAAAATCGTGACATCGCGACTGTTGATTAAGGACCGTGCATCTTTGTAAGCAATATTCCGGCAGTCCTGGAGTGCAGTGAGCAGTGCCTCGCAACTCTCAGGGCAATTTTTACGCAGCAGCGGCATTTGCTCAACGGATGCGCGTAACACATCCCACTCGCGTGCCGGGCCTAGCGCCGATGCGATCCGCTTTGCCTCTTGTCGCAAGTCGTCGAACTCGCCTTTCGGCAAAACCTTCTTGAACATTAACAGTCCGCTGCGCAGGCGACGCAGCGCAACGCGCAACTGATGGATGGACTCAGGGCGCTCTGTTTCTCTCAATGCGGCCCAATTTGCAACGAACTGGGCGAGTGTGTTTGCAAGAATGGCCGTTACCGTGTCGTCGACCGTCGCTCCCGACTTGAGCCGAATGGATTCTGCCTTGACCGGCGCTGCACTCTCCTTCCCGCAAGTGCGGAAGCCTTTTTCACCTTTGCTGACGAAATCGAGACTCAAGGAAAACTCCTTTGCGAGCTCCGTTGCCAGGTCGTAGAGGAAAGCTTCGTCGCCTGATTTGAGTTCCAACTCAATCTCCGACAGTGGCACACGTTGTTCGCCATAAACAATGTGTCCCTCGTCCAGCGCGACCTCGATGCAGGAATTCGCGCGGCTGACAACAATCGTTTGCCGATTGATCTGAGTTTCGAACTTCGGTTCTAGCGGGCGATCACCGATGATGCGGACCACATCCGCCGCCGTTTTCTTGGCGAAGAGGGCCAGGTTGGGTTGAAGGTCCGGTGAAGGGACCTCCACTTCCTTTCGTGCAAACGAGCCACCAGCCTTAATGGAGGCCGACTTGAAGCCGAGGACGGCCGCTGTATGGTCTTTCTTGCGGATTCGCAGAACTATTCCGCTCTTGCGAAGGTCATCTGAGGGTGTGTCAAAGTATATGGTTCTTAGCCTCCGAACGCGCATATCGGCCCCAGACCTCAGAATATGCGAGTTTGCTACGCGCTCCATGGTCGCCGGATCGCATGTGAATTTGACTTCGATTTCATGATCTTTTTGGACGGTTCGGCACCCAGCCGATTGTTCAATGCCCCCCCCCAAATCTATATCGGCGTTACGACTTTTCACACTCTTGAAACCTACTCGTCCCCACTAACTCACCCGCGCGATTGACACAGCTGCTGTGAAGCATGACGGCCCCAACGGCGAGCGTCAATCTATGCGAGATTGCGTCTCAATCAATTCCACGGGGCGGTGACGACCGGCAAATGACACGAAACTGTCACAAGTTCGTAACAGCGCGATGGTCTTGATAACTAATTGACTATGGTTGATTTTTTGGAACGAATCAATCCCTAATGAGTTTGGAGCCGCATGAGTCAGCCAGACCAAGAACTGCATCAAATTGGCGCCCTCCCAATTCTCGTAAACCCGGATGGCGGCATTGACCTGTGCCTGATAACGTCCAGAGGCGGTAGTCGCTGGATCATACCGAAAGGCAATCCAATTCGTGGCCTTGCCCCGCATGAGGTGGCAGCCCAAGAAGCCCTTGAGGAAGCGGGTATCGTTGGCAGCGCCGAACAACATTGCATTGGAACATTCACTTTTAACCGGCACCGTGGCGGGCGCGAAAAGAGTTGTTCGGTGGATGTCTATGCGCTGAAGGTGGAGCATCAGCTGGCAACATGGGACGAAATGGATCACCGATCGTTTCTGCGCTGCAACGTGCAAACAGCGCTATCATTGGTTAGCTCTCCGAGTCTAGCGGTGTTGATCGAAAAACATGTTGCGTCTAGCGGATACGCAAAACTATTTTAGGCAGTTCGCCATCGTCGAAGCAACCATAGACAAAACTTCAGTCGTGCTCGCCTTCGGCAATGTCCTCATTGGGGCGATGGTTGCCTGGATGACCAAACCAACGCGTTCCGTCACTTTTAAAACCAATTGGCAGATGTCTTTTTGTGGTTTGATGTCAGCTGTTGGCCCGAAGCCGACCTCAAGTTCACTTTGTAAAATGTCCGCAGACAAGGGGAAAGCGGACGTGAGCCTTGCGGCAACCGGCGGCCTTTGCTGACCCTTGGCCGGCCAGAAACGCAGCAGACCGAGCCGCAGTCATCCTCTGGGCGTTCAATTGGGTGGATTATTAATTCCCTCGCTCTTGGTGTCAGTATCACCCCTAAGAAAAGGGGTGATATGACACTAAGCTTGAGTTGGTGTCTGACACTCGTTTGACACCGGTTTGACACTGACACTAGCTGCAAAGATCAAATTTTTCCCATTTTCCTTCACAATTCGGACCCGATCCGTTTCTTTAAGACATTTCCAAGCACGACCAAAAGTAGATGCCGCACCGAATTTCAATTCAACGAACTTGTCCCTGAGCTGGCCGTGCGTCAATCCCGTGGCAGACGCTACCAAGGCGACGAAGGACGCCGTGGAGTTGGCGAGCGGCG